>NZ_JBEOPW010000022.1:0-103074 GCF_040310465.1 Pseudomonas sp. H26/SER47-MNA-CIBAN-0231 | reverse complement strand
GTGAGCACAAAAGCAAACGCCCCGAACAAGTCGGGGCGTTTGCTGGAACCGCCGTCAGTGCGTTTTCACACAGTCTGATCGTGACCGGTTTTTTATTGCGGATTAACGAGGCATCAAGCGCCGTACACCGGCAGTTTCTTGCAGATGGCTTTGACTTTCTCGCGAACGGCGTCGATCACCGCTTCGTTGTTCAGGTCAGCCAGGATGTCGCAGATCCAGCCAGCCAGCTCTTTGCACTCGGCCTCTTTGAAACCGCGAGTGGTCACAGCCGGAGTACCGAAGCGCAGGCCGGAGGTGACGAACGGCGAGCGTGGATCGTTAGGCACGGAGTTCTTGTTCACGGTGATGAACGCTTTGCCCAGAGCGGCGTCGGCATCTTTACCGGAGATGTCCTGCTTGATCAGCGACAGCAGGAACAGGTGGTTTTCAGTACCGCCCGATACCACGTCGAAACCGCGTGCGATGAACACTTCGGCCATGGCCTTGGCGTTCTTCACCACTTGTTGCTGGTAAGCCTTGAACTCAGGCTGCAGCGCTTCCTTGAAGCAGATCGCCTTGGCCGCGATCACGTGCTCCAGCGGGCCACCCTGGGCGCCCGGGAATACTGCGGAGTTGAGCTTCTTCTCGATCTCGGCGTTGGCACGGGCCAGGATCAGACCGCCACGTGGACCGCGCAGGGTCTTGTGGGTGGTGGTGGTCACGACGTCGGCGAACGGCACCGGGTTCGGATAGACACCAGCGGCAACCAGACCGGCGACGTGAGCCATGTCGACGAACAGGTAGGCGCCGACCTTGTCAGCGATTTCGCGGAAGCGCGGGAAGTCGAGGATCTGCGAGTAGGCCGAGAAACCGGCAACGATCATTTTCGGCTTGTGCTCGACCGCCAGGCGCTCGACTTCGTCGTAGTCGATCAGGCCGTTGGCATCGATACCGTATTGAACGGCGTTGTACAGCTTGCCCGAGGAGGAAACGCTGGCGCCGTGGGTCAGGTGACCACCATGGGCCAGGCTCATGCCCAGAATGGTGTCGCCACCTTGCAGCAGAGCCAGGTAAACAGCGGCGTTGGCCTGGGAACCGGCGTGCGGCTGAACGTTGGCGTAATCGGCGCCGAACAGTTCCTTGGCGCGGTCGATGGCCAGTTGTTCAACCACGTCCACGTATTCGCAACCACCGTAGTAACGCTTGCCCGGATAGCCTTCGGCGTACTTGTTGGTCAGGACCGAGCCTTGAGCTTCCATCACCGCTGGGCTGGTGTAGTTTTCCGAAGCGATCAGCTCAATGTGTTCTTCCTGACGCTGAGCTTCTTGCTCCATGGCGGCAAAAAGGTCGGCGTCGTACTTGGCAATAGTCAAATCACGGCTGAACATGGCGGTCCTCAAGGATCGGGGGCAGAAAAGGGGGGCATTCTAACCCAACCGCTTTTGGATGACATATGAAACGACGTCATGTCGCAGACAAGTGGCGTTCATGACAGATGTGCGGTGCTTTTGCCGGCCCCTTCGCGAGCAAAAGGGGCATTGATCGTTCCCACGCTCTGCGTGGGAATGCAGCCCGTGACGCTGCGCGTCACCTGCCGAAGCGGACGCAGAGCGTCCAGTGAGGCATTCCCTCGCGGAGCGTGGGAACGATCGAAGGCTGCGATCTTTTCGGGCGCGCCGCAGATCGTCAGTCGAACATGAACAGCGCATCGTTACAGAACTGCGCTTCAAACCGTCCCGCCGGCATCGGCCGGCCGAACAGATATCCCTGCACCTCATCGCAGCCATGCTCGCGCAGGAAGTCCAGCTGCTCATGGGTTTCCACACCCTCGGCGATCACCGCCAGGTTCAGGCTGTGGGCCATGGCAATGATCGCCCGGGCGATCTGCGCGTCCTGTTCGCCGGACGGCAGGCCGTCGACGAAGGTGCGGTCGATCTTCAGCACGTCGATCGGGAATTGCTTGAGGTAGTTGAGCGATGAATAACCGGTGCCGAAGTCATCGACCGCGATGCTCAGGCCGAGGTTCTTCAGCCCGGCAAGAATCTGCATCGCCTCGCTGACTTCGCGCATCAGGATGCTTTCGGTCAGTTCCAGCTCCAGACACGCCGGCGGCAGGCCGGTTTCGCGCAGGATCGTCGCGATTCGCGTACCCAACTGGCCGTCGGAGAACTGCCGTGCGGAAATGTTCACCGAGACCTTCGGCACCCGCACCCGTTGCTGGTGCCAGGTTTTCAGCTGTCGACAGGCCTCGCTGATGACCCAGTCGCCAACGTCCACCACCAGGCCGAGCTCTTCCAGCACCGGAATGAAATCCCCCGGCGGCACCAGCCCGCGACGCGGATGGCGCCAGCGCAGCAGCGCTTCGGCGCCGGTCAAACGCTTGCCGTCGCCACTGAACTGCGGCTGGTAATACAGGACGAATTCGTTCTGCTCCAGCGCATGGCGCAAATCGCTTTCCAGTTCCAGGCGCTCCAGCGCACTGGCGTTCATGTCGGCCTGATAGAACTGGAAGTTGTTCTTGCCGCGTTCCTTGGCGTGGTACATCGCCGTGTCGGCGTTCTTCATCAACTGGCTGAGTTCATTGCCGTCCTGCGGACTCAGGGCGATGCCGATACTGGCGGTGACGAAGAACTCGCGGCCCTCAAGCACGAACGGCCGCACCAGGCTGGCGAGAATCTGCTCGGCCACGTGAATCGCCCGGTTCAGCGCCAATTCTCGGTTGGAGCGATGCTGCAGCAGCAAGGTGAATTCGTCGCCGCCCATGCGCGCCACGGTGTCATCGTCATCGACGCAGGCCAGCAGGCGCGTGGCCATGTCCTTGAGCATGCGGTCGCCGGCGGCGTGGCCCAAGGAGTCGTTGATCGGTTTGAAACGGTCGAGGTCGAGGAACATCAGCACCACCCACGACTTCTGCCGTTCGGCCGCTTGCAGCGCGGTGTGCAGACGATCCTGGAACAGCGTGCGGTTCGGCAGGTGGGTGAGGGCGTCGTAATAGGCGAGGCGGTGAATGCGCTGCTCGCTGGCCTTGCGCTCGCTGATGTCGCTGAAGAAACACACGTAACTGGCCAGATCGCCCTCATCGTCGAGCACGGCAGTAATGCCTACCCACGCCGGGTAGTGTTCGCCGTTACGGCGCTTCATCCACACTTCGCCTTCCCAGGTGCTGTGCTCGTGCAACTGCTTGAGCACGTAGCGCAAGTGCGCGTCCTGCTGCTCGTCGACGGTGAGCATGTTCGGCAACTGGTCGAGCACTTCGCCGACGCTGTAGCCGCTGACCCGACTGAACGCTTCGTTGGCCTGGACGATGTACCCAGCGGGGTCGGTGATCAGGATTGCCGAAGTCGAGTGCTCGAATACCGTGGCGGCCATGCGCAGATCTTTTTCGGCACGGCGCTGTTGACTGATATCGCGGCCGACGCCGAGCACGCCTTCGAACGCGCCGTGTTCGTCCCACACCAGCACCAGGCGCAGTTCGATCGGAATCTTGCGGCCGTCGGCGCGCAGGCAATCGAAGAGGAACAGCTGCGTTTGCACCTGACTGCGCAGCAATGCCAGTTGCTCGGGCTTGTCCAGCGCCTTGCTGACGCGGTCCATCAGCACATGAATGCCGTTCAGTTGCCCGGGATTGGCGATGATCGATTGCCAGCCGTTCTGGAAAATCCAGTCGGCGTTGTAACCGAGCACGGCCTGCACCGAGGGGCTGACGTAGTTCAGCGAGAGCTTGCTGTCGGTGGAGAAAATCACGTCGCTGATGCTTTCGGCGAGCATGCGGTAACGCTGCTCGCTGTCACGCAGCGATTCGCTGGCCTCGATCTGTTCGGTGATGTCCTTGGCCACGCCGATGATCCGCGTGACCTGATCGTGCTTGTCCCGCGCCAGCGCCTGTTCACGGATGTCGAAGCGCCGCCACTCGCCGTCGCGATGACGGAAGCGCAACTGGCATTGCAACAGCTGGCTGTAACCGGCGTGGCGCTGCAACTGCCGTGAGCGATGGTAATAGTCGGCGTCTTCCGGGTGCAGGAGGATTTCCCAGAAGTATTCGCCCATCTGATGCAGTTCAGTGCGGTTGTAGCCCAGGGTCTGGCCGAGGTGGTGGTTGCTGAAAATCATCCGCTGGCTGATCACGTCCTGCACATACAGATGATCGGGCACGGTGCGCACCACGTCCGACCAGAAGCCTTCGCGCTCCAGCAACGACAGCTCGATCAGCTTGCGGCTGGTGATGTCGTTGATGCTGAGAATCACCGCTTTATAGTCGTGCTGCTCGCTCGGCAGGCGCAGGACCATCCACAGGTGCTGGTCGCGACCATTGCTGTTGGGCAGTTTGATTTCCAGTTCCAGCTGCTTCTGCTGTTGCAGGACGGCGTCGAGGATCTGCTGACCGATCGCGCACTGCGGATGGCGCTGGCCATCGATCAGCAGTTGCCAGGCATCGTCGCAGGAATGCACATCGAGCAGTTGCAGGGCGACCTGGTTGACTTCGGTGACGCGCATTTCCGCGAGCAACTGCTGGCGCTGCTGCGGTTGGTCGAGCCAGGCCTTGAGCTGGTCGCTGGTCTGGATCTGCGCCTTGTCGAACATCTGCTTGAGGCCGGACAGGTCAAGCACGCACAAGGCCACGCCGGTGCCTTCGAAAATATCCTGATAACGCCGCCGGCCTTCATGCACCTGGCGCTGGCGCCGACGCATGTTCAGCAGCGCGATCACCGGCAACATCGAGAACGCCAGGCCGAGCAGGCATTTGCCGATGAACGCCGGTAGCAACTCTTCCAGTACGCGCTGGCGGTCGAACAGCCCGCGCAGTTGCCAGTCGCTGCTGCTCAGCGGCACGGTCAGCACGGTGTTGGCGACATCGTCAGGCGTCAGCCCGCCAGCCTTGACCGAGGGCAGCCCGGCATCGCGGCTGATGATCTGGTGATTGAGGCGATTTTCCACCAGCCACAACGGCCGCAGGGCGGTGGCGTCCTGTTTGGTCAGCGAATCGAAGAAGGTTGGCGTCAGGCGCAAGGCCCAGTAACCGCGACTGCTGCCGCTGGCCTGATGCAACAGCAGATGCACCACCGAGCCGTCATCGGCATTGCTGAAGTAATGCGCCTGGGCACGGCTGCGGCGTACCAGTTCGGTCAGGTAATCGGCGTCGGAACTGTCGGTGGCGCTGTCGCTGATGATGCGGCCGGAGGGCGAGAGCAGGGCCATGCTGCGCAGGTCGGGCAGCGAGCGTTGCAACTTGCGCAGCAACATCTGCTGTTCGTCGGCGGTTTGCGGTTGTTCGACGATCGGTAGCAGATTGAGGGCGATTTGCGCATTCAGCGCCATGTTCAGGCTGACCTGGGCGGCGAGGTCGGCGGTGTAGTCGATGGTGTATTGGCGCTGATTTTTCTGAGTTTCGCGCAATTGATCGAGCAGTTGCCAGAACAGCAACGCGAGCAATAACAGCACGAGGGTGGCCAGCGCACCCTTTAATGTCCCGCGCAGGGGCGAGCCGGGCGCCGGTGGGGTGCTGCTCACAGAGGCTGGCGGAGTGACATTGGTCAAGCTGTGATCCTGCGATTTGGCTGGACTGGCGCGACGTGCACTATAAGCCGGACGCCCGAAGGGCGGCTAGCATGCCTTGACTCGTGGCGAAGTGCCAGCCCCTCTCGGCTGGACTGCCTTCCAGCATTAAGGTAGCTTTGCCGGTTAGACCGGGGGCGTTCCAGCCCCTACAATCAGACTTTTTCCAGCGCGCACGCATTGATTGCGATCAAGTGAACGACGCGCACAGTCTGGCCAGGCATCGCCTGCGCTCCAATCATTCATCTGTCACTGACCCAAGGTTCTCCATGGCTCAATACGTCTTCACCATGCATCGGCTGGGCAAAGTTGTTCCGCCGAAGCGGGAAATCCTCAAGAACATTTCGCTGTCCTTCTTCCCCGGCGCCAAGATCGGCGTGCTCGGCCTCAACGGTTCGGGTAAATCCACGCTGCTGAAAATCATGGCCGGCGTCGACACCGAGTTCGAAGGCGAAGCCCGTCCGATGCCGGACCTGAACATCGGTTACCTGCCGCAAGAGCCGCAGCTCGACCCTGCCAAGACCGTGCGTGAAGTGGTCGAGGAAGCGGTCAGCGTGATCAAGGATGCGCAAGCGCGTCTGGACGAGGTCTACGCGGCCTACGCCGACCCGGACGCCGACTTCGACAAGCTCGCCGCTGAACAGGCCAAGCTCGAAGCGATTCTGCAGGCCAGCGACGGCCACAACCTCGAGCGCCAACTGGAAGTCGCCGCTGATGCGCTGCGTCTGCCAGCCTGGGACGCGAAAGTCGAACACCTGTCCGGTGGTGAAAAGCGTCGTGTCGCCCTGTGCCGTCTGCTGCTGTCCGCGCCGGACATGCTGCTGCTCGACGAACCGACCAACCACCTGGATGCCGATTCGGTGGCGTGGCTGGAGCATTTCCTCCACGACTTCCCGGGCACCGTGGTCGCGATCACGCACGACCGCTACTTCCTCGACAATGTCGCCGGCTGGATTCTGGAACTCGACCGCGGCGCGGGCATTCCTTACGAGGGCAACTATTCGGGCTGGCTCGAAGCCAAGTCCGATCGTCTGGCCCAGGAATCCAAGCAGCAGTCGGCTCATGAAAAAGCCATGAAGGAAGAACTGGAGTGGGTGCGCAAAGGCGCCAAGGCCCGCCAGTCGAAATCCAAGGCACGTCTGCAACGCTTCGAAGAAATGCAATCGCAGGAATTCCAGAAGCGCAGCGAGACCAACGAGATCTACATCCCGGCCGGTCCACGCCTGGGCGACAAGGTCATCGAATTCAAGAACGTCACCAAGGGCTACGGCGATCGCGTGCTGATCGACAACCTGTCGTTCTCCATGCCGAAGGGCGCCATCGTCGGCGTGATCGGCGGTAACGGTGCCGGTAAGTCGACGCTGTTCCGCATGCTGATGGGCAAGGAAACTCCGGATTCGGGCAGCATCGAAATCGGTGAAACCGTGCAACTGGCCTGCGTCGACCAGAGCCGTGAAGACCTCGACGGCAGCAAGACCGTGTTCCAGCAGATTTCCGACGGTTCCGACCAGATCCGCATCGGCAACTACGAGATCCCGTCGCGTACCTACGTCGGTCGCTTCAACTTCAAGGGTGGCGACCAGCAGAAGTTCGTCAAGGACCTGTCCGGCGGTGAGCGCGGTCGTCTGCACCTGGCGCTGACCCTGAAGGAGGGCGGCAACGTCCTGCTGCTCGACGAACCGTCCAACGACCTCGACGTGGAAACCCTGCGTTCGCTGGAAGAAGCCCTGCTGGACTTCCCGGGCGCCGCCATTGTGATCTCCCACGATCGGTGGTTCCTTGACCGTGTCGCCACGCACATCCTGGCGTACGAAGACGACTCGCAAGCGGTGTTCTTCGAAGGTAACTACACCGAGTACGAAGCCGACCGCAAAAAACGCCTCGGCGAAGCAGCGGCCCAGCCACACCGGGTACGTCACAAGAAACTGGCCTGATATCGGGTTGGTTGCAGATAGAGCGGAGCCTTCGGGCTCCGTTTTTTTCTGTGTTTTTCAGGTTTAACCGAGTCGAACCCTTCGCGAGCAAGCTCGCTCCCACAGGAGAACGCATTTCAAATGTGGAGCGAGCTTGCTCGCGAAGGGCGTGTAACTGTTGGTGCATGACGTGAGTCTGATCTCACTATTAGAGTGCAAAGCAGGGTCAAAAACCGACCTGATTTATATCCTGTGCACCATTTAATTTCATAACTGCGACATTTTGCTCTGTTCCTGTGCGCAATTCGTTTGTTACAGTCCGGCCCAATCTCCTCCAACGACAATAAATTTGCCGAGACTTTGCCCATGATCGAATCCGTCGAATCCTTCCTTGCGCGCCTGAAAAAACGCGACCCGGATCAACCCGAATTCCACCAGGCTGTCGAAGAAGTCCTGCGCAGCCTGTGGCCGTTTCTTGAAGCCAATCCGCATTACCTGACTTCGGGGATTCTCGAGCGCATCTGCGAGCCGGAGCGTGCGCTGGTGTTTCGGGTGTCGTGGGTCGACGATCAGGGCAAGGTCCAGGTCAATCGCGGCTTCCGTATCCAGATGAACAGCGCCATCGGCCCGTACAAGGGCGGCTTGCGTTTTCATCCGTCGGTGAACCTCGGCGTGCTGAAATTCCTCGCCTTCGAGCAGACCTTCAAGAACTCGCTGACCTCCCTGCCCATGGGCGGCGGCAAGGGCGGTTCCGACTTTGATCCGAAGGGCAAGAGCGATGCTGAAGTCATGCGTTTCTGCCAGGCGTTCATGAGCGAGCTGTATCGCCACATCGGCGCCGACGTTGACGTGCCGGCCGGTGATATCGGTGTCGGTGCGCGGGAGATCGGTTTCCTCTTTGGCCAGTACAAGCGCCTGAGCAACCAGTTCACCAGCGTCCTCACCGGCAAGGGCATGACCTACGGCGGCAGCCTGATTCGCCCGGAAGCCACCGGTTTCGGCTGCGTGTACTTCGCCGAGGAGATGCTCAAGCGCCGCGGGCAGAGCGTGGAAGGCAAGCGCGTGGCGATTTCCGGTTCCGGCAACGTTGCCCAGTACGCGGCGCGCAAAGTGATGGACCTGGGTGGCAAAGTGATTTCCCTGTCCGACTCCGAAGGCACGCTGTACTGCGAAGCAGGACTGAGCGAAGAACAGTGGCTGGCGCTGCTGGAGTTGAAGAACGTTAAACGTGGGCGCATCAGCGAACTGGCGAGCGCCCATGGTCTGGAATTCCGCGCCGGCCAACATCCGTGGTCGCTGCCGTGCGACATCGCGCTGCCCTGCGCGACGCAAAACGAACTCGATGCCGGAGCCGCGCGCACGCTACTGCGCAATGGCTGCGTTTGTGTGGCTGAAGGCGCGAACATGCCGACCACGCTGGCGGCTGTGGATATCTTTATCGAGGCCGGCATTCTGTTCGCACCGGGCAAGGCGTCGAATGCCGGCGGTGTGGCCGTCAGCGGTCTGGAGATGTCGCAGAACGCCATGCGCCTGCTGTGGACGGCGGGCGAGGTGGACAGCAAGCTGCACGCGATCATGCAGTCGATCCACCACGCCTGCGTGCATTACGGCGAAGACAACGGTCAGATCAATTACGTCAAAGGCGCGAACATTGCCGGCTTCGTCAAAGTCGCCGATGCGATGTTGGCGCAAGGCGTGGTTTAAGCCGGTTCGATGCGGATCACTTCGATCAGTTGATCGCCGGCAGGCCGCTGCCATAGCACTTCATCGTTGAGCTGGGCGCCAAGCAAAGCCCGGCCCAGCGGTGAGGCCCAGTTGATCAGGCCCTGACTGGCGTCGGCCTGATCCTCGCCGACCAGTTGCACGCGGTGTTCAGTGTCGTGTTCATCGGCAAAAGTCACCCAGCTACCGATCTGCACCTTGTCGGTGGAAGTCGCAGCGACTGCGACTTGGGCGCTGCTCAGGCGTTGAGTGAAATAACGCAGATCCCGTTGCAGATCGGCGAGACGTTGTTTGTCGGCCTGCTCGCCCTTGGCCGTTTGCTCGGCGTGCAGGCTCTGCAACTCGATGACTTTCGCCTGCAACTGCGCCAGCCCTTGTGGGGTGACGTAGTTGGGCTGCGTGCTGACCTGACGTTCGACCGGCTGATCGGCCTGCGCGGCGGCGTTGTCTTCGTTGACGAATGCGCGACTCATGAAGTCCTCCTGTTAAAGGATTTGGGCCATGATTGCCGGCATTTGGTTTCACTGGATGTCTGCAAGCGACCTATTGCGAGCGATAAGCCCGCCCGACGTCCTGGTCCTTCTGCTGCTGCCAGGCGCGTTCGCGTTCGTCCCAATGCTCGTTGCGATATTGCTCGCGATCCCTGTTTTCCAGCATCGCCTGACATTGGCGGAAGCCGTCGACCCAGCCGTCGGCGTATTGCTGGTCCTTGAGATAGCGCGGCACGTTCTTGCGAAACTCGCCGCTGATCGAACCTGCCGCTTGCCGGCCGCTGACGCAACCGTCATCGAAACCGTCGGCGAAGGCCGGTGGATAACCCTTGGCGATCAAGTCTTCATGGGTGGTCTGGCAACCGCCCAGCGCCAATACAACACCCAACAACCCCACGCACCGCCACATCGCACTCTCCCGCGCCGATACTCGGCTCATAAGGAAAGTCTAGAAGGGGATTCATGAGGCGGCTGTCGAAGGCCTGTGAAAAATCCATTGCACACCACAAAGCCCCTGTGGAGCGAGCCTGCTCGCGAAGGCGTCGTGTCAGGCAACACTACTATTGACTGAACCAACGCTTTCGCGAGCAGGCTCGCTCCCACAGGGAGATTCACACAGGCTCGGGATCAGTAGTGATACCACTTCACTTCCAGCATGACTTCTGTTTCCGGGCTGGCGAGCTGGCTGAATTCGCGCTGCGCGCTCAGGCGCAAACCGAGGTTGCGCGACAGCTCCCACTGCTGATTCAGGCTCAGGCTGCGGCGCACTTCGCCGTTGAAGAAGTAGTCGCCCTTGGCCTCCAGGCTCAGATTGCCCAGCGGGTTTTTCCATAGCACGCCGGTGTTGAAGCCACCAGCCGGGGAAACGAACTCGGCGAAGTCGTTGTTGTGCTCCACGCGCACCGTGCCCAGCGCAAAGCCGAGCACGTCTTCGCCCAACTGCCACGTGCCGCCGCCGCCACCGTTGACATGGCTGACCAGCGTTTCGTCGTCATGCTTGCCCGGCACCCGCTCAAGGCCACCGGTGACTTGCCACGACAGCGGTTGCAGCAGCTCGTTGCGCGGTGTCAGCGAACGAATGGTCGCCAGGTCCAGTTGCTGTAACTGCCAGTCATTGCCTTCGTACTGGCGCAGCTTCAGTTGCAGGATCTCGATCTGCGCCCCGAGAGGAAAGCTTTCGGCGTTGTCATTGAGGTCGTGATAAGCCATGCGCAAGCCGTATTCGCCAAAGGCGCGATCGCCTCGCGTACCGAGGCCGGCCTGCCAGGTGCGGGACTCGTGGCCATCTTCGGGCAGACCGGGTTGCGGTATTTCCAGCTCCGGCGCCGGGTTCTTGTTGATCGCCCGCAGCAGTTCGAAACTGCGCTGCGCTCGTTGCGGATCGCGCTCCTGACCGTTGGCGCGGTAGCGCTCCAGACGATAGGCGGCGTCGACGATCAGCGCCTGACGTGCGCGGGGCAGGGCTTTGAACGTTGGCTCTTGCAGGACTTTTTGATCGGCGCTGACTTTCAGCACCCATTGCTGTTCATCATCGCTCAACGGCTCGGCGCGGCTGAGCAGTTCACGTTCGCGGGACGGGCGATATTCGATGTGCTCGACCAGCCCGGCCTCTTTCACCGCTTTGACGGTGTCGGTGGGGATTGCGGTCAGCGGAAATTGTTCGGTCAGGCGCAGGCTCGGCCGCGCCACTTGCAGCAGCTCCAGCAAGCGATACGAGCAGTTTTCGTCGAAGAAGAAATAGTCGAACTGGATCTGCTTGAGCTCCCACACATGTTCGACCATGCGTGCGGTTTCTTCCTGGGTCAGATTGAGCCGGTATTCCCACAGATCGCGGTTTTCCAGGCTGCGGTATTCCGACAGTTTTTCCTGATACGGCACCAGCGCGAACAGCCCCGGGTAGCCGCCCATCAAGCCTTTCCAGGCATACAGAATGCTGTTGTCCGAGCCTTCGATGTAGGCGCCGAAGTTGATCGCGTAGCTGAGCAGCGAGGTCTTGTCGGCCTGCACGTCCGCCTGATCGATGCGCAGCAGGGTGTGGCCGAACATCGACGACGGGCTGTTGAGGTACGCCGCCGGGAAAATCATCACCGCGCTGTGCGGCGAGACGTCCTTGAACCATTGCTTGTATTCGGCGCATTCCGGCGCTGGCAGGTCAGCGAGATTGAGCTGCGCTTTCAGCCAGCGCGTGCGCGCGGGGTATACGCATTGTGCGTGTTGCTCGCCGAGACTGGCCGGGGCGTACAGCGCCTGCACGGTGGCGGCCAGTTCGCGGTCCGGATGCTCGTTGCCGTCGGGCGCGAGAAAGAACTTCTTGTCGCTGACATAGCTGCGCCAGCCGCCGAGTTTGGCGGTTTCGTAATGACCGAGGGAAATCCAGAAGCGGTCGTTGGCCAGTTGCTGCAAACGTTGAGGATCGATGTGAGGCGCGGCGGACAGCGGGGCGCAGACACAGAGCGCCAGCCAGGCAAGGCGTTTGAGCATAGTCGGCAACTTGAACAGGAAAGAAATAAAAGACCCAAAGAGGGGCGGGCCAAAAAAACAAAACCCGCTTCCCGAAGGAAGCGGGCGGGGTCGAGCTTAAGCCTGAGTTGCGTACTTGGCCAGACGTGGGTCCGATTTCAGTACTGCCAGGGTGTTGGTATGCACGTCTTCAGCGGTCACGTCAGCTTTGCTGAAGATCTGCTGGAAGTGCTCGTGGGTCACTTGCGCGAAGTGCGCACGATCTTCCGGTGCTACGCCCAGGACCACGGCATAAGTGGTCAGCGCTTCGCCATTGCCTTTGGCCATGTCTTCGGACAGCTCGTTCATCATGCCATTCATGGCGAACCATGATTTACCGCCGTAGGTCAGCGATGCGTTGGTCGAGCAACCGTTGGTGCCGGAAGTCATACCGAACGTGGCGTTACCGGAAGTGCCGTTGGTGGTGGAAGCAAGGAAGTGCGCCGGGGTGCCACGCTGACCTTCGAACAGCATGTTGCCCCAACCGCAATCCGGGCCGCCCGGGGCTTGCGCCATTGCGTTGATGGATACAGCGGTGAAGAGAGTACCGAGAAGAATCCGTTTCATAGCTTTGTTCTCTTTATGTGCATACCAATGGACAGGGTTCTGGCCCTTCGTGCTCTGCCCGAGGACAAAGCCGAAAGTGTCAGTGGGCCGGTATTAGTTCCAGCCGCGCAGTTTGGAGTTTAGGCACGTTCCAGCGGTTCCGTGACTTTTTGCAAAATATTTGGAATAAACCTCTGATTTATCGGGACGCGTCGGCCGGCCGCGCGCTTGTCTATGCTTTGTCATGTGGCGCGCCTTGCCAGTGGGGCACGGGCAGCGCCAGAATGCCGCTACCTGCCCCGCCTGATTGTTAAGGAAGCCCGATGCCTGATCCTGTTGCTGCCAGCCTGCGTCTTGCGCCCGAAGCGCTGACTCGTCCGTTTTCCGCTGAACAGTTCAGCTTCACTAGCACCAATGATCTGGAGCCCTTTCGCGGTGTGCTCGGCCAGGAACGCGCGGTCGAAGCCTTGCAGTTCGGTGTGGCGATGCCACGCCCCGGTTACAACGTATTTGTCATGGGCGAGCCCGGCACCGGCCGGTTCTCGTTCGTCAAACGCTACCTGAAAGCCGAAGGCAAACGCCTGCAGACCCCGGCGGACTGGGTCTACGTCAACAACTTCGATGAGCCGCGCGAACCGCGCGCACTGGAGCTGCCATCGGGCACGGCGGCCTCGTTCATCGGCGACATCAACGGCCTGATCGACAACCTGCTGGCGACTTTTCCGGCAGTTTTCGAACACCCGTCCTACCAGCAGAAAAAAAGCGCCATCGACCGCGCCTTCAATCAGCGCTACGACAAGGCGCTGGACATCATCGAACGCCTGGCCCTGGAAAAAGACGTCGCCCTGTACCGCGACAGCAGCAATATCGCCTTCACGCCGATGCTCGACGGCAAGGCCTTGGACGAAGCCGAATTCGCGCAGTTGCCGGAAGCCGAGCGCGAGCGTTTTCACGATGACATTTCCGGCCTCGAAGAGCGCCTGAACGAAGAACTCGCCAGCCTGCCGCAGTGGAAGCGCGAGTCGAACAATCAACTGCGTTCGCTCAACGAAGAAACCATCACCCTGGCCTTGCAGCCGTTGCTGGCGCCGCTGTCGGAGAAGTACGCAGAGAACGCCGGGGTTTGCGGTTACCTGCAAGCGATGCAGGTCTACCTGCTGAAAACCGTGGTCGAACAACTGGTCGACGACAGCAAGACCGACGCCGTCGCGCGCAAGTTGCTGGAAGAACAATACGCACCAAGCCTGGTGGTCGGGCATCCGGCCAGCGGCGGTGCACCGGTGGTGTTCGAACCGCATCCGACCTACGAAAACCTGTTCGGCCGCATCGAGTACACCACCGATCAGGGCGCGCTCTACACCACTTACCGGCAGTTGCGTCCGGGTGCGCTGCACCGCGCCAATGGCGGTTTCCTGATTCTCGAAGCGGAAAAAATGCTCAGTGAGCCGTTCGTGTGGGATGCGCTCAAACGCGCCCTGCAATCGCGCAAACTGAAAATGGAGTCGCCGCTGGGCGAGATGGGCCGCTTCGCCACCATGACCCTGAATCCGCAGCACATCCCGTTGCAGGTCAAAGTCATCATCATCGGTGCGCGGCAGCTGTATTACACGCTGCAGGATCTCGATCCGGACTTCCAGGAGATGTTCCGCGTTCTGGTCGACTTCGACGAAGACATCCCGATGGTCGACGAAAGCCTCGAGCAGTTCGCCCAGCTCCTGAAAACCCGCACTTCGGAAGAAGGCATGGCGCCGCTGACCGCCGATGCGGTGGCACGACTGGCGACCTACAGCGCACGGCTGGCCGAGCATCAGGGGCGCTTGTCGGCGCGCATTGGCGATCTGTTCCAACTGGTCAGCGAGGCGGATTTCATTCGCCATCTGGCCGGCGATGAAATGACCGACGCCGGCCATATCGAACGCGCCCTGAAAGCCAAGGCCACTCGCACCGGGCGGGTCTCGGCGCGGATTCTCGACGACATGCTCGCCGGGATCATCCTCATCGACACCGACGGTGCGGCGGTCGGCAAGTGCAACGGGCTGACAGTGCTGGAGGTCGGCGATTCGGCGTTCGGCGTGCCGGCGCGGATTTCCGCCACGGTCTATCCGGGCGGCAGCGGCATCGTCGACATCGAGCGTGAGGTCAACCTCGGCCAGCCGATTCACTCCAAAGGCGTGATGATCCTCACCGGTTATCTGGGCAGCCGTTACGCCCAGGAATTCCCGCTGGCGATCTCGGCGAGCATTGCGCTCGAGCAGTCTTACGGCTACGTCGATGGCGACAGTGCGTCGCTGGGCGAGGCGTGCACGCTGATTTCGGCACTGTCGAAAACCCCGCTCAAGCAATGTTTTGCCATCACCGGTTCGATCAACCAGTTCGGCGAAGTGCAGGCAGTCGGCGGGGTCAACGAGAAGATCGAAGGCTTCTTCCGCCTCTGCGAAGCACGCGGCCTGACCGGCGAGCAGGGCGCAATCATTCCCCAGGCCAACGTCGCCACGCTGATGCTCGATGAGAAAGTCCTCGCCGCCGTGCGCGCCGGGCAGTTCCATGTGTATGCGGTGCGTCAGGCCGATGAAGCGCTAAGCCTGCTGGTGGGCGAGCCGGCCGGGGAGCCGAACGCCGATGGCGAATTCCCCGAAGGCAGCATCAATGCGCGAGTGGTCGAGCGCCTGCGCGATATCGCCGAGATGATCAGCGAAGAGGACCTGAAGGAGGCCGAGAAGGAACTGGCGCAGGAGGCCCTCGCCGAAGCCAAACCGGCCTGACAGGCTTGCAATAAACCCTGTGGGAGCGAGCCTGCTCGCGAAAGCGCTGTATCAGTCGACGAATGAGTTGGCTGATCCATCGTCTTCGCGAGCAGGCTCGCTCCCACAATGCTTTTCCAGATTGATCTCTGCGGTGATCTTCGGGGAATGTGCCACTACTCTGGCGCCAATATTCACACAATGACCATTCGGCGCCTTCTGGTTCCATTTGGCTTGCGCGGGACACTTTTCTTCTATTCTCAGGTCAAGGATATCGACAGTATCACTGGATCGAGCCAGTCCTCCCGTGGGGGCTGAATACCGGCTTTACCGAGGGTCGCCGCCATGTCGCGCAACCTCTGTCTCACCCGTCAATGCCTGGGTCTGGTGACCCGGATCGAATGCGCCGTCAAGCCGCTGGCCGGCGACAACGGCATGTGGACGCTGCTCTTCGCGGCCGGCATGGCCGGCGAACAACCTTCCGCGATCAAAGCCCAAGGCCCGTTTCACGGCCCGGTCGCGGCCGAGTCGATTCTCGACACCATCGTTGAAAGCCTGACCTTGCATGGTTACGAACTGGCCGATGATCCGCAGATCTGGAGCCTGCACCTGCAAGCGCAGTTGCGGCAGATCAACGGCGGTCGTGGGCGCAGCCTCAACGGTTAAGGCGCCGTCTGGTCCACCGGCGCCTTGTCGAGCTTGACCTCAAAGCCGTATTGCACGGTGGCGAGGTCGGTGCGCTGATAGGTCTCCACGCGAGTCGGGCGACCATAAAAGTAGTGCACGCCGAGTAGCGCCGGGCCTTCTGCACTGGCGTCGTGGCTGACCGAAAGAATCTGCTTGAGGTAGTGGCCGCTGTCGTCCTTGACGAAGAAGCGCCACTCGTTGGCCGGGAAGGTTTTCAGGTCGACCACCAGCGTGTTGTCCTTGATCGCCAGGCCTTTGGGCAATGACTGCGCGTCGTAGGATTGCTTGGTCACTGTGGCCAGAAACAACGGCATCGAGCCCACGGCAATCGCCGGGGTTTCCGGAAACAGATTCAGATCATAAGTAATCGTCGCTTGCAGCGGATCGACCTGGTACGCCTCGGGCGGCAGTTCGATCGGCTCGTCGAGTTTGCCGCCGCGCTTTTCCGTGAAGAAGGTCACGGGACTGACGCCGGGGTTGAGTTCGTCGCCAAGCAATTCGTCATTGAAGGTGCGGCGGTGGGAAAACTCGATACGCGCCGCGCTCGGCTCTTCAACCGATTGATGAATGCGCACGCCGGCCTTCAATTGTTCCTCAGTCAGGTCCGCGCCTTTGAGCCAGTTGGCGGCGAGATCGTCATACACCACAACTGGCAGGTCCAGCGGCTGCACGGCTTTGGCCGTGGTGTGTGGATTGAAGGTGCGCACCGGCAGGTCCAGGGATTTGCGCGTCACTGTTGCCGAGGAGAAGTCGAGCACGCTGACTTCCAGTGTGTCGATCGGGCCGTGGAAATACACCTTGTTGTAGCGGCGTGGGTGGTCTTTCTCGAAGGCTTGCTGGTCGTCGCTGAGCTGTTTTTCCAGGGTGTCGCTCCAGCTCTTCTGCTTCTGTAACTGCGTCAGTTGCTTCTGGTAAAACTCGACCTGCTCCGGGCTTTCGTTGATCGAACCGGCGCGCACCAGGTATTGGCCACTGGCGTCGCGGGCCTGGACGATCAGCGGATTGATCCGGGTTTCGGCAACTTCTGCCGCGAGCGGCAGGCTGTTGCTGACTTCGACCTCGGCGTAGTTCTTTTCCAGCTTGAGCAGCTTGACGCTGAGGTTGTCGTTGCTGCGGGTTTGGCCGACGTCTTTCTGCGTCAGGTCAAAGCTGTACAAGCGCCGTGGCGCGATGACTTCGACCTGGCCTTGCAGGCTGACCGGTTGCGGCAGGCTTTTCTTGTCGACGTTGAGGCCATCGATGAACGGGTAGGTCACCGTCAGGTCATCGGGATTGGTCACGTTGGAGCTGGACGGGCTGAGCTGAATGCCGGGGTCGGTCTCCGACCACTCCGGCTGCCAGGCGATCACGCGTTTGTTGCTCAACGTCACCGAATGCCATTCGATGCCGTGCGGAAACAGGAACCCGCCGGGAATGTTCAGGTTGAACGGGAATACCGGCTGCAGATCGGTGAGGTAATCCGAGCTGGCGTCCTTGTGCAGCACGAACAGGCCGTCGATGAAGGTATCGACCAGTGCTTGCGGGGTAGGGTAGTGCTTGAGCACGGCGAGGGCGTCTGCGCCGTATTCGGTGTGCGGCGCGATGTCGTCGAGCTTGAGCCGGGCGCGTTCGAGCAACAGCAGCGAACCGCCGAGTTCGGTGATGGCGTCCTTGAGCTTGGGATCGCTGATCGTGTCCAGTGACTGTTCGAAGGTGGCGGTTTTTTCGTCGAGGTTGGCGACTTGTTTTTCATCGCCGGGCGAGCAACCGCCGATGAGCAAGGCGAGGCAGATTCCGGCAGTCGTCAAGGCTGATCGCACATCCATTTCCACGCGTCCTGTCCACTGTCATTGGGCTGTCAATGCTTTGGACACTAGCAGAAAAACTTTGTCACACACACGCAGGTGGCGGATTTTCCGGCGGTTTCTGGCTGTCACAGCGGGCTGTTATACTCGCCGCCATTTCCAGCCCCTTGTGTGAGAGTCAATGGAACGCTTTATCGAAAATGCAATGTACGCCACCCGCTGGCTGCTGGCGCCGATCTACATCGGCCTGTCCCTCGGTCTGCTGGCGCTGGCATTGAAGTTCTTCCAGGAAATCATCCATATCCTGCCCAATGTCTTCGCCATGGCTGAATCGGATCTGATTCTGGTGCTGCTGTCGCTGATCGACATGGCGCTGGTGGGCGGTCTGCTGGTGATGGTGATGATTTCCGGCTACGAGAACTTCGTCTCGCAACTGGACATCGACGAAGGCAAAGAGAAGCTCAGCTGGCTGGGCACCATGGACTCGTCGTCGCTGAAGATGAAGGTCGCGGCGTCGATCGTGGCGATTTCTTCGATCCACCTACTGCGTATCTTCATGGATGCCAAGAACGTCGATCCTGAGCATCTGATGTGGTACGTGATCATTCACATGACTTTTGTGGTGTCCGCGTTTGCCATGGGTTACCTGGACAAGGTCACCAAGCACTGATCAGCCGATCAAGGCAAAAAAACCGCCCGCCTGTTGCGAAACAGACGGGCGGTTTCGTTTGTGGCTTGTGCTTTCAAGCGCAGCGGCCTATGCCTGTAACGGTGCGATTCGCCACGGTGTGAGGTGCTTCCATGAACCTGCAAGAGTTGAACGCGTTTGCTGTTGCCAAAAAGGTCGACGAGTTGAACCTGATCTCCATGGAAGGGGGCATTTACCTGTTGGAAGCGAGGATGCATGGGACGGCGTATCCGTTAAGCGATCTCAAGGGCAATATGCTGACGCTGCGCTCAGTGGAGCACGCGCGGGATCTGCTGCATGCCTTCCCGGTTCTGCCCTTCAACCTTGTGCACACCTCAGTCCATGACGAAATGTGCGGGCTGGTCGCTGACCTCGATGAAAGCCTGAAAGTGCCGCTCGCCTGGCGCTCGGCCCTGTAGCCCCGGCCCCAAGTCCGGGGTATCTGTGCTAGTCTGCTCGCCCTTTTGGTTCCGGGCGCGCCGGGACGCGCTGTGCACGCACGGCAAGTCCTGTGGCCGTCCGCACAGCGGAGCAGTGTCATGTCCGAAGTAAATCTGTCCACCGACGAAACCCGCGTCAGCTACGGTATCGGCCGTCAACTCGGCGACCAGCTGCGCGACAACCCGCCACCGGGTGTCAGCCTGGACGCGATCCTGGCCGGTCTGACCGACGCTTTCGCCGGCAAGCCAAGCCGTGTTGGCCAGGAAGAAATGTCCGCCAGCTTCAAGGTGATCCGCGAGATCATGCAAGCCGAAGCAGCGGCCAAGGCTGAAGCAGCGGCTGGCGAAGGCCTGGCCTTCCTCGCCGAAAACGCCAAGCGTGACGGCATCACCACCCTGGCTTCCGGCCTGCAATTCGAAGTACTGACTCAGGGCGACGGCGCCAAGCCGACCCGTGAAGACCAGGTGCGTACGCACTACCACGGCACCCTGATCGACGGCACTGTGTTCGACAGCTCCTACGAGCGCGGCCAGCCTGCAGAATTCCCGGTTGGCGGCGTGATCGCTGGCTGGACCGAAGCCCTGCAACTGATGAATGCCGGCAGCAAATGGCGCCTGTACGTGCCGAGCGAACTGGCTTACGGCGCGCAAGGCGTGGGCAGCATCCCGCCGCACAGCGTTCTGGTGTTCGACGTCGAGCTGCTCGACGTTCTGTAATACCGAGCCTGCCTTGATGGCGGGCTGAAAAATGTGGGAGCGAGCTCGCTCGCGAAGGCGGTTTTTCAGTCGACTCATTCGTTGACTGATTTATCACTTTCGCGAGCAAGCTCGCTCCCACAGGTTTTTTTAATGCTGCTCATATTTCGATCTTGTTGTGCAGCTCATTGGTCGGGCGCAACGCCCGGGCATAGCAGAACAGGAACAGATTGCGCACCAGCTCCTTGAGCACCAGCGGCTCGCTGGAATTGAGGCTGCTGACGTCCAGATCGCCTTGATCCTGCAGCTCATGCAAGGCTTCTTCTTCAAGCACTGCGCAGACTTCGCCGGTTTCCCGATGGAGGATTCTGAGGTAAGGGTGTGGGCGATCCAGCCAGGCGTCGATCAAATAAGTCATGGGGCTCATCTCCTTGAAAGGTTTCAATGAGAATAATTCTTATTCATCAAATAGCAAGTGCCTATTGGCGGATCGTGGAGTTTTCCGGGTAAAGGTTGTGTCAGGTCAAAATGGCTGGCTGATGGCCATGCGCGGATTCATTGAGCTGAAGCGGGGAGGGCAAAGCTCCATCCCACGGCTGGCGCAGGATGGATGACGCAAGGCTCAGACTTTTCTGACGAACTCGGATTTGAGCTTCATCGGACCGATGCCGTCGATCTTGCAGTCGATGTCATGATCGCCATCGCACAGGCGGATGTTCTTGACCTTGGTGCCGACCTTGACCACCAGCGACGTGCCTTTGACCTTGAGGTCCTTGACCACGGTGATGGTGTCGCCGTCCTGCAGGACGTTGCCGACCGAATCTTTCTTCACGGCATCATCAGCCGCCACTTCGGCTTCGCCGCTCGCAGACCACTCGTGGGCGCACTCGGGGCAGACCAGTTGGGTGCCGTCTTCGTAGGTGTATTCGGAATTGCATTTCGGGCAGGGTGGCAACGTGCTCACTAAGGTTCCTTGGGTATCAGGAGGGATAAAGGGCGCACATTGTATAGGGTTTTAGCTTTTCAGGCAGGCAAAAGCAAAAGATCGCAGCCTTCGGCAGCTCCTACGGTGATGTGCAGGAGCTGCCGAAGGCTGCGATCTTTTGATCTTGTTTCAGCAATATCAGTGCGTGCGGGCTACCGCGAACTCGCTCAGCTCCACCAGCGCATCGCGGTATTCGCTGGCCGGCAGCGCCTCGAGGCACTTGATCGCGCGGGCCACGTAATCGCGGGCCAGTTGCGCGGTGTACTCCAGCGAGCCGGACGCTTCGACGGCGATGCGGATGCTTTCCAGGTCTTCGATCCCGCCTTTCTGGATCGCCTGACGCACCAGTGCCGCCTGTTCGGCCGTACCTTCGCGCATGGTGTAGATCAGCGGCAGGGTTGGCTTGCCTTCGGCCAGATCGTCGCCGACGTTCTTGCCCAGGGTTTCCGCGTCGCCTTTATAGTCGAGCAAGTCATCAACCAGCTGGAACGCCACACCCAGGTGATCGCCGAACGTGCGCAGGGCTTCACTCTGCTCGGCGGTCGCGCCAGCCAGGGCGGCGGCGCTGTGGGTCGAGGCTTCGAAGAGCATCGCGGTCTTGCCGCGGATGACTTCCATGTAGGTTTCTTCGCTGGTGCTGGCGTCACGCACCTTGGACAGCTGCAACACTTCGCCTTCAGCGATGATCCGCGTGGCTTGAGACAAAATCTTCATCACCGGCATCGAGCCCAGTTCGACCATCATTTCGAACGAGCGCGAATACAGGAAGTCGCCGACCAGCACGCTCGGGGCATTGCCCCACATGGCGTTGGCGGTCGAGCGGCCACGGCGCATGCCGGACATGTCGACGACGTCGTCATGCAGCAGGGTCGCGGTGTGCAGGAATTCGATGGTGGCGGCCAGCAGGCGCATGTCGTCGCCTTCGCGACCCAGGGCCTTGCCACACAGCAACACTAATAAAGGACGCAGGCGTTTGCCGCCGGCCGACGTGATGTAATCGCCGATTTTCGATACCAGCGGCACTCGAGACGTCAGCTGCTTCTTGATGATGCCGTCGACGGCGCTAAAATCGTCCGCCACCGCGCGGTAGAAAGCTTGGGGTTGCATCAGCGAGAGTCGCTCCAGAAGGGTTGCGCGGCATGCTAGGACCCCCGTCCAGACCTGTCAAGGCGCGATGGACGGCCACTTGCGCGAGGCGGATTGCTTGCGTACAATCGCGCACCCTGAACTTCCTGGGCAGCACCTGCCTTACGCAATTGCACTTGGGCCGTTCCAGCCCCATGCAGCCATGCCAGCCAATACCTCTTCTTATAAAGAGCTGGGTGAGCAGGATTATCGGAGAAATACCATGTACGCAGTAATCGTTACCGGCGGTAAGCAATACAAGGTCGCTGAAGGTGAATACCTGAAGATCGAAAAACTGGAAATCGCTACTGGCGAATCCGTGACTTTTGATCGCGTTCTGCTGGTCGCCAACGGCGACGACGTGAACATCGGCGCACCAGTTGTTGCTGGCGCAACCGTCAAGGCTGAAGTGATCTCCCAAGGTCGTCACGATAAAGTCCGCATCATCAAGTTCCGTCGCCGTAAGCACCACATGAAGCGTATGGGCCACCGCCAGTGGTTCACCGAGATCAAAATCACCGGTATTCAGGCTTAATTACAGCCTAATTCCTCACTAGGAGAATTGAACTCATGGCACACAAAAAAGCTGGTGGTAGTACCCGTAACGGTCGCGACTCAGAAGCCAAACGCCTTGGCGTGAAGATGTATGGCGGCCAGGTCATCAAGGCCGGCAACATCATCGTGCGTCAGCGCGGCACCCAATTCCACGCTGGCTACGGCGTTGGCATGGGCAAGGATCACACTCTCTTCGCTAAAATCGAAGGCGTGATCAAGTTCGAAGTAAAGGGCGCCTTCGGTCGTCGTTACGTGAGCGTAATCGCGGCTTAATCGCGAGATCGCTGGAGAAGCCCTGTCTTGCGACGGGGCTTTTTCGTTTGTGGGGTGAGTCTCTTGCAAAGCTGTTTGTATGGGCTGTCGGCGTGCGATGCAGGTCGTGTCTTGGGGTCGCTGCGCTCATTTTTGCAAGAGTCTTATGTCTTGATTGTTTTTCGGCTCGTCCGTACGGCGAGAGGCGTTGGTTATGAAGTTTGTTGATGAAGTATCGATTCGCGTAAAGGCCGGTGACGGTGGCAACGGTGCCATGAGTTTTCGCCGGGAAAAATTCATTGAAAACGGCGGCCCGAACGGCGGTGATGGCGGTGACGGCGGTTCCATCTACATGATGGCCGACGAAAACCTCAACACCCTGGTCGACTACCGTTACACCCGTCACTTCGATGCCGAGCGTGGCTCCAACGGTGGCAGCACCGACTGCACCGGCAAGAAGGGCGAAGACCTGATCCTGCGCGTGCCGGTCGGCACCACCGTGATCGACTCTGCCACCCAGGAAGTCATCGGCGACCTGACCAAGGCCGGTCAGAAACTGATGGTAGTGCAGGGCGGCTGGCACGGTCTGGGCAACACCCGTTTCAAATCCAGTACCAACCGTGCACCGCGTCAGACCACGCCAGGCAAGCCGGGCGAGCAGCGCGACCTGAAACTGGAAATGAAAGTGCTGGCCGACGTCGGTCTGCTGGGCTTGCCGAACGCCGGTAAAAGTACCTTTATCCGTTCGGTCTCGGCCGCCAAGCCGAAAGTCGCCGACTACCCGTTCACCACACTGGTGCCGAACCTGGGTGTGGTCAGCGTCGATCGCTGGAAAAGCTTCGTCATTGCCGACATTCCGGGCTTGATCGAAGGCGCTTCCGACGGTGCCGGCCTGGGCATTCGTTTCCTCAAGCACTTGGCGCGTACGCGTCTGCTGCTGCACCTCGTCGACATGGCGCCGCTGGATGACTCCAGTGCTCCGGACGCAGCTGAAGTGATCGTCAACGAGCTGATCAAGTTCAGCCCGTCGCTGGCCGAGCGTGATCGCTGGCTGGTGCTGAACAAGTGCGACCAGATTCTTGAAGAAGAGCACGATGCTCGCGTCAAGGAAATCGTCGATCGCCTGGAATGGACCGGTCCGGTTTACGTGATCTCGGCCATCGCCAAGATCGGTACCGAGCGTCTGTGCCACGACATCATGCGTTACATGGAAGACCGTGCCGATCGCCTCGCCGCAGATCCTGCGTACAAGGAAGAGCTGGCCGATCTCGATCAGCGCATCGAAGACGAAGCCCGTGCGCAGTTGCAGGCGCTGGACGACAAGCGTGCCCTGCGTCGCAGCGGCGTGAAGTCGGTCCATGACATCGGCGACGATGACTGGGACGAAGAAGATGTGGATGACGAAGACGGTCCGGAAATCATTTACGTGCGTGACTGATCCGTTGCGATAAACTTGAACGCCGCTCAATCGAGCGGCGTTTTAGTATCCGGAAATCGATCGTTGGTCAGCAATCGCCACGATTAACGTCACGGGCAGTGCCAGGTCGCGCTGCCCTCAAGCTAAGGTTGAAGATGATGCGGAGCAAGGTGACAGGTGCGCAGCGTTGGGTCGTGAAGATCGGCAGCGCTTTGCTGACAGCTGACGGCAAAGGGCTGGATCGCGCGGCAATGAGTGTCTGGGTCGAGCAGATGGTGGCGCTGCATGAGGCGGGCGTCGAGCTGGTGCTGGTGTCCTCCGGGGCGGTGGCGGCCGGCATGAGTCGCTTGGGCTGGACCGCACGACCCAGCGCCATGCACGAGCTCCAGGCGGCCGCTGCAATCGGTCAGATGGGGTTGGTGCAGGCGTGGGAGTCGAGCTTCGCCGAGCATGGCCGGCACACTGCGCAGATTCTCCTCACCCACGACGACCTCTCCGACCGCAAGCGCTACCTCAACGCCCGCAGTACCTTGCGTGCGCTGGTCGAGCTGAAAGTCATTCCGGTGATCAACGAAAACGACACCGTGGTCACCGATGAAATCCGTTTCGGCGATAACGACACGTTGGCGGCGCTGGTGGCCAATCTGGTCGAGGCCGATCTGCTGGTGATCCTTACCGATCGCGACGGCATGTTCGACGCCGATCCGCGCAACAATCCCGATGCGCAGCTGATTTATGAAGCACGCGCCGATGATCCGACGCTGGATGCGGTTGCAGGCGGTACCGGTGGTGCGCTGGGGCGCGGCGGCATGCAGACCAAGTTGCGTGCGGCACGCCTGGCAGCGCGTTCCGGTGCGCACACCATCATCGTCGGCGGGCGGCTTGAGCGTGTGCTTGATCGTCTCAAGGCGGGCGAGCGCATCGGCACGCTGCTATCGCCGGAGCGCGGCATGCTCGCGGCGCGCAAGCAGTGGCTGGCCGGGCATCTGCAAACCCGTGGCACCCTGGTGCTGGATGAGGGGGCGGTGTCGGCGTTGTCCAAGGGCAACAAAAGTCTGCTGCCGGTGGGGGTGAAACTGGTTCAAGGCAGTTTCCGTCGCGGTGAGATGGTCGTCTGTGTGGCGCCGGACGGTCGGGAGATCGCTCGGGGTCTGGCCAATTACAGCGCCCTGGAAGCGCAAAAAATCATCGGTCAGTCGTCGGATGCGATTGTCGGTTTGCTCGGTTACATGGCGGAGCCGGAACTGGTTCACCGTGACAATCTGATTCTGGTCTAAGGAAAATTCGATGCGTGTAGCGAAAGGTTTATTGGGCCTGCTGATGGCCATGCCATTGCTGGTCTCGGCCGAGGAAATCGGTCAGGTGTCGACGGTGTTCAAGTTTGTCGGGCCGAATGACCGGATCGTGGTCGAGGCCTTCGACGATCCGAAAGTCGAGGGCGTGACCTGCTACCTGTCGCGTGCCAAGACCGGCGGAGTGAAGGGTGGTCTCGGTCTGGCCGAGGATCGTGCCGAAGCCTCGATCGCTTGTCGTCAGGTCGGGCCGATCAAGTTCAAGGGTGAGTTGAAGGACGGCGACGAGGTGTTCAAGGAGCGCACCTCGCTGGTGTTCAAGACCATGCAGGTGGTGCGTTTCCTCGACAAGAAGCGCAACACGCTGGTGTATCTGGTCTACAGCGATCGCTTGATCGAAGGTAGTCCGCAGAATGCGGTGACGGCGATCCCGATCCTGCCGTGGGTGCCGGTCCAGCAATAAGCGCCACCAATCCGAACTGTGGGAGCGAGCCTGTTCGCGAAGAGGTCGTGTCGGTCGATAGAAATATCGACTGGCAGATCGCATTCGCGAGCAGGCTCGCTCCCACATTTTTTTGCCTGTAGCTTGTTAAATCACAGGCAATAAAAAACCGACCCTGAGGTCGGTTTTTTAATGACTACGTCGATTAAGCGGCTTCTTTCAGCGCTTTGACGTGGCCATTCAGACGGCTCTTATGACGAGCAGCCTTGTTCTTGTGGATGATGCCTTTATCGGCCATACGGTCGATAACTGGCACAGCCAGAACGTATGCAGCTTGAGCTTTTTCAGCGTCTTTTGCGTCGATGGCCTTAACTACATTCTTGATGTAGGTACGAACCATGGAACGCAGGCTGGCGTTGTGGCTGCGACGCTTCTCAGCCTGTTTTGCACGTTTTTTGGCGGAAGGTGAGTTGGCCACCGTCGAGCTCCTCGAAAGACTTTTTAGGAAATAGCAAACAAAATAGGCCGCGAATCATGCCGATGAAGACTTGTCTTGTCAAGGGCACTTGAATCGTTCCGCTAAGTGGTAGGTATAAAGAGGCGGGATATTTATTTCCGGCGCTTGACCTGTAAACTCGCGAGCTTTGGCTCTGTGCTGTTGCGGCGCGGAGTATCGCACAAGTAGGCGCATTGTTCGCCTGCTGTTTATCGACAGGCACAAACTCTCTCAATGAATCTGCTCAAATCGTTGGCCGCCGTCAGCTCTATCACGATGCTTTCCCGGATTCTGGGTTTTGTTCGTGACACGCTGATCGCGCGGACATTCGGCGCCGGGATGGCCACGGATGCCTTCTTTATTGCGTTCAAACTGCCCAACCTGCTGCGGCGCATCTTTGCCGAAGGGGCTTTCTCCCAGGCGTTCGTGCCGATCCTGGCCGAATACAAAAGCCAGCAGGGCGAAGAGGCGACGCGTACCTTTATTGCCTATGTATCCGGCCTGCTGACGCTGGTATTGGCGGTGGTGACGGCGCTGGGCATGATCGCCGCCCCTTGGGTGATCTGGGCCACAGCGCCCGGTTTTACCGATACCCCGGAGAAATTCCAGCTCACTTCCGATCTGTTGCGGGTGACCTTTCCTTATATATTGCTGATCTCGCTGTCGTCGCTGGCCGGCGCGATCCTCAACACCTGGAACCGCTTCTCGGTGCCGGCCTTCGTGCCGACTCTGCTCAACGTCAGCATGATCGTGTTTTCGCTGTTCCTCACGCCGTACTTCGATCCACCGGTCATGGCCCTTGGCTGGGCGGTGCTGGTCGGCGGTCTGGCGCAGCTGCTGTATCAGCTGCCGCACCTGAAAAAGATCGGCATGCTCGTGCTACCACGCCTGAACCTGCGCGACAGCGGCGTGTGGCGGGTGATGAAGCAGATGCTGCCGGCGATTCTCGGCGTATCGGTCAGTCAGATTTCGCTGATCATCAACACCATCTTCGCCTCGTTTCTGGTCGCAGGTTCAGTGTCGTGGATGTATTACGCTGACCGCTTGATGGAATTGCCGTCGGGCGTGTTGGGTGTGGCACTGGGCACGATTCTGCTGCCGACACTGGCCAAGACCTACGCCAGCAAGGATCGCCACGAATACTCGCGGATCCTCGATTGGGGGTTGCGCCTGTGCTTTGTGCTGGTACTGCCGTGCGCATTGGCGCTGGGAATTCTTGCTGAACCGCTGACTGTTTCATTGTTTCAATACGGCCAGTTCAGTGGCTTTGATGCCGAGATGACCCAGCGTGCGCTGATTGCCTATTCTGTCGGCCTGCTCGGGATTATCGTGATCAAAGTGCTGGCGCCGGGCTTTTATGCGCAACAGAACATTCGCACCCCGGTGAAAATCGCGATTTTCACGCTGGTCTGCACGCAGTTGTTCAACCTGGCGTTGATCGGCCCACTGGCCCATGCCGGCCTTGCCTTGGCGATCAGTGCCGGTGCTTGCCTGAACGCCGGGCTGCTGTTCTATCAGCTGCGCAAGCAAAAGATGTATCAACCGCAACCGGGCTGGGGCAAATTCGGCTTCAAGCTGGTCGTTGCGGTGACCGTGATGTCGGCGGTGTTGCTGGCGGGCATGCATTTCATGCCCGCGTGGGATGAGGGGCATATGCTCGAGCGCTTCCTGCGCCTGGGCGCGCTGGTGGTGGCCGGTGTGGTGGCGTATTTCGGTATGTTGCTGCTGCTGGGTTTCCGTCTGCGCGACTTCAATCGCAAGGCCTTGAGCTGAGGTTTCAGCCTTCATGAGCAGGCATGAGCCGGCGGTTTTGTCGGCTCGTTCACTTTGCGTTACGGTGTTGCCTGTCGTCGGCCGTCGGGTGTGGTTATAATCGACCACTTTATGAGCAAGAAGCGCGTTATGCAGCTGGTTCGAGGCCTCCACAACTTGCGCCCCCAGCATCGGGGCTGCGTCGCCACTATTGGCAACTTTGACGGTGTTCACCGTGGTCACCAGGCTATCCTGGCCCGGCTGCGTGAGCGTGCGCTCGAGTTGGGCGTACCCAGCTGCGTGGTGATTTTCGAGCCGCAGCCACGGGAGTTCTTTGCTCCCGACACCGCACCGGCACGTCTGGCGCGGTTGCGCGACAAGCTGCAATTGCTGGCCGCTGAAGGCGTCGACCGGGTGTTGTGCCTGGCGTTCAACCAGCGGCTGAGCAAGCTCAGCGCCAGTGAGTTCGTCGATACCATTCTGGTCGATGGCCTTGGCGTGCAGCATCTGGAGGTCGGTGACGATTTCCGTTTCGGTTGCGACCGCCTCGGCGATTTCGATTTTCTGATGCAGGCCGGGCAGGTTCACGGTTTCACCGTCGAAGCGGCGCAAACCGTCGAGCTGGACGGCATTCGCGTCAGTAGCACGCAGGTGCGCAACGCCTTGGCTGCGGCCGATTTTGCCCTGGCCGAACGCTTGCTCGGCCGTCCGTACCGCATCGCCGGTCGCGTGTTGCATGGGCAGAAACTGGCCCGGCAACTGGGCACGCCCACTGCCAACATTCAACTCAAGCGTCGTCGCGTGCCGTTCACCGGGGTCTATCTGGTGAATGTCGACATCGACGGCAAGACCTGGCCCGGTGTCGCCAATATTGGCGTGCGCCCTACGGTGCAAGGGGATGGCAAAGCCCACCTCGAGGTCCATCTGTTAGATTTTGCCGGCGATCTGTATGACCGGCGTTTGACGGTGGTTTTCCACCAAAAGCTGCGTGAAGAGCAGCGCTTCGCCTCTCTGGAGGCATTGAAAACGGCGATCAATGCGGATGTCGCCACCGCCCGTGCACTAGCCGCACCTAGCGCCCATCGCTAATGAAGAGCCTTAAATGACCGACTATAAAGCCACGCTAAACCTTCCGGACACCGCCTTCCCAATGAAGGCCGGCCTGCCACAGCGCGAACCGCAGATCCTGCAGCGCTGGGACAGTATTGGCCTGTACGGAAAGTTGCGCGAGATTGGCAAGGATCGTCCGAAGTTCGTCCTGCACGACGGCCCTCCGTACGCCAACGGCACGATCCACATCGGTCACGCACTGAACAAGATTCTCAAGGACATGATCATCCGCTCGAAAACCCTGTCGGGTTTTGACGCGCCGTATGTCCCGGGTTGGGATTGCCACGGCTTGCCGATCGAGCACAAGGTGGAAGTGACCCACGGCAAGAACCTCGGCGCGGATAAGACCCGCGAGCTGTGCCGTGCCTACGCCACCGAGCAGATCGAAGGGCAGAAGTCCGAGTTCATCCGTCTCGGCGTGCTGGGCGACTTCGCCAACCCGTACAAGACCATGGATTTCAAGAACGAGGCCGGTGAAATCCGCGCCCTCGCCGAAATCGTCAAGGGTGGTTTTGTCTTCAAGGGCCTCAAGCCAGTGAACTGGTGCTTCGATTGCGGTTCGGCTCTGGCTGAAGCGGAAGTCGAGTACGAGAACAAGAAGTCCTCGACCATCGACGTTGCGTTCCCGATCGCCGACGAAGCCAAACTGGCTGCGGCCTTCGGTCTGGCCTCGCTGAGCAAACCTGCTGCGATCGTGATCTGGACCACCACCCCGTGGACCATCCCGGCCAACCAGGCGCTGAACGTGCACCCGGAATTCAACTACGCCCTGGTCGATATCGGCGACAAGCTGCTGGTGCTGGCTGAAGAGCTGGTCGAAGCCTGCCTGGCGCGCTATGGCGTGGAAGGTTCGGTCATCGCCACCACCACCGGTAAAGAGCTGGAGCTGATCAACTTCCGTCACCCGTTCTACGATCGTCTGTCGCCGGTGTACCTGGCTGACTACGTTGAGCTGGGCGCTGGCACCGGCGTAGTTCACTCCGCCCCGGCCTACGGCGTGGACGACTTCGTGACCTGCAAGAAATACGGCATGGTCAACGACGACATCCTCAACCCGGTACAGAGCAACGGCGTGTACGTGCCGTCGCTGGAATTCTTCGGCGGCCAGTTCATCTGGAAGGCCAACCCGGCCATCGTAGAAAAACTGACCGAAGTCGGTGCGCTGATGCACACCACCGTCATCGAACACAGCTACATGCACTGCTGGCGCCACAAGACCCCGCTGATCTACCGCGCTACTGCGCAGTGGTTCATCGGCATGGACAAGGAGCCAACCAGCGGCGACACCCTGCGCGTGCGCTCGCTCAAAGCCATCGAAGACACCAAGTTCGTTCCGGCCTGGGGCCAGGCGCGTCTGCATTCGATGATCGCCAACCGTCCGGACTGGTGCATCTCGCGTCAGCGCAACTGGGGCGTGCCGATCCCGTTCTTCCTCAACAAGGAAAGCGGCGAGCTGCACCCGCGTACCGTCGAGCTGATGGAAGAAGTCGCCAAACGCGTTGAAGTCGAAGGCATCGAAGCCTGGTTCAAACTCGACGCCGCCGAACTGCTCGGTGATGAAGCGCCGCAATACGACAAGATCAGCGACACCCTCGACGTCTGGTTCGACTCGGGCACCACGCACTGGCACGTTCTGCGCGGTTCGCACCCGATGGGCCACGAGAGCGGCCCGCGTGCCGACCTCTACCTGGAAGGTTCCGACCAGCACCGTGGCTGGTTCCACTCCTCGTTGCTGACCGGTTGCGCCATCGACAACCACGCGCCATATCGCGAGCTGCTGACGCACGGCTTCACCGTCGACGAGTCCGGCCGCAAGATGTCCAAATCGCTGGGCAACGTGATCGCGCCGCAGAAGGTCAACGACACCCTGGGCGCCGACATCATGCGTCTGTGGGTCGCTTCGACCGACTACTCCGGCGAAATGGCCGTGTCCGAGCAGATCCTGCAGCGCAGCGCCGATGCCTACCGTCGTATCCGTAACACCGCGCGCTTCCTGCTTTCCAACTTGACCGGTTTCAATCCGGCCACCGACCTGCTGCCTGCTGAAGACATGCTGGCGCTGGATCGCTGGGCGGTGGATCGCACGCTGCTGCTGCAACGCGAGTTGCAAGAGCACTACGGCGAATACCGTTTCTGGAACGTCTACTCGAAGATCCACAACTTCTGCGTGCAGGAGCTGGGTGGTTTCTACCTCGACATCATCAAGGACCGCCAGTACACCACCGGCGCCGACAGCAAGGCCCGGCGCTCGTGCCAGACCGCGCTGTTCCACATCTCTGAAGCGCTGGTGCGCTGGATCGCGCCGATCCTCGCCTTCACTGCTGACGAGCTGTGGCAATACCTGCCGGGCGAGCGTAACGAGTCGGTGATGCTCAACACCTGGTACGAAGGCCTGACCGAGCTGCCGGAAGGCTTCGAGCTGGGTCGCGCCTACTGGGATCGCATCATGGAAGTGAAGGTTGCGGTCAACAAAGAGATGGAAATCCAGCGTGCGGCGAAAGCCGTCGGTGGCAACCTGCAGGCCGAAGTGACGCTGTTTGCCGAAGAGGCGCTGAGCGCCGATCTGGCCAAGCTGAGCAATGAGCTGCGCTTTGTCCTGATCACCTCGACTGCCAGCGTTGCACCGTTCGTTCAGGCTCCGGCCGATGCAGTGGTTACCGAAGTCAGCGGGCTGAAACTGAAGATCGTCAAATCGGCGTTCCCGAAATGCGCGCGTTGCTGGCATTGCCGCGAAGACGTCGGCGTGAACCCGGAGCATCCGGAAATCTGCGGGCGTTGCGTCGACAACATCAGCGGTGCTGGCGAGGTTCGTCACTATGCCTGATGCCATTGGCCGTTTCGGACGGCTGAGCTGGCTCTGGTTGAGCCTGCTGGTCCTGGTCATTGACCAGGCCAGCAAGTTCTACTTCGAAAGCAAGCTCGAAATGTTCCAGCAGATCGTGATCATTCCCGACCTGTTCAGCTGGACCCTGGCCTACAACACCGGCGCTGCCTTCAGCTTCCTCGCCGACAGCTCCGGCTGGCAGCGCTGGCTGTTTGCCCTGATCGCCATTGTTGTCAGTGCCGTGCTGGTGGTCTGGCTCAAGCGTTTGGGTCGCAACGACACCTGGCTGGCCGTCGCCCTGGCGTTGGTGCTGGGTGGCGCGCTGGGCAACCTGTATGACCGCGTTGCCCTGGGCCATGTGATTGACTTCATCCTGGTGCACTGGCAGAACCGCTGGTATTTCCCGGCGTTCAACATTGCCGACAGTGCGATCACCGTTGGCGCGATCATGCTGGCACTGGACATGTTCAAATCGAAGAAAACCGAAGAGGCTGCTCATGACTGAATCGCTATCGACTGAGCAACGCATCGGCCAGAACACCGAAGTTACGCTGCACTTTGCCTTGCGCCTGGAAAACGGTGACACCGTCGACAGTACCTTCGACAAGGCCCCGGCGACGTTCAAGGTCGGCGATGGCAACCTGCTGCCGGGCTTCGAAGCCGCACTGTTCGGCTTCAAGGCCGGCGACAAGCGCACCCTGACCGTCGAGCCGGAAAACGCTTTTGGTCAGCCGAACCCGCAGAACGTGCAGACCATCCCGCGTTCGCAGTTCACCGACATGGAGTTGTCGCCGGGTCTGCTGGTGATCTTCAACGATGCGGCCAATACTGAATTGCCAGGTGTGGTGAAGGAATTCGACGACACGCAAGTGACCGTCGACTTCAACCACCCGCTGGCGGGCAAGACGCTGACCTTTGACGTGGAAATCATTTCCGTCAAAGCGATCTAAAAATGCAGGAGTGAGCTTCTGTGGCGAGGGGATTTATCCCCGCTGGGGTGCGAAGCGCCCCCAGACCAGTCAACGGATTCTCAGATGAGTCCGTTGACGGTCTACGACTGCTAAGCAGCCGAGCGGGGATGATTCCCCTCGCCACAACAAGCAGGTCTCCACAGTCTGTTTTCCATTGTTTTCGCGCGCAAGACACGAGGCACAGCATGCAAATCAAACTCGCCAACCCCCGTGGCTTCTGCGCCGGTGTGGACCGGGCGATCGAAATCGTCAACCGCGCCCTGGAAGTTTTCGGGCCACCGATCTATGTGCGTCATGAAGTGGTGCACAACAAGTTCGTCGTCGAAGACCTGCGCAGCCGTGGCGCGATTTTCGTCGAAGAGCTCGATCAGGTGCCCGATGACGTGATCGTCATCTTCAGCGCCCACGGTGTTTCCCAAGCCGTGCGCAACGAAGCTGCAGGTCGTGGCCTGAAAGTCTTCGATGCAACCTGCCCGCTGGTGACCAAGGTGCACATCGAGGTCGCCAAATACAGCCGCGACGGTCGCGAGTGCATCCTGATCGGCCACGCCGGTCACCCGGAAGTCGAAGGCACCATGGGCCAGTACGACGCCAGCAATGGCGGCGCGATCTACCTCGTTGAAGACGAAAAGGACGTGGCCGCACTGCAGGTGCGCGATCCGGAAAGACTCGCTTTCGTCACCCAGACAACCTTGTCGATGGACGATACCAGCCGTGTGATCGATGCCCTGCGCACGCGCTTCCCGGCGATTGGTGGCCCGCGCAAGGACGATATCTGCTACGCCACACAAAACCGCCAGGACGCCGTCAAGCAACTGGCCGACGAGTGCGACGTGGTACTGGTGGTCGGCAGCCCGAACAGTTCCAACTCCAACCGTCTGCGTGAACTGGCTGAGCGTATGGCGACTCCGGCGTACCTGATCGACGGTGCCGAGGACCTGCAACAGAGCTGGTTCGACGGCGTCGAGCGCATTGGCATTACCGCTGGCGCCTCGGCACCGGAAGTGCTGGTCCGGGGCGTGATCCAGCAATTGCAGGCCTGGGGCGCGACCGGTGCCGACGAGCTGGCTGGCCGTGAGGAGAACATCACGTTCTCGATGCCGAAAGAGCTGCGCGTCCGTTCGATCTGACGCTTCTGCCTTTGTCGCACAGCGCCTGTTCGGTCTCCTGACTGCTCAGGCGCACGCGACCGGTCGCCGCCAGCACGATCTGCCGCTGGCTGACCGGTTCGCGCGGCGAGCAGATGTGTATCGTCCCCGCCTGAAATCGCCGCCCCGGCATCAGTGGCTGCCCCAGATGACTGAACCGCACATAGCGGCTCACCCACCAGTTGCCGACAATCGGTACTTTCGCCTCACTGGCGCGTTCAACCAGCAGCGGATTGCTGCTGTCCTCCGGCCCCTTGCCGCTTCGATCCAGAATGATCCGCCAACCCTGACTCCAGTCACCGTCGATGCCATGGATCACCACGCTCTGATTGTGCGTGATGGCCAGTGTGCGAGCGTGGCGGATGCCTTCGAGCAGCGACTGCGCCGCGTGGTCGCGTTGAGTCGCCTGTTTGAGTGCGGCGAACGCCGGGCTGACCAGCAGCAGAACAATTGCGCCAATCGCCAGTCCCATAAGCAGTTCAATCAGGCTGAAACCGTGTTGCGGCATGAAAAATCCCTCCGTGGAATGGTATGAGCAGCGCAATCCGTGCGCCGCGCAGGGCAAATCAGTCGGCGCGTGCCGAGCGAATGTTCTAGCGTGTAAAAGCAGGTATAGCCGACGGCAACGGAGGGCACCGATGGATCTTCGTACAAAAGGTTTCACGCTGGTCGAGTTGCTGGTCGCCATCGCGGTGTTCCTGATACTGATCACGCTGGCGGTGCCGGCCTTTACCCGTACGATCCAGAGCAGCAGGGCGGATACCGAAGTCGGCGACTTGCAGCGGGCGATCAATTTCGCTCGCCTCGAGGCAATCAATCGCGGCGTGACCACGCGTCTGCGTCCGACCGCCGGCGGCAGTGTCTGGACCGGTGAGCTGGCGGTCTACGACAGTACTGGCAATCCGGCCAATGTGTTGCGGGTTGTTCCAGCAATGAGCAGTGGCGCGACTCTGACGCTACCCTCAGGAGTGACCGCACTGGATTTCAACAACCTCGGCGGTCTGGCGGCACCGTCGACGGCGGTGGTCATCGGTTACACGCTGGGCACGCAAAGCAGGACGCTGAACGTGTGTTTGAACGGACGCATTCAACTGGGTGGAAATTGCGGATGAGGGCAGGGAGCAAAAACGCACAGGAGGGCATGACGCTGATCGAAGTGCTGGTCGCGTTGCTGATTCTGACCGTCGGGCTGTTGGGCGCAGCGGCGGTACAGCTCAATGCGCTGAAGTACACCGACAGTTCGCGGATGACCAGTCAGGCCAGTTTCATCGCCTATGACATGATGGATCGCATCCGCGCCAATTCCGGCGCCAACTACACCGTCACGCCACCGACCTCGGGCAATCTCAGTAATGCGCGAGACCAGGACCTCTACGACTTCACCACCAACATCGCCAACTTCGGCGGCCCGACCGCGACGGGCAGCATCACCCTCAACCAGCGGGTCTACACCATCACCATTACCTGGAGCGACGCGCGCGCGGCCAACGCTGCCAGTGCCCAGCGCAGTTTCGTCCTGAGCAGCCGTGCGGCGGTCGATCCGGTGGCCACACCATGAAGCGTGCCAGCCGTGGTTTCGGCCTGATCGAGTTGCTGATTGCCCTGGCTTTGGGGCTGATCGTCGTGCTCGGCGTGGTACAGATTTTCATCGCCGCAAAAAACACCTACGTCAGTCAGAACAGCGCCGCAGCGATGCAGGAAGACGCGCGCTTCGTTCTCAGCAAAATGATTCAGGAAATCCGCATGGTCGGCATGTTCGGCTGCCTCGGCACCATCGTCGACTCCAGCTCAGCAGGGGATTTCAACACTGCCCAACTCATCCCGATCAACTGGGATAACGCCAGTCTCAAGCTGACCCTGGTCACCGCCGATGTCGGCAGCGGCGGGGGAACGCCGACCTGGACGGTGATTTCCGACTGCCGCAACAGTGCAGTCGCCTACAGCGGATTGCGCAACCCGACCTCGGGCCAGATCGCGTTCCCGATCCGGCGCCTGATCTACAGTTTCAGCAATAACCAGATCCTCATGGGCACTGGCAGCGGCAATCCGGCGCAGCAAGTGCTGGTGAACAACGTCAGCGCCTTCAACGTCACATTCGGTCTGGCCAGTTCGGCGACCGACGTCGCAGCCTCAACCTACAGCAGCAACCCTGGCGATCCCGCGCGCATCCGCAGCGTGCGCTTGAGCCTGACCCTCACCGACCCGAACAATCGGGTGCGCAATCAAACCTTCAACGTGGTTGCGGCATTGCGCAACCGCTTGCCATGAGGGGGGCGGCGATGAGGATTTCCTTGCAGCAACGTCAGGCCCAGCGCGGCATGGTCTTGTTGGTCAGTCTGGTGTTTCTGCTGTTGCTCACATTGATCGGTTTGTCCTCGATGCAGAGCGCCAACCTGCAAGAGAAAATGGCCGGCAGCGTAAGCCTGCGCAATCAATCGTTTCAGGCTGCGGAAGCGGCGTTGCGTATCGGCGAAAGTGCGGTGCAGCTGGACAGTTACTCGTTGGCGGTGTGCAGCGGCACGAACCAATGTCTGCCGCCGGCGGAGTCGTCAGTGGTCAGCTCGGCCGGCTTCAATTCGACCTCCGGGGTGACCTGGATCGCCGCCGGTAATGGCTTTTATGGCGTGCAGAACATCGGCACGACTCTGACGGCGGTGAACGTGCCGAGTAACACTTCGGCGACGTTGTATCGAGTCACTGCGGTCGGCATCGCCGGCAATTCGCGTAGCGTGGTGGAGAGTGTCTATGCGAAGTATTGAGCGCGGCGTGTCGCTGCTGATCGGCATGCTGCTGAGTAGCTACCTGGCGGCACCGGCCTGGGCTTTCACGCCTTCCGATTCGCCATTGCTGAGCGCGGCTGCGGTGGCGCCAAACGTCATGCTGCTGATCGACGACTCCGGCAGTATGAACAGCATCATCTACGCCGCCGGATTCGACCCGAACGTCAACCGCACTCCCGCCCGGCAGTGCAATGCCTTCCTCGGATTGTGCTCTGCACTCAATGCGCCGCAGATTACCGGCGACACGGTGTTTCTATCGAGCCTGCCGACTTCCGGGTGCTCGGGAGGCGCCTATGCGTTCTACAACAACAGCGTGGCGCCGTTGTGCCTCAAGCTCCCAGACCCGGTAGGCAACGAGAACACTCGGTATTCCGCCGATTACATTTCCTACATAGTCAGCCTGGCCAACAGCACCGGCACCCGCGACTTCACCACGGGGGCGATTCCCAACGATTACCGGATGAACGTGGCGCGCAACGTTTCCACCGCACTGGTGAGCAGCAACCGCACCTTGCGCATGGGCCTGTCGACATTCAATCCGGCCACCAGCAGCAATTCGGGCAACGGCGGTTTCATCGCTCGCTCGATCACCGATTTGTCACCCGTCGCGGGCAGCGTCACCCAGGCCCAGGCAGACGCCAACTACAACGCGCTGATCTCATCGATCAACGGCTTGAACGCCGTGGCCAACACTCCGTTGGCCGAGAGCTACTACGAAGTCACGCGCTACATGCGTGGCTTGGCGCCTTACTACAACGGCACGCCAGCGAGCTATACCAGTCCGATTCAATACCGCTGCCAGAAAAACTACGGCGTGGTGATTACCGATGGCTTGCCAACCTATGACCGTACCTTCCCGACCAACGATCCGCTGGGAGGCAGCCGGCTACCGAACTGGGATGGCGTGAATAACGATGGCGACAACCTCAACGGTGACGGTGAGGGCGACACACTCTATCTGGATGACATCGCCAAATTCGCCTTCGATATCGACATGCGTTCGACCGGTACTGACGCAGCAGGCAAGAGCTGGAACGCGGTGGATTTTCCCCGGCAGAACATGAACACCTACACCGTGGGTTTCGCGGCGGATAACGACATGTTGTCCGACGCCGCCAGTTACGGGCAGGGCAGGTATTACCAGGCTACCGACAGCTCCGGGCTTAATGCGGCGTTATCGTCGGCACTCAGCGATATCACTTCCAAGGCCGGCTCCGGTGGTGCCGGCGTTGCCAGCAGCAGTACGTTGACCAGTGGCAGCAGTTTTTACCAGACAACCTACGATCCCAAGGATTGGCGCGGCACGATCAGGTCGTTCGGCTTTACCTCGACCGGCACGGTAAATACCTCGACGGCGCAATGGTCGACCGACACCACCATCGTACCCTCTGCTACAGCGCCGACTTTCCAGTCATGGAACACCTTGAGCAATACGCCCATTGCTCTGGCATTCGGCAGCTTTTCCCCAGCCCAGCAGAACACGCTGAATCAGGGCCTGCCCACCGGTGTCAGCGGCACTGAACTGGTGGAGTGGAGCAAAGGGACCAACAGGGCCGGGCTCAAAGTGCGCACTGCGCTGCTGGGCGACATCATCAATTCGCCGCTGGTGCTCGCGTCGCCTTCGGACAAGACCGCATCCGACTTGACGGGTGACAGCAGTTACACCAACTACCTGACCACCAAGGCTGCGAACATGAACACCAGTCTGGTAGTGAACGCCAACGACGGTTTCGTCAACGTGATCAATTCGGCGAACGGCACCCGCCGTTATGCCTACATGCCCTCCAGCGTGCTGCCTTCGTTGCGGCTGATTGCGGATACCAATTACGTCAACGGCGTCAGCCACAAGTTTCTCGTGGATGGCCAAGTCGGCGTATTCGATGCGCAAGCCGGCACCACCTGGAAAACCCTGGCTATTGGCGGAACGGGGGCCGGCGGCAAAACCTTCTATGGGCTGCAACTGTTCGATGCCTCGGCAGGTAACGTGATCAGGGCACTGTGGGAAGTCAGTGCGCCGGCCACGGCCAACACGGCGAATGCTTTCAATGATCTGGGTTACGCCTACGCGCGTCCGGAAGTGGCACGCTTGGCCAATGGTCGCTGGGCGACATTCATCGCCAATGGTTACGGCAGCAATTCGGGGGTTGCAGCGTTGTATGTGCTGGATGCGCTGGATGGTTCGCTGATCAGGAAAATCGTCATCGACAGCACGGAAACCAGCAACGGTCTGTCTTCGGTAAAACTCAGGGTCAATTCCTCGAACGTGGTGCAGGCTGCCTACGCTGGTGACCTGAAGGGGCGTATGTGGAAATTCGACTTGAGCGCACCCGGGGCAGAAAACTGGGGCGTGGCGTTTGCCGGCAAGCCTTTGTTTACCGCCCCGGGTGGGGCAACGCAGCCGATCACTGCGCAACCGCTGCTGGCGGACAACCCACAGGGCGGCAAGCAGGTGTTTTTCGGCACCGGCAAGTTCAACGAAACTGCCGACAAGACCAACAAGGATCTGCAGGCGTTCTATTCAATCTGGGATGCAGAAGGTGGGACCGGACAAATCACCGTCAGCAGCTTGCAGGCGCAGGCGATTACCGGTTCGTTCTCCGGCAGTACCGGGCAGTTCCTGACCACCAGCCAGAATGAAACGACCTATCCGGCAGAGAAAGGCTGGTATCTGCCGCTGGTGTATAACAACGTGCTGACCGGTGAACGCGTGATCAATCAGGCCAGTCTTGTGTTGGGGCGAGTTGTTTTCACCACTGCCAGCGTCGATACCACTGACCCTTGTTCGAGCTTTGGTACGGGCAGGTTGGTCGAACTCGATGCGTTCAACGGTAAGATGCTCAACTACGCCGTGATCGACACCACCGGCGACCGTTTGGTCGACAGCAACGATACGATATCCAGCGGCGTGATTTTTACCGGCGGCATTCCGACCCTGAACTTCATCTCGGCTAACGGCGAGCGCAAGGGCACGACTGACACCAGCGGCGCGGTCACGGTCATTGTGGAGAAAGGTGGCGGCGGCAGCCGTCGTATCATGTGGCGACAAATCCAGTAAGCGAGAATTTGAGGCATGCGCAGATCCAGCCGAGGTTTTACCCTGATCGAGATCATGATCGTCATCGCGATTATCGGGATCATCCTCACCATCAGCATCCCCAGCTACAACGAATACGTGAAGAAGGGCCGTCGCGCCGAAGTGGTCTCGCTGCTCTCGGAGCAGGCGCAGACCCTCGAACGCTTCTACACCCGCAACAATGTCTACACCGGCGTCACCGGACTGAGCACGGGCAATGATTTCTACACCATCACCCCGACGCTGACCGACCAGACCTTTGTGCTCACTGCGGTGCGTAAAACCGGCTCGGCCATGGCCACCGACAAGTGCGGGGATTTCACCCTGACCAACACCGGCGTGCGAAGCATGAACAACGCGACCACCGGAGTGACCGCCAAGGATTGCTGGGGCCGCTGACGCATTCTTTTTCGGGCGCCTTTTGCGCCCACTGTCTTTTTACGGTTGGATCAAACATGACCAGGCAACAGCAAGTGGTGATTGTCGGCGGTGGGGTGATTGGCCTGCTCACTGCCTACAATCTCGCCTCCGAAGTGCGCAGCGTGGTGCTGCTGGATCGCTCGAATGTCGGCCAGGAATCGTCCTGGGCTGGCGGCGGCATCGTCTCGCCGTTATACCCGTGGCGCTACAGTCCGGCAGTCACCGCGCTGGCGCATTGGTCGCAGGACTTTTATCCACAGCTCGGCCAGCGCTTGTTTGCCGACACGGGGGTTGATCCTGAGGTTCACACCACTGGCCTGTATTGGCTGGATCTGGACGATGAAGCCGCAGCCCTGGCCTGGGCCGAGCGGCAAAATCGGCCGCTGCGGGCTGTGGATATCTCGGCGGCGCATGACGCGGTGCCGGTGCTCGGCAGCGGTTTCAGCCGAGCGATCTACATGGCCGATGTCGCCAACGTGCGCAATCCACGGCTGGTCAAATCGCTGAAAGCCGCGCTGCTGGCGCTGCCGAATGTGACGATTCATGAGCAATGCGAAGTCAGTGGCTTCGTCCGCGAGGGCGAGCGCGTGGTCGGCGTGCAGACTCCGACGGGCGTGATCAACGGCGACCAGATTGTGCTGACGGCGGGAGCGTGGAGCGGTGATCTGCTCAAGACGCTGAGCCTGACCCTGCCGGTCGAACCGGTCAAAGGCCAGATGATTCTCTACAAGTGCGCGGCTGATTTTCTGCCAAGCATGGTGCTGGCCAAGGGGCGTTATGCGATCCCGCGTCGCGATGGTCACATTCTGATCGGCAGCACGCTGGAGCACGAAGGTTACGACAAGACCCCGACCGACATAGCGCTGCAAAGCCTCAAGGCCTCGGCAATCGAATTGCTGCCGGCGTTGGCGGATGCCGAGGTGGTCGGGCACTGGGCCGGGCTGCGGCCGGGGTCGCCGGAAGGGGTTCCGTTTATTGGCCGGGTGCCGGGATGCGAAGGGCTGTGGCTGAACTGCGGGCATTACCGCAACGGGCTGGTGCTGGCGCCGGCATCGTGTCAGCTATTTGCTGACGTGATGCTGGGGCGGGCGCCGATTATTGATCCGGCGCCGTATGCGCCTGAGGGCCGGATTTAGTCAGAGGCGGGTAGACCGCCTTCGCGAGCAGGCTCGCTCCCACAGGAATACTTATTCCAGATGTGGGAGCGAGCCTGCTCGCGAAGGGGCCTTTAATCCAGGCCCAACTTCTTCAGCCGATAGCGCATCGACCGAAACGACAGACTCAACCGCTGCGCCGCCGCCGTGCGGTTCCAGCGGGTTTCCTCCAGCGCCTGCAAAATCAGTTTGCGTTCGACGCTCTCCAGATAATCCTCAAGATTGTCGATCTGCGTCAGATCGGCCATCGCCCCGTCCGCCGTGCAATTGCCTTCGCTCAAACGCAGATCCTGCGCTTCGATCGTGCGGTTTTCACACAGGGTGTGCGCGCGTTCGAGAACATTCTCCAGTTCGCGCACATTGCCGGGAAAGCGATAGTTCTTCAGCGCCTCCAGCGCTTGCGGATGCAGGCGTGCTTCGGGTTGTCCGGTGTCTTTGGCCAGGCGCTTGAGCACGTGCATGGCAAGCGCCTCAATGTCGTCACGGCGTTCGCGCAGGGACGGCACACGCAGTTCGATGACGTTGAGCCGGTAATACAGATCCTGGCGGAAGCGTTCGGCCGAAACTTCGGCTTCAAGGTCTTTGTGCGTGGCGCAAAGGATGCGCACGTCCACCACCGTTTCCTGCTGGCCGCCGACGCTGCGCACGGCTTTTTCCTGAATCGCCCGCAGCAGTTTCACTTGCATCGACAGTGGCAAATCGGCGACTTCATCGAGAAACAGAGTGCCGCCATGGGCCGCTTGAAACAGCCCCGGCTTGTCTTCGACGGCTCCAGTGAAACTGCCTTTGCGGTGGCCGAAAAATTCGCTTTCCATCAGTTCCGATGGAATTGCCCCGCAGTTCACCGGCACAAAGGGCTGGCTGGCGCGCGGACCTTGTTCGTGGATCAGACGCGCGACCAGTTCTTTGCCGCTGCCGGATTCGCCGCTGATGTAGACCGGTGCCTGACTGCGTGCGAGCTTGTCGATCTGCTTGCGCAGATTGGCCATTGGCGGCGAATCGCCCAGCAAGCGTCGCTCGATTGCGGTGCTCGGGCCACCCGCTGTCGGCAGGCGTAGCGCCGAGCTGACCAGTTCGCGCAAGCGCGGCAGTTCCACCGGTTTGGTGAGGAAATCGAACGCCCCGGCCTTCAGCGCATTGATCGCAGTTTCCAGGCTTCCGTACGCCGTGATCATCGCCACCGGCAGGTGTGGAGCGCGTTGCTGAATGTGTTGCACCAGCTCCAGCCCGGTGCCGTCGGGCAGGCGCATGTCGGTCAGGCACAGGTCAAAGTGCTCGCGCTGCAACAGCGCCTGAGCTTCGCCCAGATTGCGGGCGCTGAAGGTCTCGAGTTTCATCCGTCCCAGGGTGATTTCCAGGAGCTCGCGGATATCCGGTTCGTCGTCGACGATTAGAATTTTTTGCCGTGGGCTTGTATTCAACTTTGTTTCCGTCCGTGAGCAAAGGTGATGCGAAAGCAGCCGCCGCCTTGGCGTGATTTGAAGTCTAGGCGTGCCTGGTTGCTTTCGCACAGCTCACGGGACAGATAAAGGCCAAGACCGGTGCCCTGGCTGCTGGTAGTGAAGAAGGGTTCAAAGAGATGCGCCTGTTCATCGGCCGACACGCCGGGGCCGTTGTCCTGGACCTCAAGCACCGCCAACTGGCTGTCCGGGTCGACGAACAGTGCCAGCCAGACGTCGGCCTGCTCGTGCATTTGCGCACTGTGACGCCAGGCGTTGCGTATCAGATTGTCGAGAATCTGCCGCAATTGGTTCGGGTCCATCAGCGTGGTGAAATCGCCGGAATTGATCCGCAGATGAATGTGCTGGCGCTCATTGGCCTGCTCGCGGGTTTCGCCGACGAAATCTTCCAGCCACGGCTTGAGGTCCAGCCGTTGCGGCGCGCTTTGCTGGCGGCGGGACAGTTGCAGGACGTTTTCGATGACTCGGTTCATGCGCTGGGAGTGGTCTTGAATAATCTGCGTCAGACGTCGATCTGCGCTATCGAGTTCCTCGGACTCGGCCAACAGCTGCGCGGCATGACTGATCGCGCCCAGTGGATTGCGAATTTCATGGGAGATGCCGGCGGTCAAACGCCCGAGCGCAGCGAGCTTGAGTTGCTGGGCTTGTTGGGTGATTTGCGCCAGGTCTTCGAGAAACACCAGCGTCTGCTGGTTCGGACTCTGCTCGAGAGCGATGAAGCTGGGTTGCAGCTCAAGGCCATTGCCGGGGATTTTCAGGCTCTGCGGGCGCAAGGTCGGGTTGTTGCGCCACAGTTGCAGACGCTCGACGAGTGCTGGCGAATATTCGTCGATCAAATGACCTTGCAGGTGACTATGGCCGAGCAGACTCTGCGCACTGTGATTGGCCAGTTGCACCCGGCGTTGCTCGTCGAGCACCAGAATCCCCGTGCGCATGCGTTGCAGGATCAACGCATTCAACGCCTCCAGGCTGACCACCTCGCTGGCGCGCTGTTCGGCCAGGGTCTCGCTGACTTCGAGGCGGCGGATCAGCCCTTGCACCAGCAGTGAGGCGGCGAAGCACAGCGCGCCGAGGGTGCCGGCTTGCAGGTACGCGTTGGCGCTCAAGGGGCGGCTCAGACCCAGCAAAAAGCTCAGGCCGACAATGCCGATCGCCGCGATGGCGGCAATCAGCAGGCCGATGCGTCGGCGTAGCAGGGTGTTGCTGATTGCCACCGAGACCACCAGCAGATTGCCCAGCGCACTGGCCACGCCGCCCGCCGCGTAGAACAGGCCGCACAACAGCAGCACATCGACAAGCGCCAGGGTGAACAACTGCGCCGGGCGCCGGGTGTTTTCGAGGAACACCACCAGCAGCATGTTGATGATCAGGTACAGCCAGCTGCCGCCGCGCAGCAGATCGTCGTTGGCCGACGTCAGCAGGCGGTTGTCCATGTTGCTGGAGATCAGCAGCACCAGAGTGATGCCGACACTTAAACGGTACAGGTGATAAAGGCGCAGCAGACGCTGCGCCTGTTTCTGGTCGGCGTTGGCGGCCTCAGCGACCACTGGCGCCCGGGCCTTGCTCGAGATGAGCCTGGCTGCAATACCACAGTTGCTGGTTGCCCAGCGCGCGGTCGCGCGGCAGGTGCACGCCGCAGTGGGCGCAGCGCACCATCGGCGGCGCATCCTGTTCGCGCGGCGATCGGGTGGACGAGGCGGGGGCCTTGAATTTGCGCCAGAGCCAGATGGCGGCGAAGATCAGGGCAATCCAGAACAATAAACGAAGCATGATGAGCGGCTTTTCGACTGATGATCCGGCAGTTTAGCCAAGGACCCGATCAGCGCACAGCCTATTAAAGTGCGGCAATAAAAAAGGGAGATCCGCAGATCTCCCTTTTTTCGTACAGCCGGTGTGATCAGTCGAACACGCCGAAGGTCATGTAGCTGAACCACGAGCGATCGGTGTCGCTGGATTCCGGCTCTGGCTCTTCGATCACGTCGCCGTTTTCGTCCTTAGGCTTGAGCTCGTTCGGGATTGCATCTTTCGCGTCCTGGAACTGCTTCTGCACATCCTGGTTGGCGCGGGTTTCGCCCGGCGGCAGCGGTGGACGCGATTCGATCAGGCCCAAAGTCGCCTTGCTCAGGAACGAACGGTTGTCGGCCTCGGCTACGCGTGGCACGAACTGGCCATCTTCCAGGCTCGGGTGATCCGGGTAGTTGAGCTTAAGGGTTTCCAGGCTGGTCGCGGCCAGATCGTCGAGATGCAGACGCTGGTAAGCCTCGGTCATCACCGCCAGGCCGTCGCCGACCGATGGGGTTTCCTGGAAGTTCTCCACGACATACTTGCCACGGTTGGCAGCGGCTACATAAGCCTGACGGGTCAGGTAGTAGTCGGCGACGTGGATTTCGTAGGCGGCCAACAGGTTGCGCAGATAGATCATGCGCTGCTTGGCGTCCGGCGCGTAGCGGCTGTTCGGGTAGCGGCTGGTCAGCTGCGCGAACTCGTTGTACGAGTCACGGGCGGCGCCCGGGTCACGCTTGGTCATGTCCAGCGGCAGGAAGCGCGCCAGCAGGCCGACGTCCTGGTCGAACGAGGTCAGACCCTTGAGGTAGTACGCGTAATCCACGTTCGGATGCTGCGGATGCAAACGAATGAAACGCTCGGCGGCAGACTTCGCAGCTTCCGGCTCGGCGTTCTTGTAGTTGGCGTAGATCAACTCCAGCTGAGCCTGATCGGCGTAGCGACCGAACGGATAACGCGACTCCAGAGCCTTCAGCTTGGCTGTGGCGCTGGTGTAGCTGTTGTTGTCCAGATCAGTCTGAGCCTGCTGATACAGCTCGGCTTCGCTGAGGTTTTCGTCTACGACTTCCTTCGATGAGCAAGCAGCGGTCAATGCGAGGATGGCGATCAGCAGCAGGTGTTTCACTTGCATGGCGGCTTGCGTCCCTATGACGGCCGCTGTCTTGGGCGGGGCCGTCCTGTTATGATGAGCGCCCCGTTGAAAAGCCTCGGGGCAAAAGACGCCGTATTTAACCACAAGCGCGCAGCCGAAACCAAAGGCTGTGCCGACGCCCAGTCCGAGCATGTCCGATAAAATTGAACTTCGCGCAGAGGTGCCGTCCGAATTGGGCGGCCAACGCCTCGATCAAGTCGCCGCCCAACTCTTCGCTGAGCACTCACGCTCGCGCCTTTCCGCCTGGATCAAAGAAGGTCGCCTGACTGTGGACGGGGCGGTGATCCGCCCGCGCGACATTGTGCATGGCGGTGCCGTCCTTGAGCTGACTGCCGAGCAGGAAGCCCAGGGCGAGTGGATCGCCCAGGACATCGAGCTCGATATCGTCTATGAAGACGACGACATCCTGGTGATCAACAAGCCTGCGGGCCTGGTGGTGCACCCGGCTGCCGGTCATGCCGATGGCACCCTGCTCAACGCTTTGTTGCACCATGTGCCGGACATCATCAATGTCCCGCGCGCCGGCATCGTGCATCGTCTGGACAAGGACACCACCGGTCTGATGGTGGTGGCCAAGACCATTCAGGCGCAGACCAAGCTGGTCGCACAATTGCAGAGCCGCAGCGTCAGCCGTATCTACGAGTGCATCGTGATCGGCGTGGTCACCGCCGGTGGCAAGATCAATGCGCCGATCGGTCGTCACGGCCAGCAACGCCAGCGCATGGCAGTGATGGAAGGCGGCAAGCCTGCCGTCAGCCATTACCGCGTGCTCGAGCGTTTCCGTTCCCACACTCATGTGCGGGTGAAGCTGGAAACCGGTCGGACCCACCAGATCCGCGTGCACATGGCGCACATCAATTTCCCGTTGGTCGGCGATCCGGCCTACGGCGGGCGTTTCCGCATTCCGCCTGCGGCCAACCCGACCATGGTGGAATCGCTCAAGCACTTCCCGCGTCAGGCGCTGCACGCGCGCTTCCTTGAACTTGATCACCCGACGAGCGGTGAGCGCATGAGCTGGGAATCGCCGCTGCCGGAAGATTTCGTCTGGCTGCTGACCCTGCTCAAGCAGGATCGCGAGGCCTTCGTCGGATGAACTGGCTGACGCCGGACTGGCCTGCGCCGGCCAGCGTCAGGGCCTGTGTCACCACCCGCGAGGGTGGTGTCAGCGAGGCGCCGTTCGACAGCCTGAATCTGGGTGATCACGTCGATGATCGTCCTGAAGCCGTCGCCGAGAACCGTCGGCGTCTGACCGAGCACTTCTCTATACAGCCTGCCTGGTTGCAGCAAGTGCACGGGATCACCGTTGCCCATGCTGATCCGGGCATCGTTGCGACTGCAGATGCCAGCTGGACCGCAACGCCGGGAATCGCCTGCGCGGCGATGACGGCGGATTGCTTGCCGGCGTTGTTCTGCGATCGTGCGGGCACCCGTGTAGCAGCGGCCCATGCCGGTTGGCGTGGTCTGGCGGCGGGCGTGCTTGAGGCAACTCTCGACAGCCTCGATGTTGCGCCTGAAGAGATTCTGGTCTGGCTCGGCCCGGCGATTGGCCCAAAGGCTTTTGAGGTCGGTCCGGAAGTTCGCGAAGTATTCATCAATCAATTGCCTGAAGCGGCGACAGCCTTCTTGCCGAGCCACAATCCCGGCAAGTACATGGCCGACATCTATGAACTGGCGCGCCTGCGTCTGGCTGAACGGGGTGTCACGGCTGTTTATGGTGGCGGTTTCTGCACCGTGACCGATCCGCGCTTCTTCTCCTATCGCCGTGCGTCGCGCACCGGTCGTTTCGCCTCTCTTGTTTGGCTCACCCGCTAAACTCTCTGATCTGCATCAACTCTCCGACGCTTGAATCTCCCAGAATCGACCGCATCTACAGTGGTATCTGGCAGGTTTCTTTATTCAGGATGGTTTCTTAGGTCCGGCCTGCTCAAAAGGAAGGTGACCCATGCGTATTGACCGTTTAACCAGCAAATTACAGTTGGCCCTGTCCGACGCCCAGTCGTTGGCGGTTGGCCACGATCATCCGGCCATCGAGCCGGCGCACTTGATGCAGGCCATGCTTGAACAGCAGGGCGGTTCGATCAAGCCGCTGCTGATGCAGGTAGGCTTCGACGTCAACAGCTTGCGTAAAGAGCTGACCAAAGAGCTCGATCAACTACCGAAAATCCAGAACCCGACCGGCGACGTCAACATGTCGCAGGATCTGGCGCGCCTGCTCAATCAGGCCGACCGTCTGGCTCAGCAGAAGGGCGACCAGTTCATCTCCAGCGAACTGGTGCTGCTCGCCGCGATGGACGAGAACAGCAAGCTCGGCAAGTTGCTGCTCGGCCAAGGCGTGAGCAAAAAAGCCCTGGAAAACGCGATCAACAACCTGCGTGGTGGCGAAGCGGTAAATGACGCCAACCACGAAGAGTCGCGTCAGGCCTTGGACAAATACACCGTCGACCTGACCAAGCGCGCCGAAGACGGCAAGCTTGACCCGGTGATCGGCCGTGACGACGAGATCCGCCGCACCATTCAGGTTCTGCAACGCCGCACCAAGAACAATCCGGTGCTGATCGGTGAACCTGGCGTGGGTAAAACCGCGATCGCCGAAGGGCTGGCGCAGCGCATCATCAACGGCGAAGTGCCGGACGGCCTCAAAGGCAAGCGTCTGCTGTCGCTGGACATGGGGGCGTTGATCGCCGGCGCCAAGTATCGCGGTGAGTTCGAAGAGCGCCTGAAATCGTTGCTCAACGAACTGTCGAAGCAGGAAGGGCAGATCATTCTGTTCATCGACGAGCTGCACACCATGGTCGGCGCCGGTAAGGGCGAAGGCTCGATGGATGCCGGCAACATGCTCAAGCCTGCGCTGGCTCGCGGCGAGTTGCACTGCGTCGGCGCGACCACGCTCAACGAGTACCGTCAATATATAGAGAAGGACGCGGCGCTCGAGCGGCGTTTCCAGAAAGTCCTGGTAGACGAACCGAGCGAAGAAGACACCATTGCCATTCTGCGTGGCCTCAAGGAACGTTACGAGGTTCACCATAAGGTGGCTATCACCGACGGCGCGATCATCGCTGCGGCCAAGCTCAGCCATCGCTACATCACGGATCGACAGCTGCCGGACAAGGCCATCGACCTGATCGACGAGGCGGCCAGCCGTATCCGCATGGAAATCGACTCCAAGCCGGAAGTGCTCGATCGTCTGGAGCGGCGCCTGATTCAGTTGAAGGTGGAATCCCAGGCGCTGAAGAAAGAAAGCGACGACGCGGCGAAGAAACGCCTGGAAAAACTCCAGGAAGAAATCGAGCGTCACGAACGTGAGTACTCGGATCTGGAAGAAATCTGGAACTCGGAAAAAGCCGAGGTGCAGGGTTCTGCGCAGATCCAGCAGAAGATCGAACAGTCGCGCCAGGAACTGGAAGCCGCACGCCGCAAAGGCGACCTGAATCGCATGGCCGAGTTGCAGTACGGGGTGATCCCCGATCTGGAGCGCAGCCTGCAAATGGTCGACCAGCACGGCAAGAGCGAAAACCAGTTGCTGCGCAGCAAGGTGACTGAAGAAGAGATTGCCGAAGTCGTGTCGAAGTGGACCGGCATCCCGGTGTCGAAGATGCTCGAAGGCGAGCGCGACAAGCTGATGAAGATGGAGAGCCTGTTGCACAAACGGGTGATCGGTCAGGAAGAAGCGGTCGTGGCTGTGGCCAACGCCGTGCGGCGTTCCCGCGCCGGGCTGTCCGACCCGAATCGTCCGAGCGGCTCGTTCATGTTCCTCGGCCCTACCGGTGTTGGTAAAACCGAGCTGTGCAAGGCCTTGGCCGAGTTCCTCTTCGATACCGAAGAGGCGATGGTGCGGATCGACATGTCCGAGTTCATGGAGAAACATTCCGTGGCTCGTCTGATCGGTGCGCCACCGGGCTACGTCGGCTACGAAGAGGGCGGTTATCTGACCGAAGCGGTGCGGCGCAAGCCGTACTCGGTGATCCTCATGGACGAAGTCGAGAAAGCCCATCCGGATGTGTTCAACATCCTTCTGCAAGTGCTTGAGGATGGCCGGCTGACCGACAGTCACGGGCGTACGGTGGACTTCCGCAACACGGTGATCGTGATGACCTCCAACCTCGGGTCGATGCAGATCCAGGAGCTGGTCGGTGATCGCGAGGCGCAGCGCGCTGCTGTGATGGACGCGCTGACGTCGCACTTCCGTCCGGAGTTCATCAACCGGGTCGACGAGGTGGTGATCTTCGAGCCGTTGGCGCGGGATCAGATCGCCGGGATTACCGAGATCCAGTTGGGTCGCCTGCGCAGCCGTCTGGCTGAGCGCGAGCTGAAGCTGGAGCTGAGCCCGGAAGCGATGGACAAGCTGATCGCCGTCGGTTACGACCCGGTGTATGGCGCACGTCCTTTGAAACGGGCGATCCAGCGCTGGATCGAAAACCCGCTGGCACAGTTGATCCTGTCGGGTCATTTCATGCCGGGCGACACCGCCACCGGCAAGGTCGAGAACGACGAAATCGTTTTCGGCTAAGCCTCAGCAGCAATGAAACCGGGAAGGCCTCGCATTGCGAGGCCTTTTTTTCGCCAGGCTGTTGAACTCAAAGGAAAAGGCTTGTAAAGTGCGCCCCGCAGTCAGTCACCGGCAGCGTTTCAACCCACCGGGTTGGAATCTGAAATAAGTTGCAAATCATTAACTTGAAAGCAATTTAGGGGGTTGACAGAGGTGTTCTAGGTTGTAGAATAGCGCGCCTCAGACACACGAACGCAGCGATGCGAACGGGTGGCGAGATGCAACAAAGCTTCACAGTTGTAAATTGAAATATGTAGTTCCGTGATAGCTCAGTCGGTAGAGCAAATGACTGTTAATCATTGGGTCCCAGGTTCGAGTCCTGGTCACGGAGCCAATTTCAAACCGGGGTATAGCGCAGTCCGGTAGCGCGCCTGCTTTGGGAGCAGGATGTCAGGAGTTCGAATCCCCTTACCCCGACCATATTTGGGTCGTTAGCTCAGTTGGTAGAGCAGTTGGCTTTTAACCAATTGGTCGTAGGTTCGAATCCCACACGACCCACCATTTTTGAAACCAGTTTGCGCTGGGATCGAATCTTAAGATCAGAGGCCAAAAGCGCTGATCGAAGAAGGCGATCTTTGAAAGGTCGCCTTTTTTTTACCGGGGTATAGCGCAGTCCGGTAGCGCGCCTGCTTTGGGAGCAGGATGTCAGGAGTTCGAATCCCCTTACCCCGACCATATTGAAAATCCTCGTATCGAAAGATACGGGGATTTTTTTTGTCTGCCGAAAGCTGAATCCCTTCAAGTCGTCATACAACCTGCCGATAGCCCGCTAACACGAGGGGACTGCCAACGCTTCGCCCCTTGATCTGGCCATTACAAGAATAAGGGCGTTCGTCATGTTGCTTCGTCAGTTGAATATTGCTCCCCGGGCTGCCCTGGGATTTGCCCTGATCGCGGTCTTGGTGGCCTTGCTCGGCGTGTTTGCGCTGGGACAGATGTCGAGCATTCGCGACAGTGAGGTGGCGGTGGAGAACCGCTGGTTGCCGAGCATCCGTGGCGGCGACGAGATCCGTGAACTGATGCTGCGCATCCGTACCATCTCCCTGCGCATGGCGCTCGATCAGGATCCGGCCAACATCGCCACCTATCGCGGCCAGATGGACACCCGCGACAAGGAGCTGAGCGAGAAGATCGCCGCCTACGACAAACTGGTCGACACTGCCGAAGGCCAGCAGCTGTATGACCAGTTCAAGAAAACCTTCGCCGCCTATCGCACTGGCATTGCCCAGTCATTCACCCTTGCCGAGCAAGGCAAGCGTGACGAGCTGACCAAATTGCTCCTGGTTGACATGAAGACCGTGGTCGACGGCTCCGGCAAACAGCTCAATGATCTCGCCGATCTGTTCGCCCGCCAGGTCGCTGCCGAAAGCGAGAAGTCCGCCGCGCATTATGAAACCTCGCGCACCATCGTTACTCTTTTCATTGCCTTGGCAGCGCTGGCCACGGTGGCGCTGGCGATGTTGCTCACGCGCAGTATCGTGCGCCCGCTGAGCAGCGCCGTGGATGCCGCTGAAAGTGTCGCCAAGGGCGATCTAACCCGACCGATCGAAACCCATGGCAATGACGAAGTCAGCCGTTTGCTCAAGGCCTTGGCGACGATGCAACAGAACCTGCGCGAGACCCTGCAAGGTATCAGCGGCTCAGCTACGCAACTGGCCACCGCCGCGGATGAACTGAGCGCCGTTACCGTCGACAGCACCCAAGGCTTGCAAGAGCAGAACAACGAAATCGAACAGGCCGCCACTGCGGTCAACGAGATGACCGCTGCGGTGGAGGAGGTCGCGCGCAACGCGGTGTCGACGTCCGATGCCACGCGCCAGTCCAGTCAATCGGCGCAATTGGGCCAGGAGCGCGTCAGCGAAACCGCCAGTGCGATCAACGCCCTGGCCAGTGATGTGCAAAACACCGGCGAGCTGGTGCAGTCGCTGGCCAATCAATCGCAAGACATCGGCAAGGTTCTGGACGTGATTCGCGCCATCGCCGAGCAGACCAATCTGCTGGCGCTCAACGCTGCCATCGAGGCAGCACGTGCGGGCGAAAGCGGTCGAGGTTTTGCGGTGGTAGCCGATGAGGTGCGCGCGCTGGCGTATCGCACCCAGCAATCGACGCAGGAAATCGAGCAGATGGTGCAAGGCATGCGCAGCGGTTCGAGCCAGGCGCTGGAGTCAATGCAGGCCAGCGCATCTCGTGCGGCGAGTACGCTGGTTCTCGCAGAGCGGGCAGGTGAGGCGTTGGTGACGATCACGGCGTCGGTGCACGAGATTCACGAGCGCAACCTGGTGATCGCCAGTGCGGCTGAGGAACAAGCGCAAGTAGCGCGGGAAGTTGATCGCAATCTGGTGAATATTCGCGACCTGTCGGTGCGTTCGGCTGCGGGGGCTGATCAGACCAGCGCATCGAGCCACGAACTGTCGCAACTGGCCAATGCGCTGCAGGGCATGGTGCGGCGCTTCCAGCTGTGATCGACAGCCAATAAAAAGCCCCGCGCGATGCGGGGCTTGGAATAAAGATCAAAGGTGGGAGCGAGCCTGCTCGCGAATGCGCCTGATCTTCGAGCAGCACGAAAACCTGTGGGAGCCGGGCTTGCCCGCGATAGCGGTGGGTCAGGCAACAGAAATATCAACTGACCCGGCGCCATCGCTGGCAAGCCAGCTCCCACAGATGTTGGCCTTAGTGCAGTTTCAGACGCGGCTCGGTGCCACGACCAATCTTGCTGCCCAGCATCAGCATCGCCGTGCGGAACGGGCCGTACAGTGCCATCTGGTGCATACGGTACAGCGACACATAGAACATCCGCGCCAGCCAGCCTTCGAGCATCACGCTACCGGTCAGGTTACCCATCAAGTTACCCACAGCAGAAAAACGCGACAGCGAGATCAGCGAGCCGTAGTCGGTGTATTTGTACTCCGGCAGGGTCTTGCCTTCGATGCGCAGTTTCAGCGACTTGGCCAGCAGCGACGCCTGTTGATGCGCCGCTTGTGCCCGTGGTGGGACGTTGCGATCAGTGCCCGGTTGCGGGCACGCCGCGCAGTCACCGAAGGCAAAGATGTTTTCGTCGCGCGTGGTTTGCAGAGTCGGCAGCACTTGCAGCTGATTGATGCGGTTGGTTTCCAGACCATCGATGTCCTTGAGGAAGCCCGGTGCGCGAATGCCGGCAGCCCAGACTTTCAGGCTCGCCTTGATCTCGTTGCCATCGGCGGTGATCAGGCTGTCGGCAGTCACTTCGCTGACTGCTGCGTTGGTCATCACATTGACCCCGAGCTTCTCCAGGGTTTTGTGCACCGGCCCGCTGATGCGCTCCGGCAGGGCAGGCAGCACTCGTGGGCCGGCTTCGATCAGCGTGATGTGCATGTTTTCCGGTTTGATCCGGTCCAGACCATACGCGGCCAATTCATGGGCGGCGTTGTGCAGCTCTGCCGCCAGTTCGACGCCAGTGGCGCCAGCGCCGACGATGGCCACGCTGATCTGCTCGACCACGTCGGTCTGCCCGGCGTGGGCGCGCAGATAATGATTGAGCAATTGCTGATGGAAGCGCTCGGCCTGTTTGCGTGTATCGAGGAACAGACAATGCTGCGCCGCGCCCTGGGTGCCGAAATCGTTGGTGGTGCTGCCGACGCTGATCACCAGCGAGTCATAAGCCACTTCACGCGCCGGCACCAGCTCGACGCCGTTTTCGTCATAGGTCGCGGCCAACTGGATTTTCTTCTGCGCGCGATCGAGCCCGCTCATGCGCCCGAGCTGGAACTCGAAGTGGTTCCATTTCGCCTGCGCGACATAGTTGAGTTCGTCTTCGGAGGAGTTCAGGGAACCGGCGGCCACTTCGTGCAGCAGCGGCTTCCAGATGTGGGTCAGGTTCGCGTCGACCAGCATCACGCTGGCCGTGCCGCGCTTGCCCAGAGTCTTACCCAGGCGGGTAGCCAACTCCAGACCGCCGGCGCCGCCGCCGACAATGACAATACGATGGGACATAGGGATAACTCGCAAGGTTTTTAAAGGAAATCGGTGCGGTTACCCGAGGGAGCGCAAGGCAGCTCATAACGTCAGGTAACTGATAAATCGGCTCAACAGGCCCAGACCAATGGTCACTGCCAGCACCAGCACCAGGAGCATCCACGGCCGGAAAGGCCGGCGCTCGACACGGTGTTGGGACAGCTGCAGGTACTCTTCGACATGCTTTTGGTCTTCGGGGTTCAGGCGGCTGGTCATATTTGCCTCGTCAAGTAGACGTTACTGAATGAGCACAGGCTACAGCGGTTTTCAGCCCGGGTTGAACGCAGCGTAGCCGCTGTCCGGAACCGGTTCGACGCACACGCTATCGTCGAGGCGAATGATGCCGCTTTGTAACACCCGGGCAGTGATCCCGCCATGCCCGCGCACGGCTTGAAACGTGCCCGGGCCGAGATTGTTCTGCAAACGTGCGCAGGGCTGACACCAGCCAGTGGTTTCGAGTATCGCTTGCCCGATGCGAAAGCGCCGCCCCTTCAGGCTAAACAAATTGATTCCGCTTATAACGAGATTGCGCCGCAGATCTTCAGGCCGGACCGGCTGGTCAGCGGGACGGCCCATCAGTGCGTTGATTACCGCCAGGTGCTCCCACTGAATCAGCGTCACCTGTCGCGCATTGCGAATGCCCGGGCGGGCGTGGTCGCCGGTGAGCCCGGCTTCCAGCCGCGCCTCGACCGCGTCCAGCTCAAGCATCGGCCCACGGGATTCTGGACGCACACCGATCCAGCGCACACGACCGGTTTGCGGAACCTCGGCGATCAACTGCTGCAGCGGCGTCACAGGCTGATGCCCACGTCGAACACAATGCTGCGGCCGAGGTTGCTGCGCAGAAAGTCCGGTGCGTCGGGATGGGCGAACAGCACACGGGCGAATGTCGGGCCGACCAGCGACAGCGAGCGCCAGCCCTGACGCAGATATTCGGTCGGTGGCGGGAAATGACTGTTGAGGTCGAGCACTTCGCGCTTGAGGCTGGCGAAGGCGATGATGTCCAGCTCACCCAGATCCATGCCGCGTTCCTTGTAGTTGTGCGCCTTCTTGCGCAGGGTCGGCGCCAGACGCAGGAGAAATTCATTGGCCGGGATGCGCTTGGGTTTGGCTTCGCGGCGCACCAGTTGGCTCAGGGAAAACGCGCTGCGCCGACGCTGCAATTCGTCGCGCCATTCATCATTGAGACGGCGGCCTTCATCGAGGACGAAAAAAACTTCGAAATTGGCATCGCGGAACAACACGTCCGGCGGCTCACCGGCCGGGGCGAACTCGTCGGCGCGGTAGGGGATGTTCAAACCTTGCAGCAGGCGCTGGCAGACCCAACGCTCACGCTCCCATTTGCGGGCATTGGACAGAAACGCATTGGCTTGCTCGGCCGCGATGGTCAGCAGGCGTAAATAATCTGAATCATCCATAAGCCCAAGCTTAGCGTCCAAATGCGACAAGCAGATAGCTTTGCATCGGCTGGTGCACATACATCGGCGGTGTAGACTGCGACAAAGCGGTAAGCCCATGGAGAAGTTGAGGGAATCATGATCGGTGCCGAACTGCTGTCCTCGGCAAGCCTGACGCTCGGCTGGCTGATTTATCTGCCGGTGCTGCTCTGGGCGGTCATGCGTGCGCCATGGGTCGAGCTGTTCAGCGACAGTCGCCGGCAGCACTTGCTGTTCGGCACGGTGTTCGCGCTGTTTCTGCTGTGGCTGGTGCGCAGGGATTTCGACACCGGCGTGTCTTATCACTTCATCGGCATGACGGCGGTGACGCTGCTGCTCGATTGGCCGCTGGCGATCGTCGGCGGGCTGGTTGCGCAGATGGGGCTGGTGCTGCTGGGGCGTCAGGACCTGGCGGCGGTGGGCGTCAATGGCGCGTTGCTGATTCTGCTGCCAGTGCTGATCACCGAGTGCGTGGCGATTCTGGTCGAGCGTGCGCAGCCACGCAATCCATTCGTTTACATCTTCTGTTCCGGTTTCTTCGCCGCTGCGTTGTCAGGCCTGTTGTGCCTGATTCTGAGCCTGACGTTGCTGTGGTACGACGGCCTCTTCGCCATGCCGGAATGGCTGGAAGATTTCGTCGGCTACCTGTGGTTGCTGCTGTTTCCCGAGGCCTTTATCAACGGCATGGTTGTCAGTGCGTTGGTGGTGTTTTGCCCGGAATGGCTGGAGACCTTCAACCGCACCCGTTACCTTTCAGCGCCGTGGAAGGACGACGATCCGAAGTCTTGATCCACATCAAACCGGCCATGCCGCAGAGATTTCATGCTCGCGCAAATCCCTTCAGGAGCAGTGGCATGGGCGTTTACGAATGGGCGCGGCAGGAAACCCGGCAGAGTCTGGAACTGGCGCAGGAGGTGGGCTTTGACCCAGGCCTGAGTTTGCGCGCCCTGCTCAGCGCCGTGGTGCAGCAGAGCAAGGCAGTGCGCAATGCCGAAGACCTGGCCGACGAGTTGCGCTTTCTCGCGGAGAACCTCGACGACAGTCAGGACTACGGCTTTATGCGGCCCTGATCAGCGATCAGTGACGCGGATCGAAATCGCCGGAAAACAGCTCGTCTTCGGCATCCGGGGCGACCGGAATCTTGTGCTCTTCCGAGGCCCAGGCGCCGAGGTCGATCAGTTTGCAGCGATCGGAGCAGAACGGACGGAATTTGTTCGCCGGGGTGAATTCGACGGGGGCGCCGCAGGTCGGGCATTCAACGGTTGGAATCTGGCTCATGCTTGGCCTCCGGATAAAGTCAGATAAAAGTGATGCAGACGCTCGACCTCGCTGTGCAGCCAGGCGAGGTCGCGGTCGTTGACGATCACATCGTCGGCACGGCTCACGCGGTCTTCACGGCTCGATTGCGCCTTGAGGATCGCCTGCACCTGCGCTTCGCTGGCCTGGTCACGTTGCAAGGTGCGTTCGATCTGCAGTTGTTGCGGCGCATCGATGACCAGAATGCGCTGGGTCATCGCGTATTGCCCGGACTCGATCAGCAACGGTGACACCAGAATCGCGTAAGGCGATTTTGCCTGCGCCAGATGATCAGCGATTTCCTCGCCGATCAACGGATGCAGCAGCGCTTCGAGCCAACGTCGCTGTTCGGGGTCTTCAAAAATCAGTTTGCGCAGGGCGGCGCGGTCTAGCGTGCCATCGGACTGCAACACGCCGGAACCGAAATGCTCGGCGATTTTCGCCAGCGCCGGACGCCCCGGCTCGACTACCCAGCGCGCCGCATGATCGGCGTCCACCACGTGCACGCCGAGGTCAATGAAGTGCTGCGCCGCCGCGCTTTTGCCGCTGCCGATGCCGCCGGTCAGGCCGAGGATCCAGGGTTTTTCCACAGGGGTATTCATTTCAAACCGACAGACTGCCAATAGAAGTCGGTTATTTGACCACCCCAGAGCAAGGCAATCCAGCCGGCAATTGCCAGAAAGGGCCCGAAGGGGATCGGCGTCGAGGTTTCCTGGGCGCGCAGGCGCAGCATGACGACGCCCAAAATCGCCCCCACCAAGGACGATAGAAGGATCGTCAGCGGCAGAATCTGCCAGCCACCCCAAGCGCCAAGCAAGGCCAACAGCTTGAAATCGCCATGACCGATGCCGTCCTTGCCGGTGAGCAGTTTGAACAGCCAGAACACCGACCACAGCGCCAGATAACCCGCGACTGCGCCCCACAATGCATCGGGCAACGCCACGAACACGCCGAAGCTGTTGACGATCAGCCCCAGCCACAGCAGCGGCAGCACCAGCACATCGGGCAGCAACTGATGTTCGCAGTCGATCAGACTCATCGCCAGCAAGCCCCACGTCAGCAAAATCAGCAAGCTCGCCGGCCAGCCGAAGCCCAGATGCCAGGCGATGAATGCCGACAGCAGGCCGCAGGCCAGTTCGGTCAGCGGGTAACGTCTACTGATCGGCGCCGAACAGGCCGAGCAGCGCCCGCGCAGCAGCAGATAACTGAGCAGCGGAATGTTTTCCCACGGGCGGATCCGGTGTCCGCAATGCGGGCACGCGGAGTGCGGCAGCATCAGGTTGTAGGTCGGCACGGGCGTTTCGCTGGGCAGGCCGAGCACATCATGGGCCTGCTGCCGCCAGTCGCGCTCGAGCATTTTCGGCAAGCGCCAGACCACAACATTGAGGAAGCTGCCGACCACCAGCCCGAGCAGCAGCGCGCTGACCACAAAGGCCAGCGGATACTCGGCAAACAGTTCGTCGATAGGCATGTCAGATCGCTGAGCCGAGTTGGAAGATCGGCAGGTACATGGCCACCACCAGTCCACCGACGATGACCCCCAGCACCACCATGATGAACGGCTCCATCAGGCTGGTGAGGTTGTCGACCATGTTATCGACTTCCGCTTCATAAAAACCGGCGACCTTGTCGAGCATGTCATCCAGTGCCCCGGACTCCTCGCCGATGGCGGTCATCTGCACCGCCATGTTCGGAAACACACCGGTGCTGCGCATCGAGAAGTTGAGCTGCATGCCGGTCGAGACGTCCTGCCGCACCCGTAGCACCGCGCGCTTGAACACCACGTTGCCGGTGGCGCCCGCCACCGAATCCAGTGCTTCGACCAGCGGCACACCGGCGGCGAAAGTGGTCGACAGGGTGCGGGCAAAGCGTGCAACGGCGGACTTGTACATCAAGGTGCCCACCAGTGGCAGCTTCAGCAGCCAGGCATCGCGCCGGTCGCGCAGGGCCTGCGATGTCTTCAACGCGTGGCGAGTGCCGAAAAACGCTGCCACCAGTGCAAACAGAATCGCCCACCACCACTGCTGCATGAATTCCGACAGGCTGATGATCATCAGGGTGAAGCCCGGCAGTTCGGCGCCGAACCCGGAAAACACCGACTGGAACTGCGGCACCACCTTGACCAGCAGAATGCCGGTCACCACCGCCGCCACCAGCACCACGGCGGTGGGGTAGGTCATGGCTTTCTTGATCTTGGCCTTGAGCGCTTCGCTTTTTTCCTTATAGGTCGCGACCCGTTCGAGCAAGGTGTCGAGGGCACCGGACTGTTCGCCGGCGTCGACCAGGTTGCAGTACAACTCGTCGAAGTATTGCGGCTTCTTGCGCAGGGCCGTGGCGAAGCTGTTACCGGCGGCGACCTCCTGTTTGACCTCGTCGACCAGCTTGCGCATGGCCGGGTTTTCGAAGCCTTCGCCGATGATGTCGAAGGACTGCAACAGCGGCACGCCGGCCTTCATCATGGTCGCCATCTGCCGGGTGAACAGGGCGATGTCCTGCGGTTTGATGCGTTTGCCGAAGGTCAGCAGGGACGCGGATTTCTTGCGCACCTTGCCCGGGTTGATCCCTTGTTTGCGCAGCTGCGCCTTGATCAGTGCGGGGTTCTGCCCGCTCAACTCGCCGCTGACTTTACTGCCTTTGCGGTCGGTGCCTTCCCAGGCGTAAACGCTGACTTTCGCTGCCTTGACCGCCATGTTCAATCCTTGGTGACCCGGTTGATTTCCTCAAGGCTGGTGATGCCTTGCATGGCCTTGTGCAGCCCGGAGGTGCGCAGATCGGCGAAACCGTCGCGGCGCATCTGAATGTCGATTTCCAGCGAATTGCCTTCGGCCATGATCAACCGTTGCAGGTCCGGTGTGTTCTTTACCACTTCATAAATCCCCACGCGTCCTTTGTAACCGCCGTTGCAGTGATCGCAACCGACCGGCTCGTAGATCGTGAAATGGCCGATGCGTTCCTCGGGGAAGCCTTCCTTGAGCAAGGTTTCGTGGGGGATTTCCAGCGGCCGCTTGCAGTGCGCGCACAATTTGCGCGCCAGACGCTGGGCGATGATCAGGCTGACCGAGGTGGCAATGTTGAAACCGGGAATGCCCATGTTGTGCAGGCGCGTGAGGGTTTCCGCCGCGCTGTTGGTGTGCAGGGTCGACAGCACCAGGTGGCCGGTCTGCGCGGCCTTGATCGCGATCTCGGCGGTTTCCAGATCGCGGATCTCGCCGACCATGATCACGTCCGGGTCCTGACGCAGAAACGAGCGCAGCGCCTGGGCAAAGTCCAGCCCTTGGCGGGGATTGACGTTGACCTGGTTGATGCCCTCCATGTTGATTTCCACCGGGTCTTCGGCGGTGGAAATATTGATGTCGACGGTGTTGAGGATATTCAGCCCGGTGTACAGCGACACGGTTTTACCGGAGCCGGTGGGGCCGGTGACCAGAATCATTCCTTGCGGCTGTTTCAGCGCGGCCAGGTACAAGGCTTTTTGTTCGGCCTCGTAGCCCAGCGCATCGATGCCCATTTGTGCACTGGACGGGTCGAGAATCCGGATCACCACTTTTTCGCCCCACAGAGTCGGCAGGGTGTTGACGCGAAAATCGATGGATTTGCTTTTCGACAGGCGCATTTTGATGCGGCCGTCCTGAGGTTTGCGCCGTTCCGAGATATCCAGACTGGCCATTACCTTCAAGCGCGCGGCAATGCGCCCGGCCAACTGGATCGGCGGCTTGGCCACCTCGCGCAGCATGCCGTCGGTGCGCATGCGCACCCGATAGTTTTTTTCGTAGGGTTCGAAATGCAGGTCGGAAGAGCCGCTTTTGATCGCATCGAGCAGCATCTTGTGCACAAAACGTACGACCGGGGCGTCGTCGGCATCGAGGCCGCCGATCACGTCCTGTTTGTTGTCATCAATGGACTCGACGTCGAGGCCGTCGAGATCGACATCGGCCATTTCCTCCAGGCCCGAGGCATGGCTGTCGAAGAACTTGTCGATGGCGTCGCTGAGCTTGTCGTCCTCCACCAGAATCGCTTCGGTGCTCAGGCCGGTGCTGAACTGGATGTCGCTGATCGCCTGCTGATTGCTTGGGTCGGAAAGGCCCACGAACAGTTTGTTGCCGCGCCGCCAGAGGGGCAGGGCGCAGTGCTGGCGAACCAGTTTCTCACTGACCAGACCCTTGGGCTGAGTCTCTTTGTCGAGGCAATGCAGATCGAGCAGGGCCATGCCGAAATGTTCCGAGGCGATCTCGGCAATTTGCCGGCTGTTGACCAGTTTGTTGTGCACCAGGTAATTGACCAGCGACACGCGATTGCGCTGGGCCTGCGCCCAGGATTGCCGGGCGCTTGTTTCCGTGAGCAGTTCGGCCTGGACCAATTGCTTGGCCAGACCGCTCAGAGCGATGTCATTCATGGGGATTCCGCACGCTTGCCGTTCATGACTTATAGCCTAGTCAAGTGACAGCGCCAAACACGGCCGGTGCAGGTGACAAAAAGTGTCAGATAGTGCGGTTGCGGGTTGTAGGAAACGGCGCAGGCGATTGCGCGCGCCCAGCAGGCGGGGCCTGAAAGGCGTTGGCATGGGCTGTGCTGAGCCTTGTTCAGATCATGAGATTTCGACTCATGCATGGAGCGTGTCTATGAAAAAACAACAAGGTTTCACATTGATCGAGCTGCTGATCGTTGTGGCGATCATCGGCATTCTGGCGACTATCGCCCTGCCGCAGTATTCGAAGTATCAGGCGCGGTCGAAGGTGACGGCGGGTATTGCCGAAGTTTCCGCCCTCAAAGTCAATTTCGAAGACGTGATCAACGCGGGATCTGGTGATCCAACTTTGGCTAACGTCAACGCAAACGTAGGTGCCACTCAAAACTGCACAATGGGTGTGAGTGGCAAAGTGGCTGACGGTACCGGGACGATTACTTGCAAGTTGCTTAATGCTCCGGCTCCGGTTCTTGGCCAGACGATCACCTTGACTCGTAGTGCGACCGCGGGTTGGTCTTGCGGCTTCTCCGGTTCCAAGGAATACACGACGACCAGTTGCCCTGGCGTTTAACTGAGTACAAAGCGAATGCCCCGCACTGCGGGGCATTTTCGTATGGTCACCAGTCTACAAAAGCTCCAATAATTTCAGCAGCTTATGAACTTTCCAAAAAACCGCAACTTGCATGCGAAGATTGAGCGAGTCATGCATTTTGCATGAAAATGAAAATTGGCATTTTTCATAACTCATTGTTTTTAAAAGAATTTATATGGCAAAAAAAGTTGGCACAGCGTTCGCAATATATCCGGTAACCCTGCTGACAAGCGTTACAGCAGACTTCCAGTAAAAACAGGAGTTACTCGTATGAAGAAGTTCGCTATCACTGCCGCTGCTACCGCTCTGACCCTGACCATGGCTGGTGGCGCTTTCGCCCAGTCCGCTCAGGCTACCCAAGCGCCAATGGTTCTGGCTGCCGGTGAAGTTACCGAAATGAAACAAGATACCAGCGACACCTGGATCACCACCAAGGTCAAAGCTGACCTGGTTACCGAAAAAGGCATTCCAGGCACCGACATCAAAGTCGAAACCAACAAGGGTGTAGTTTCCCTGTCGTCGACCACTGCGGTAACCGAGTCGCAGAAAGAAGTCGCCGTTGGCATTGCCAAGAAAATCAAAGGCGTTAAAGCGGTCTCCGCTGACGGCCTGAAAGCCGAGTAAGGCAAGACTTCTCGCCTGAACCGGGAGAAGACGCGACAGACGGGCCGAGCAATACGTCTGCCGCAACTTTAGAGTTCATGCGAACGGTCACACGGATGTGACCATTACAGGCCCCGGCACTTGTGTCGGGGCCTGTTCTATTTGGAGAATCAAAAGATCGCAGCCTTCGGCAGCTCCTACAGGGAAATGCATTCCAAATGTAGGAGCTGCCGAAGGCTGCGATCTTTTGCTCTTCTCAGTTACCGCGTTTGCTGTTGATCTGCCGCAGGCGATTGCCTTCGAAGCGCAGGTATTGATACATGCCGTTGTTCGGGCCGTAGGTCCATTCCTCGACCTGAAACTCTTCGCGGCGATTGGCACTGCGCTTGTAGCCGAGCACGTCGCGACTGACCGGCTCGCCACATTTCTGCAGCACCTCGCTTGTGCGGTCGCCGAGGCTGATCAATTGGCTGCCGCAGCGCAATGTATCCGAAGCCGACGCATGGCAGGCGGCGCAGGTCAGAGCGAGCGCCATCAACCATTTACGCACGGTCATTCGGCATCCAGGTGCATTTGCGTGACCACGCGGCCATCGCTTTCGGCCTCGCCGAGGTTGGCGTCGATGAAATACACGCGGTCATCCTCGAGCTTGCCCTTGTCGACCAGGTAATCCTTGATGGTGCTGGCGCGGTCCTGGCCCAACTGGCGCAACAGCACCTCGCTGCCACTCCAGAATGCGATCACGCCCTGGCGCATATTCGCCGTGCGTTCTTCCTTGCCCAGATCTTTCCATTCTGCCGGTGGCTGGGTTTTCAGGCGGGTGCGGTAGATGCCTTCGAGCAACGCGCCTTTCTCGCTTTCGGGCACTTGCAGCAGCGAGGCCTGGGCCGGAACTTTGTCGCCACGGCGCTGGAGCATCTTGTAGTAGTTGTACTGATATTCGCGTTCCAGACGTTGCTCGGCCAGCAGTGGCCCATCGCTGCTCTTCGCAGCAGTGCCTTCGATTTCCAGGCGCAGCGCCGGACGTTCCTTGAGTGCCTGCGACAGTTTCACCAGCGCCGCTTCGGCGTCTTTGCTCAGATCGCTGGAGCCCGGCGCGAAGGACACCGTGCCGAGGTCTTCGGAGCCGCCGCCACTGACCAGCCCGCCGATCATTTTGAACGGTGCGGCGGCCGCTTTGACGATCAAATTGCGCAGGGTTTGCCAGACGATCGGCATCACGCTGAACTGTGGATTATTCAGGTCGCCGGTCACCGGCAATTCGATGGAGATCTTGCCGTCGACGTCCTTGAGCAGGGCGATCGCCAGTTTCAGCGGCAGACTCACTGCATCAGGGCTGTCGACCTTCTCGCCCAGTTGCAATTGCTCGACCACGACTTTGTTGTCGGCTTTCAATTGGCCCTTGGTAATCAGGTAGTGCAGATCTAGGTTGAGCCGGCCCTTGCGGATGCGGTAGCCGGCGAATTTGCCGGAGTAGGGCGTCAGGGTCGTCAGTTCGACGCGCTTGAAACTGGTGGCGATGTCGAGGCTGGCCATCGGGTCGAACGGATTGACCGCACCCTTGATGGTCACCGGCGCATAACGGTCGACCTTGCCTTTGATGTCGACGCTGGCCGGTTTCGCCTGACGACTGTCGATGGTGCCGATCTGGCCGTTGAGCTGCTGCACGGCGGTGGCGAAATTCGGCGTCAGGCTGAAGTCGGCGAAGTTGGCCGAACCATCGTTGATCGCAATCGCGCCGATGTGAATGCCCAGTGGTTTGTCCTTGCCGGCCGGTTTGGCTGCGGTGCTTTGTGCTCCGCTGTCGGCCGGTTGCGGGATCAGCAGGTCGTCGACGTTGGTGGTGCGATCGTCGTTGATCATGAAGCGCACATACGGCTGCAACAGGTTGACCTTGTCGATCGACAGGCTGTCGCCGTGCTGATAGTTGATGCCGTCGACCACTACTTGCTGCCATTTGAGAAAATCGCGGGTCTTGAGCGTATCGAGGGTGTGCAGTTGATCAATCTGCGCGCGGCCGGTGACGCTGAGGGCCAGTGGTTCGGTGCTTTTCAGGTTGACCTTGAGGTCACTGCCGAGCATGCCGCTGCGCAGTTCCAGACGAATGAACGGGTTGATATAGGACTGCGCGACACGCAAGTCGACGTCCTGGGTTTTCACGTTGAGCTGCGCGTTGACCGGGGCCAGATTGACCGTGCCGTCGGCGCTGATCTTGCCTTGCTTGCCCAGGCCGCTGTCGAGCTTGAGCTTGAAAGGCGAGCCGTTGAGGCTGTCGAAATCCTGCAGATCGACGTTCAGCGGAGTGATGTCCAGCGCTACCGCCGGTTGCGCCGAGCGGTCGGCCAGATGAACCGTGTAGTTGCGCAGTTGCACATCTTTGACCAGCACCTGCCATGGCTTGCTCGGGGCGCTTGGCTCAGGTTTCGGCGAGTCGGCGGCGGCAGGTGTTTCCGCCGGTTCGGCAGCGGCTTTGGCAGCCGGTTTCGACGGTTGGCTGGCGAACAACTTCTGCCAGTCCAGTTGGCCGTCGGCTTCCAGCGCCGCCCAGGTTTCCAGTTTGTTGCTGCGGATCTTGCCGACCACCACTTGCTGCTTGGCCAGGTCCAGCGAGGTTTCGCTGACGTCGAGGAGTTCGAGCCTGGCCAGCGGACGTCCGTCCGGAGCCTTGACGGCGAACGGCGCAATGCTCACCGCGACGTTGTTCAGCAGCAGTTCGGTCTGTTTCGACAGGTTGAGCTTGTACTCGGTGCTGAGGCTGACCACGCCGTTTTCCAGCACTAGCGGCACGGCGTCGCGCACGTAGGGCCAGAAGGATTTCATCTGGCCATCGGTGACTTTCAGGGTGCCTTCGGAGGTGAACGGGATCAGGCTGAAATTGCCGGTCCAGTCGATCCGCCCGCCAGCGGGGCCGATGGCGACGAGGGTCATGTCGGCGCTGTCCTCGGGCAGGGTACTGAGGTTTTTCAGCTCGAAACTGAGGTCGTCGTAAAGAAATTCGATCGGCTCGCTGGGCCGCATATCCTCGAAATGCACCACGCCGCCGGCCAGTTTGATGTTGTCGATACGCAGCGGGAATGGCTTGGCGTCGGGATCGGCGGGTGTCGGCTCGCTCGGCGGCACGTTGAACAGGCCGAGCAGGTTGAGCTTGCCGTCCTTGGCGAAGAGGATTTCGCTTTTGGGTTTGTCCAGTTCGATGTCGGACAGATGCAGCGCTTTGGTCCACAGGCTGTCGATTTGCAGGTTGGCATAGAGGCGATCGAAGCCGACCTGCTCCTTGCCCGGCTCGCCGATCACCAGCCCCCACAGGGTGACCTCAAGGCTGAAGGGGTTGAGTTCGATGCGCTGCAGATGCGCCGGCATCGTCGCGTAGTTCGCCAGTTGCTGGTTGGCCACGCGCAAGGCAATGCCCGGCAGGATCAGAAACCCCAGCAGGCTGTAGAGGGCCAGGGCTGTCAGCAGTGCGCCAATCGCGCGAATCAATCCTTTGGGCATGTGCGGCTTCATCTGTCTGAATCGGAGTGCCTTGGAGTATGGCACGCGATTCTGGTTCCGAAGTGCTTGATGTGGGACAGGATTGTTCAGAAATTTCTGTAGGAACAGATCTCCCTTGTGGGAGCGAGCCTGCTCGCGAATGCGCTGGTTCAGTGAAAAACAAGTCGACTGACACTGCGCTTTCGCGAGCAGGCTCGCTCCCACAGGGAAATGTAATCGCTCATGCCGGAGGGATCACAGCTGCAAGATCAGCGTCTTCAACGGTGGCTGCTGGTCCCGCGAGGGGAAGTCGGCGCCCGGGGTCATCACGCTCCATTCGCGCACCGGGCGGCCGGCCTTTTCGGCGCAGCGCAGCACTTGTTCGCGCCAGTCGTCCATGCTGACTTTCGCCAGGTTGTTGCAGCAGATCAGCACGCCATTGTCGGCGGTGGTCAGCAGCGCCGGTTTGAGCAGGCTCTGATAATCGCGCAGCAAATCGACGGTGCCGAACGCACTTTTGGCCCACGCCGGCGGATCGAGCAGGACCAGATCGTATTGGCGCTGTTCGAGGCGCTGATAGCTCGGCAACTTCTGCCCGCGCCGCACGCTGATCGGCAGGCCAGCAAGCTGACGGATCGCCGGGAAGTAATCGGACTGAATGAATTGCATCTCCGGCAGTTGCGGGTTGAGCAAACCATTCTCGCGACCGACCGCCAGATTGCCCTCGGCAAAATCGAGGTTGCACACCTCACGTGCACCGCCGGCCGCTGCACTGAGGCCAACGCCGCAGGTGTAGGCGAACAGGTTGAGCACGCTTTTGCCTTGCGCGTGATCCTTGACCCAGCCACGGGTGTTGCGCAGGTCGAGGAACAGTAGCGGATCCTGCCCGGCATGACGCCCGCGCACGCGGTAGTTCAGGCCCCATTCATGCCCGACCAGATCCGCCAGTGCGGCGTCATCGGCTTTATAGACGCTGTCCTCGCGATCGATCCGCGAGTTGCCACGGGAGCGGTCGTTGTAGACCAGCAGGCTGTCGAAGCCCAGCGTCTGGTTGACCATGGCGTGCAGTTGCAGCAGATCATCACGTTCGAGCGTCTGGTGAAAACTCTGCACCAGCAGTTGCGGGCCGTAGCGGTCGATGGTCAGGCCGCCGGCGCCTTCCTGGCTGCCATGGAACAGCCGATAGCAATCGGTGCCCCGGCTGTGCAGCGCAGCGAGCAGGTCCTGGCGTTGATCGAGGGCGGCGCGCAGCGCCTGATTCAAGGAAGACATGCGGGCGCCTTGCTGAAAAAACGCGAAGCTTAGCAGTCGGGGAGCTACAAGCGGCAAGTTTCTAGCTGCAAGCTAAAAGCGAAAAGCTGCGCGGACCGCTTTAGCTTGCAGCTTGTAGCTAGAAACTTGCAGCTCTCAAGTATTGAGCCGCTTGTCGACGAGGTCCTGCACCACACTCGGATCAGCCAGCGTCGAAGTATCGCCAAGGCTGTCGAGCTCATTGCATGCAATCTTGCGCAGAATACGCCGCATGATCTTGCCCGAGCGGGTCTTCGGCAATGCCGGCGCCCACTGGATCAGGTCCGGTTTGGCGAAGCTGCCGATCTCCTTGCTGACATGCGCCAGCAGGTCTTTCTTCAGCTCTTCGTTGGCCTCGGTGCCGTTCATTGGCGTGACGAACGCGTAGATGCCCTGACCTTTGACGTCGTGGGGATAACCAACCACGGCGGCCTCGGCGATGCTGTCGTGCAGCACCAGGGCGCTTTCCACTTCGGCGGTGCCGATGCGGTGGCCGGAAACGTTGATCACGTCGTCGATGCGTCCGGTGATCCAGTAATCGCCGTCCTCGTCGCGGCGGGCGCCGTCGCCGGTGAAGTAATAGCCGGGGTAGGGTTTGAAGTAGGTGTCGATCATCCGCTGCGGATCGCCGTAGACGCTGCGAATCTGCGCCGGCCAGCTCGATTTGATCGCCAGCACGCCACTGCCGGCGCCTTTGATTTCCTTGCCGACTTCGTCAAGCAGCACCGGTTGCACGCCAAACATCGGTTGCGTCGCGCAGCCCGGTTTGATCCGTTGCGCGCTGACCAGCGGGCTGAGCATGATGCCGCCGGTTTCGGTCTGCCACCACGTGTCGACAATCGGGCAGCGCTGTTCACCGACAGCATTGAAGTACCATTCCCACGCTTCCGGGTTGATCGGCTCACCGACGCTGCCGAGCAATCTGAGGCTGGCGCGCGACGTTTCCTTCAGCGGTCCGGCGCCTTCGCGCATCAGCGCGCGCAGGGCGGTCGGTGCGGTGTAGAAAATGTTGACCTTGTGCTTGTCGATGACCTGCCAGAAGCGCGAACTGCTCGGGTAGCTCGGCACGCCTTCGAACATCAGTGTGGTCGCACCGTTGGCCAGCGGCCCGTAGACGATGTAACTGTGGCCGGTGACCCAGCCGACGTCGGCGGTGCACCAGAACACTTCGCCGTCGCGGTAATCCAGCACGTACTTGAAGGTCATTGCTGCTTGCAGCAGATAGCCGCCGGTGGTGTGCAGCACGCCTTTGGGTTTGCCGGTGCTGCCGGAGGTGTAGAGGATGAACAGCGGGTCTTCAGCGTCCATCGGTTCCGGCGGGCAGTCGTCGCTGACCTCACGCACGGCCTGGTGGTACCAGAGGTCACGGCCCTCGACCCAATCGACCTGGCCCTGCGTGCGCTCGACCACCACCACGGTGCTGACCTTCGGGCAACTTTGCAGGGCTTTGTCGACGTTGTTTTTCAGCGGCACGAAGCGGCCGCCGCGCACGCCTTCATCGGCCGTGATCACGGTACGGCAGTCGGCGTCGAGGATTCGATCACGCAAGGAATCCGGGGAAAATCCGCCAAACACTACCGAATGGATCGCACCGATTCGCGCGCAGGCGAGCATGGCGTAGGCGGCTTCGGGGATCATCGGCATGTAGATGCACACCCGATCGCCTTTCTTCACGCCACGGCTTTTCAGTACGTTGGCCAGACGGCAGACGTGGTGATGGAGTTTGTTGTAAGTGATCTGCGCCGATTCGGCAGGATCGTCGCCTTCCCAAAGCAGGGCGGTCTGCTCGCCGCGTTGCTTGAGGTGACGGTCGATGCAGTTGTAGCTGACGTTGAGCTTGCCGCCGGCAAACCAGGCCGCTTCACCGGTCTTCAGGTCATAGCGCTGAACGGTCTGCCACGGCGTGCTCCAATCGAGGAAGCGCGTGGCCTGCTCGGCCCAGAAGGCGCTGGGGTGTTCAATCGATTCGCGGTACAGGCGCCGATACTCGTCCTGGCTCAACTGAGCGGCCTGGCGCACGGCATCGGCTTTGGGGAACGTGCTGATATCGAACATGACGGTTCCTTATTCTTGTGGTGCGACACGAATAAAGATGCGCCGAGCGCTGCACAGGTTCAAGTCATGCGCCAAAACAACTGTGGGAGCGAGCCTGCTCGCGAAGGCGGCGGATCAGTCAACACAGTGTTGAATGACGCACCGATTTCGCGAGCAGGCTCGCTCCCACAGGGGAACAGCGTTGTGCCCGAAGGCTTTTATCAGCCGCGATGACGCCCGCGGAAGTAGTTGATCAGGCCTTGAGTCGAGGCATCGTCAGCCACGGTCTCGTCGCTGCCGACCAGGCGGTTGTAGACGCCTTTGCCCAATTCCTTGCCCAGTTCCACACCCCACTGGTCGAAGGCGTTGATGCCCCAGACCACGCTTTGTACGAACACTTTGTGCTCATACATCGCAACCAGGGCGCCGAGGCGACGCGGGCTGATGCGTTCGACCACCAGGGTGTTGCTCGGACGATTGCCCGGGATCACCTTGTGCGGCGCAAGTTTGCGCACGTCGTCTTCGCCCATGCCTTTGTCGCGCAGTTCGGCTTCAGCTTCCGGCAGGGTCTTGCCGAGCATCAGCGCCTGGCTCTGCGACAGGCAGTTGGCGTACAGCCACTGGTGATGGTCGGAAACCGGGTTGAAGCTGACGATCGGCACGATGAAGTCGGCCGGGATCAGTTGGGTGCCCTGGTGCAGCAACTGGTGATAAGCGTGCTGACCGTTGCAGCCGACGCCGCCCCAGATCACCGGGCCGGTATCGGTCGACACCGAGGTGCCGTCCTGACGCACGCTCTTGCCGTTGGACTCCATGTCCAGCTGTTGCAAGTGCTTGGTGATGTTGCGCAGGTAGTGGTCGTACGGCAGGATCGCGTGGCTTTGCGCACCCCAGAAGTTGCCATACCAGACGCCGAGCAGGGCCAGCAGCACCGGCATGTTCTGTTCGAACGGCGCGGTCTGGAAATGCTGGTCCATGGTGTAGGCACCGGACAGCAGTTCCTTGAAGTTGGACATGCCGATGGCCAGCGCAATCGGCAAACCGATCGCCGACCACAGCGAGTAACGCCCGCCGACCCAGTCCCACATCGGGAAGATGTTTTCTTCGCGAATCCCGAAAGCCACAGCGGCGGCGTTGTTGCTCGACACAGCGATGAAGTGGCGATACAGCTCGGCTTCCGAGCCGCCCTGCGCCAGGTACCAGGCGCGTGCGGCCTGCGCGTTCTTCAGGGTTTCGAGGGTGTTGAACGACTTCGACGAAACGATGAACAGCGTGGTCTCGGCGCGCAGTTTCTGCGTCAGCTCGTGGAATTCGCTGCCGTCGATGTTTGCCAGATAGTGGCAACGTACGCCTTTCTGCGCGTAGGACAGCAGTGCTTCGGAGACCAGCTCGGGACCGAGGAACGAACCACCGATACCGATATTGACCACGTCGGTGATCGGCTTCTCGGTGTAACCACGCCACAAGCCATCGTGGATGCGGCCGACCAGATCGGTGATCTGGTTCAGCACCTTGTGCACTTCCGGCATCACGTTGACGCCGTTGACCGACAACTTGTCGCCGACCGGGCGGCGCAGGGCGGTGTGCAGTGCCGGGCGGCCTTCGGAGGCGTTGACGATTTCGCCGTCGAACAGCGCTTTGATCGCGCCCTTCAGATCGACTTCATTGGCCAGGCCCACGAGCAGGTTGCGGGTCTCGGCGTTGATCAAATTCTTCGAATAATCGAGAAACAGACCGCAGCTACTGAGGGTGAACTGATTGAAACGCTGCGGATCGGCGTTGAAGGCTTCGCGCATGCTGAAATCCTGCATGGCTTGGCGGTGATCTTTCAACGCTTGCCAGGCGGGCAGAGCGGTAACGTCGTGAGGAGTGCGGTAGTACGCCATCGCTGCGGTTTTCCTTTTTACTTGAACGGCCTTTTGAACACGGTACAGATCAACCACGAGTTTTAGCGCATGGGATCAACTGCGTCGACACGAGATCTGGACACAGGGCGAATACAGTAAACCTCGCGCTGCGTTCTGTCTTGACTTTGTCTGACCAGATCCCTGTACTTTTTTAACATCCGTTGAGGAATCTGGCCGACAAACGGAGGTGCCCGGAACACTTTCGCCCAACCGGCATGCACCGAAAACACCTGTGGGAGCGAGCCTGCTCGTGAAGGCGTGGTGTCAGGCAACTTATAAGTCGCTGATACACCGCCTTGGCGAGCAGATTCGCTCCCACAGGGAAATTTGTTGCTGCTTAAATCGGGCTATCGAGATTCAGGTGCAGGTTGTCGATCAGCCGCGTAGTGCCGAGGAACGCTGCCGCCAGAATCACCAGATCGCGATCCTCCGCCGTCGCCGGACGCAAGGTCAGGCCATGACGGATTTCCAGATAGTCCGGACGCAGCCCCGCCGCTTCCAGCACCTGCAGCTGTGCAGCGATCAGCGCCGGGTAATCGCGCTCACCTTGCTTGATCGCTTCGGCAATGCTGCTCAGCACGCGATAGACCACCGGTGCCACGGCGCGCTGGTCTTCATTGAGGAAGCCGTTGCGCGACGACAGTGCCAAGCCATCCGCTGCACGCACGGTCGGCTCGCCGATGATCTGGATCGGCATGTTCAGGTCATGCACCAGTGCGCGGATCACCGCCAGTTGCTGGTAATCCTTCTGGCCGAAGATCGCCAGATCCGGCTGGACCATGTTGAACAGCTTGCTGACCACCGTCGCCACACCTTCGAAGTGCCCCGGACGGCTGGCGCCACACAGGCCTTCGGACAATTGCGGCACGCTGACCCGTGTTTGCCCGGCCATGCCGTCCGGGTACATCTCTTCAACCGTCGGCGCGAACAGCAGGTCGCAACCGGCTTCGAGGAGTTTTTCCTGATCGGCAGCGAGGGTGCGTGGGTATTTGTCGAGGTCTTCGCCGGCGCCGAATTGCAACGGATTGACGAAAATACTCGCGACGACGAAATCGACTCGCTGGGTAGCTTTGGTGATCAATGCGACGTGGCCGCTGTGCAGGTTGCCCATGGTCGGCACGAAGCCGATGCGCTTGCCTTCACTGCGCGCGCGGGCGACGGCGGCGCGCAGTTCGCGTACGGTTTTGACGGTGTTCATGCAGAGAATCCGTGTTCGATGCCGGGGAACGTGGTGGCTTTGACTTCGCTGACGTAAGCCTTCAGCGCGGCCTGGATGCTGTCCTGACCTTGCATGAAGTTCTTGACGAATTTGGGTACGCGGCCGGTGATCGACAGGCCGAGCATGTCGTGCAATACCAGCACCTGGCCGTCGGTGGCGTTGCCGGCACCGATACCGATCACCGGAATGCTCACGGCCTGGCTGATTTCTGCCGCCAGTTCGCTCGGCACGCACTCAAGCAACAGCATGGCCGCACCGGCCTGCTCCAGCGCGATCGCATCGGCACGCATCTGCCGCGCCTGATTCTCGTTGCGGCCCTGCACTTTATAGCCACCGAGGATGTTCACTGCTTGCGGGGTCAGGCCCATGTGCGCGCACACCGGCACACCGCGCTCGGCGAGCAGACGGATCGACTCCGCCAGCCACAGCTGACCTTCGACCTTGACCATGTGTGCGCCGGCCTGCATCAGCATGGCGCTGTTGTTCATGGTCTGTTCGAGGGTGGCGTTGGCCATGAACGGCAGGTCGGCGAGGATCAGGGCATCGCCATTGCCACGCTTGACGCTGGCGACGTGATAGGCCATTTCCGCCGTGGTCACCGGCAGGGTGCTGTCATGACCCTGCAGAACCATGCCGAGGGAGTCGCCGACCAGCAGCACTTCGACACCGGCCTCGTTGCAGGCGTGGGCGAAGGTCGCGTCATAGCAGGTCAGCATGGTGATTTTTTCACCTTTCTGCTTGAGGCTCTGGAGCGTGGTCAGGGTGATGGCTGGCATGTAAAAAATCCTCGTTCAGGCGCTCTGGAAACTGCTGCGAGTCACGCGCGTGATTCTTCATCTACTCAGGCGCACGGTCTTGTGTCGTGCTTTGAAAGGCCTGGATTGCGCCCGTTCATGCCGGGTTGGCGGCAGCGGGACGCCTATAGTCGTGATGAGCCAACAGGAAGTCAATTGCGTGTGTTACCGCCTTGTTACGCGGGGGGTGTTACCGGCGTTACTGATGCGATTCAGCGGCGCGGCGGGCCTGATTCGGGGGATTTTTGTCTGACAAAAACTGGAGATTGGCAGGTGACCTGTGGCGAGGGGATTTATCCCCGTTGGACTGCGAAGCAGGCCCAAATCTGACCAAGCTGTACACAACATGGGGCCGCTCCGCGACCCAACGGGGATAAATCCCCTCGCCACACAACCACATTTCACAGAAGATTTTTGTCAGGGCTGGGAGAGGCGTTCGAGGCCGACGAACGGGCAGGCGGCCAGCAGCTCTGTCAGCGTGCGGCCATCGGCGAGACGCAGATCCTGCGGCGCCAGCTCAGCCAAGGGATAGAGAACGAACGCCCGCTCCTGAATCTGGTAATGCGGGACCTTCAGCCGTGGCTCATCGATCAGGCGATCGCCGAACAGCAGAATATCCAGATCCAGCGTGCGTGGCCCCCAGCGCTCAAGACGCTCGCGGCCCTGAGCATTTTCGATCGCTTGCAAGGCGTCGAGCAGCTCGATCGGTGCGAGCGAACTGTCGATCGCGGCGACGGCGTTGGTGTAACGCGGCTGGCCCGGCAGCAGCGAATCGCTTTGATAAAAGGCTGAGACGCCGGCAAGACTCGTCTGCGGCAATTGCCCCAGCGCCGCGATGGCGCTGCGCAACTGGTCGGCCGGGTCAGCGAGGTTGCTGCCCAGGCCGATGTAGATGCGTTCCATCGCTTACTCGCCCGTCGCGCTCGAAGCACCGGCGCGCTTGCGCTTGGAACCGCCGCTGCGGCGACGTTTGCGCGGTGTGCCGCTGGCATCGTCACCCTTGCCGCTGAGATCGCGGATCATGTCACGACGCTCGCTGTCGTTGGCGTCCTGATAATCGGTCCACCATTCGCCGAGGCCATCGGTTTCCTCGCCGGCGCTTTCACGCAGCAGCAGGAAGTCGTAACCGGCACGGAAGCGCGGGTTGTCCAGCAACAGATCGGCGCGTTTGCCGCTGCGGCGTGGCAGGCGTTCCTGCATGTCCCAGATTTCGCGGATCGGCATGGTGAAGCGCTTCGGAATTGCGATGCGCTGGCACTGTTCGGCGATCAGCTCATGAGCCGCTTCCTGCATCGCCGGAATTGGCGGCATGCCGCGTTCCTGCAGACGCAACACTCGCGCCGGCAGCGCCGGCCAGAGCAGGGCGGCAAAGAGGAACGCCGGGGTTACCGGTTTGTTCTGCTTGATGCGCAGGTCGGTGTTGGTCAGTGCTTCGCTGATCAGCGTGTGGGTGTATTCCGGGTTGTATTCCAGCGCCTCGGCACTGGCCGGGAACAGCGGGGCGAACAGTTGCAGATCAACCAGCATTTCAAAGGTGATCGCGCCGTGCCCGGAGAGGAACAGCTTGAGCACTTCTTCGAACAGCCGCGCCGACGGAATCTCGCGCAGCATCGGCGCCAGCTCACGGATCGGCTGCACGGTGTGCTTCTCAATGCCGAAGTTGAGCTTGGCGGCGAAACGCACGGCCCGCAGCATGCGCACCGGGTCTTCCTGGTAACGCTGCTTCGGGTCGCCGATCAGGCGGATCAGGTGATTGCGGATGTCGTGCACGCCGTTGGCGTAATCGAGAATGCGCTCGCTGACCGGATCGTAATACAGAGCATTGATGGTGAAGTCGCGGCGTTGCGCGTCTTCTTCCAGGGTGCCGTAGACGTTGTCGCGCAGAATCCGCCCGCTCTCGTTGCGCGAAGACTGGTTGCTGTCTTCCTCGTCTTCGTTGACCGGGTGATTGGCGCGGAAGGTCGCGACTTCAATGATTTCGCGACCGAAATGGATGTGCACCAGCTTGAACCGGCGGCCGATGATCCGCGCATTGCGGAATTCGGCACGCACCTGCTCGGGGGTGGCACTGGTGGCGACGTCGAAGTCCTTGGGCGTGATGCCCAGCAGCATGTCACGCACGCAACCACCGACCAGATAAGCCTGGTAACCGGCACCTTGCAGGCGTTCGACGATATTCACCGCATAGCGGCTGAACTGCGTTTTCTGCAGCGAATGTTGGCCGCTGTTGAGCACTTCAGGGGTGCTGCGGATGTGTTGCGTACGACGCACGGGAGTTCGGAATGACTGGAACAGCTTCTTCAGCATGGGATGCACTGTTTGAAGGAATGTTCGGCCATACCAAAAGAATGACCGCATGATGGGCGCAGATTCTAGCATTTAGTCGGGGGATGGTGTAGGACGCAGCAGATATGAGCTGCAAGCCCCAAGCTACAAGGGTCGAGCGAGGAAAACGGGGGGATTTCACGGAAGGGAGAAACTACAAGGGGAGCCGAAGCTCCCCAAGAAGTAGTTGCGTGCTCTTTTTATTATTGATTCGGGCTTCTTGTTTTTGTTGAGTGCCCTCGCCACGAAGTGTTTCCTTCGTGACCCTCCCAATCGGGAGCCAAGAGCAAACGGATTGCTTTGGTCGCTGAATTGCAGTGATCTGTCGATCCAACCAGTACAGGCTCTGTCTTAGGACAGTTTTTGTTGTTCTCGGCCTGGTCGTGGGGCAAGCCCCAAATACAACGCCTCTCCAAAAGAATCAGTTAGCTGCGCCTCTCGCCGTCTTGTTTTTATTGTGCGTGAGTCGATTCGTCTTATTTTTATTGTCTTGTGCATTGCTTGTTATTGTTCTTGTACCAAACATATAGCAGGGTGCGTGCCAACTTTTGCCAAGCCCAGTAAAACAAGGGGTTAGGTCGATACAACCGTTTTGCAGGGGCGAAAAAAAGCCGGGGTTTCGTTACCGATAACCCCGGCTTCTGTTACGTGAATCGACTGCGGTAACAGTTTTTTCACATTGTCATGCGTTACCCGCGCACGCGGTGGGTAACGCTCAGCTCTCGCTGGCAACCCCGGTCTTGCGTCGTGGAATGCCCAGACGCTGGCGGCGTTCCCACAGGCATTTGCGGCTGACGCCCAGTTTGCGTGCCAGTTCGGTCTCGGTCATATGGTCCTGATGCTCGAGGACGAAGTGCTGGAAATAGTCTTCCAGCGACAGATCCTCGGTCGGCTCATGGCTGCTGTTGCTGGCGTTACCGCCGGTTTGCGGCGGCAGGCCGATGAACTCGTCGTCTTCCAGATCGCTCAGCTCGATGTCGATGCCCAGCAGGTCGGCCGAGATCTCCGGGCTTTCGCTGAGAATCACCGCGCGCTCGACAGCGTTTTCCAGCTCACGGACGTTACCCGGCCAGGAATAGTGCCGGATCGCCTGTTCGGCATCGGCGGCGAATTTCAGGTCGGTGCGATTGATCCGCGCGCTCTGGCGAGCGAGGAAGGCATTGGCGATTTCGTTGACGTCGGCGCCACGCTCGCGCAGCGGCGGCAGCTTCAGGGCAATCACGTGCAGACGGTAATAAAGGTCTTCACGGAACTGACCGATTTTCGCCAGGCTCTTCAGATCGCGGTGAGTTGCAGCGATCAGGCGCACATCGACTTTCTGCGACTGCACCGAACCTACGCGGCGGATCTCGCCCTCCTGCAGAACCCGCAGCAAGCGAGCCTGGGCTTCGAGGGGCAGTTCGCCGATCTCATCGAGAAACAAGGTGCCGCCGTCCGCCGCTTCAACCAGACCGGCGCGACCGGCGCTGGCGCCGGTGAACGCGCCTTTCTCGTGGCCGAACAGTTCTGATTCGATCAGGCTTTCCGGAATCGCCGCGCAGTTCACCGAAATCATCGGCGCCTTGGCGCGTTTCGACAGATTGTGCAGGGCACGGGCCACCAGTTCTTTACCGGTACCGGACTCACCCTGAATCAACACGTTGGAGTCGGTTGGCGCGACTTTGCGGATCTTGCTGTACAGGTCCTGCATCGGTGGGCAGGAGCCGATGATGCCAATTTCACCATTGCTGTTATCCACAGCAGCTTTGCCATTGCCGGCGGCAGGCTTGCTCGCCGTGGCTTCGCCGGCAGCCGGCACTGACTGGCGATCACGCAGGATCCGCGCAACCGCCTGGAGCATTTCATCGTGGTCGAACGGCTTGGCGATGTAATCGACCGCGCCCATTTTCATCGAGTCGACCGCCGAGCGCAGGCTGGCGTAACTGGTCATGATCAGCACCGGCGTGCCCTGGCCGAGCTTGATCAGCTCGGTGCCCGGAGCGCCCGGCAGGCGCAGGTCGCTTACGATCAGATCGAACGTAGGAATGGTGAAGCGTTCTTGTGCTTCCTGCACTGATCCGGCTTCGCTGACCTGGTACTGGTTGCGTTCCAGCAGGCGGCGCAAGGCGGAGCGGATAATGGTTTCGTCTTCGACGATCAAAATGTGCGGCATTGATTCGATACTCTCGACGGTCTCAGTTCACAGCGGACGTCGCTTCGACATGACGCGGTAAGGTCACCCGGATACGGGTGCCGCGTTGGCTTTGTACATCAGCCGGGCTGTCGATGGTGATTTGTCCATAATGCTCTTCAACGATGGAATAGACCAGTGCAAGGCCCAGACCGGTGCCTTCACCCGGATCCTTGGTGGTGAAGAAAGGTTCGAACAATCGGTCCATGATGCTCGACGGAATACCACTGCCTTCGTCTTCGACGATCAGATCGACCGTGTGTTCGCCGGCTTCGCTCTTGACCCGTACCGCACTGTGCGGCGGCGAGGCGTCGCGGGCGTTGGAGAGCAGATTGATTAGCACCTGGGCAAGCCGTTGCGGGTCGCCTTCGACCCAATGGTCGGGATCGCACAGGTTGTAGAACTGCACTTCGAAATTGCGTCGGTTCAGCGCCAGCAGGCCGATGGCGTCCTGCGCGACTTCGGCCAGACACACTGGTTCGTCGTTGTGCTGATGACTGCCGGCATGGGCGAAGCTCATCAGCGACTGGACGATGCGCGAGACGCGTTTGGTCTGCTCAAGAATCTGCCCGCTGATTTCCGTCAGCTCGCCGTCGTCTTCACGCTCTTCGCGCAGGTTCTGCGCCAGGCAGGCGATGCCGGTGATCGGGTTGCCGATTTCGTGGGCCACCCCCGCTGCGAGTCGACCGATGCTGGCCAGCCGTTCGGAATGCACCAGTTTGTCTTCGAGCATTTGCGTTTCGGTCAAATCCTCGACCAGTAACACCAGACCACTGTTACCCGGGGCCAACGGCTCGTCGATTGCCGCTTTGTGCAGATTCAGCCAGCGGGTCTGACCATCGAGGGCCAGATGCTGTTTGTGCAAATGCTCGTCGGGCAGGTTGATGAAGCCTTGCAGCAGTTCTTTCCACGGGTTGGCGATGGTACTCAGACGCGAACCGACCACTCGCTGCGCGGCGATGCCGGTCAGCTCTTCCATGGCCTTGTTCCACATCAGGATCTCCTGATCCTTGGCCAGCGAGCAGACGCCCATCGGCAGTTCCTGCAAGGTCTGGCGGTGGTAGCGGCGCAGGGCATCGAGCTCGGCGGCCAGGCCGGTGAGGCGCGAGTGATAATCCTCGAGACGGCTTTCAATGAAGTGGATGTCTTCGGTGACATAGTTTTCGCCGCCAGCCTTATAGGGCAGGAAGGTTTCCACCATATCCTGCGCAACGCTCGGGCCCATCAGGCCGGACAGGTTGGCCTCAATGCGGTCGCGCAACCGGCGCAAGGCATACGGCCGGCGTTCATCGAAGGGCAGATACAAGTCGCGCAGCGCTTGCTCGACTTCTTTCTGCGCAGCCTTGGCACCCAGCGGCTTGGCCAGTTGCGTGGCGAACTCCTGCGGCGAGGCGGCGTGCAGTTCGCGGCGTTGCGGGCGCCGCACGTTATCCACCGCACAGGCTTCGGCGGCGCTGGCTTCTTCCGGGCTGGCGTTGGTGAACAGTGAGATCAGGGTGAACATCAGCACGTTGGCCGCCAGCGAGGCGATGGCCGCCATGTGCCAACTGGTATCGTCGAGCACGTAGATCATGTTCAACAGCGGGATATAGAAACCCTGCAGATTGCCGACCAGCGGCAGCAGCATGGTCACCACCCAGACCGTGATCCCCGCCAGCAGACCGGCAATGAAACCGCGGCGGTTGGCGGTCGGCCAGTACAGCACCGACAACACCCCGGGCAGAAATTGCAGGGTCGCCACGAACGCGACGATGCCGAGGTTGGCCAGATCCTGTTCGACGCCGAGCATCAGGTAGAAACCGAAACCGGCCATGATGATCGCCACGATCAGCGCCCGACGGGTCCATTTCAGCCAGCGGTAGATGTTGCCTTCGGCCGGCGGTTGATAAAGCGGCAGCACCAGATGGTTCAGCGCCATGCCCGACAAGGCCAGGGTGGTGACGATGATCAGGCCACTGGCGGCGGACAGGCCACCGACATAGGCGAGCAAGGCCAGCGGTTTGCTGTTGGCGGCGATGCCGATGCCGAGGGTGAAATATTCCGGGTCGGTGGTGGCGCCGAGTTTCAGCCCGGCCCAGAGAATCAGCGGTACGGCGAGACTCATCAACAGCAGAAACAACGGCAGGCCCCAACTGGCGCTGACCAGCGAGCGCGGATTGAGGTTTTCCGTAAAGGTCATGTGATACATGTGCGGCATCACGATCGCCGAGGCAAAGAACACCAGCAGCAGCGTGCGCCACGGACCTTCCTGCAACGGCGTGTGCAGGGCGGCGAGGGCGGTCTGGTTTTGCAGCAGCCACAGTTCGAGCTGTTGCGGGCCGTCGAACACGCCATACAGCGCGTACAGGCCAACGCCGCCGAGAGCGATCAGTTTGATGATCGATTCGAAGGCAATCGCGAACACCAGCCCTTCATGTTTCTCGCGCGTGGCGATGTGCCGGGAACCGAAGAAGATCGTGAACAGAATAATCAGCGCACAGAACGCCAGCGCCACGCGGCTCTGCACACGTTCGCCGGTGAGAATGCCGATCGAGTCGGCCACGGCCTGAATCTGCAAGGCAAGCAATGGCAAGACGCCAATCAGCATGAAAATCGTGGTCAGCGCACCGGCCCAGGTGCTGCGAAAGCGGAAGGCAAACAGATCGGCCAGCGACGACAGTTGATAGGTGCGGGTGATCTTCAGGATCGGATAGAGCAGCACCGGCGCCAGCAGGAATGCACCGGACACGCCGAGATAACTGGACAGAAAGCCGTAACCGTACTGATAGGCCAGGCCCACCGTGCCGTAGAACGCCCAGGCGCTGGCGTAAACCCCCAGCGACAGGGTGTAGGTCAACGGGTGGCGAATGATCGCGCGCGGGATCATGCCCCGTTCGCTGACCCAGGCCACGCCGAACAGCGCCGCCAGGTACGCGGCGCTGATCAGGATCATCTGGGTCAGACTAAAGCTCATCGGCATCTTTTTGGCTCTGCAGGATGAAGGTCACGACAATCAGGATCAGCCAGAGCAGATAAGGGCGATACCAGGCGCCCGTCGCGTCGATCCACCAATCCATGATGGCGGGGGAGAACAGGTAGATCCCGACGACCAAAAGCAGGACCAAGCGATAGATGTACATCCCGGCCTCTCTTTTTTATGCGCGTGCCCGAAAACGTGCGGCGATGGTAACGGATGGGCGCGCGACTGCAAGTGTCGTCATTGCAGTTGCGCTTCGGGCAGGGTCAATGTGCGCGGGATCCGGTCGGCATCCCAATGCGCGCTGCCCCAGGCCAGCAGTTCGCGCGGCGAAGCGTGAGCCAGTTCGGTGCCGGGATTCTGCCCCAGCGCGCGCAAGGCCCGCAGCAGCAACGGCGTGGCCTGATCGGCTTCGAGCGGCGGCGAGCGGTAGGACTTGCCGAGTTTGTTGCCGTCCGGCTGGGTGATCAGCGGCAGGTGCAGATAGCGCGGCTGTTTCAGACCGAGCAGTTCTTGCAGGTACAGCTGACGCGGCGTCGAATCGAGCAGGTCGGCGCCACGCACGATGTCGGTGATGCCTTGCCAGGCGTCATCGAGCACCACCGCCAATTGATAAGCGTAGAGACCATCGCGCCGACGGATGACGAAGTCGCCGACGTCGCGGCCCAGGTGCTGGCGGTATTCGCCCTGCACGCGATCAATGAAGTGGTATTCCAGCTCCGGCACGCGCAGGCGGATCGCGGCGTCGTGCTGATCATGCCCGGCGTTGCGGCAAAACCCCGGATAAATCCCGTGATAGGGCTCCAGTTGTTTGCGCGAGCAGGTGCAGGCGTAGGCCAGGCCATGATTGAACAGGCTGTCGAGCACTTCGGCGTAGGCAGCGTGCCGATCGCTCTGGCGGACCATTTCGCCGTCCCATTCGAAGCCGTAGCTTTCCAGCGCCTTGAGAATCGCCGCTTGCGCACCGGGCTCTTCGCGCGGCGGATCGAGATCTTCCATGCGCACCAGCCAGCTCCCACCGACGGAGCGGGCGTCGAGATAGGACGCCAACGCAGCGACCAGCGAACCGAAGTGCAGGTGGCCACTGGGGGTGGGGGCGAAGCGGCCGATGTAGGCGGGGGATTTGGCAGTCATGGAGGCGATAAAAGCTATTCAGAATTTATGCAGGGTATTCCTGTGGGAGCGAGCCTGCTCGCGAAAGCGCTGTGTCAGTCAATAATGAGCTGTCTGAAAGGACGCTTTCGCGAGCAGGCTCGCTCCCACAGGGGCAGAAGCAAGTACGGCAGGCGAAGAGCAGAAACAAAAACGGAGCGTTCGCACGCTCCGTTTTTCGTTCAGGTCGAGATTACTTGCCGACCTGCTTTTCCTTGATTTCCGCCAGGGTCTTGCAGTCGATGCACAGATCCGCTGTCGGGCGGGCTTCGAGGCGCTTGACGCCAATCTCGATGCCGCAGGACTCGCACCAGCCGTACTCTTCGTCTTCGATCAGTTGCAGGGTCTTGTCGATTTTCTTGATCAGCTTGCGCTCGCGGTCGCGGGCGCGCAGTTCGAGGGAGAACTCTTCTTCCTGGCTGGCACGGTCGGCCGGGTCAGGGAAGTTGGCCGCTTCGTCTTTCATGTGGCCAACCGTGCGGTCGACTTCCTGCATCAAGTCCAGTTTCCACTTGTTCAGAATCTTGGTGAAGTGCGCGCGCATTGGAGCGCCCATGTACTCTTCACCCGCCTTCTGAACGTAAGGTTCGAAGCCGCTGATCGTGTCTTTCTGCTGTTGCTTTGCTTGGGTGGACATGAAATAGACCGCCTCTACTCTTGTAATCCATTGCGCAGGATTGCTCCATCACCGACACCTGCCGGCCCTGCGGCTGCAAGCGGGCGAACTTACCAGATCAAATCAGCCTGCGCTACTCCCGGATGTCGAGCCCCCGGCGGGTGGCGCTTGCAGATGTCTGACAAGCCGTGTCTGTGGGAAGGGAGACCTGTTCAATCACTGATTTTAGTCAATCCTGGAGCGTACGTTCAGATCGTTACAGTCCAGCGTTCTTGAGGCTGTGACCTTCACGGGTTCTCGCTCGTTCCAGCAGACAGGTAGAATCGTCTCTTTTTTCCGTCAAAGGCATTCCAATGGGCCCCTACAGTGCGCGCAGTCGTGCGATCGAACCGTTCCATGTGATGGCGCTGCTGGCGCGGGCCAATGAATTGCAGGCCGAAGGCCACGACGTGATCCATCTGGAAATCGGCGAGCCGGACTTCACCACCGCCGAGCCGATCATTCGCGCCGGAAGAGCTGCGTTGACGGCGGGCAAGACCCGCTACACCGCCGCCCGTGGCATTCCCGAACTGCGCGAGGCGATCGCCGGTTTCTACCAATCGCGTTACGGCCTGAATATCGACCCACGACGGATTCTGATCACGCCGGGCGGCTCCGGCGCGCTGTTGCTGGCCAGTGCCCTGTTGGTCGATCCGGGTAAACACTGGCTGCTCGCCGACCCGGGCTACCCGTGCAATCGGCATTTCTTGCGGCTGGTCGAAGGCGCGGCGCAATTGGTGCCGGTCGGGCCGGAGGTGCGTTATCAACTGACCCCGGATCTGGTCGAGCGGCATTGGGATCACGACAGTGTCGGCGCCCTTGTCGCTTCGCCGGCCAACCCGACGGGCACTTTGCTGACCCGCGATGAACTGGGCGGATTATCCACAGCGATCAAGGCCAGGCACGGGCACTTGGTGGTGGATGAGATCTACCACGGCCTGACCTACGGCACTGATGCCGCCAGTGTGCTGGAAGTCGATGACAACGCTTTTGTCCTCAACAGTTTCTCCAAGTATTTCGGCATGACCGGTTGGCGCCTGGGCTGGCTGGTCGCGCCGGACGCGGCGGTCAGCGAGCTGGAAAAACTCGCGCAGAACCTCTACATCAGTGCGCCGAGCATGGCGCAATACGCGGCGCTGGCCTGTTTCGAGCCAGCCACCATCGCGATTCTCGAAGAGCGCCGCGCCGAGTTTGCGCGCCGTCGCGACTTCCTCCTGCCGGCGCTGCGTGAACTCGGTTTCAACATCGCCGTTGAGCCGGAAGGCGCGTTTTATCTTTACGCCGATATCAGCCGTTTCGGCGGTGATGCCTTCGCGTTCTGCCGACATTTCCTCGAAACCGAGCACGTTGCCTTCACGCCGGGACTGGATTTCGGTCGTTATCAGGCCGGCCATCACGTGCGTTTCGCTTACACACAGAACCTCGCACGTTTACAGGAAGCGGTTGAGCGCATCGCGCGCGGCTTGAAGAGCTGGCAAGGCTGATGCGCTTTTATCCTGCTCTGGAAGAAGCGCGGCTGATTCGCCGATACAAGCGTTTTCTCGCCGATATCGAGACCGTTAGCGGCGAATTGCTGACCATTCACTGCCCCAACACCGGTTCGATGCTCAATTGCCAGGTCGAGGGCGGGCAGGTCTGGTTCAGTCGCTCCAATGACCCGAAACGCAAATTGCCCGGCACTTGGGAAATTGGCGAAACCCCGCAGGGCCGGCTGTTTTGCGTCAACACCGCACGCGCCAACGGATTGGTCGAAGAAGCCTTGCAGGCTGGGGTGATTACCGAGTTGAACGGCTTTACCGCGTTGAAGCGTGAGGTTGCCTACGGACAGGAAAAAAGCCGCATCGACTTCCGCCTCGAATACCCCAGCGGCCCGGCGTATGTCGAAGTCAAAAGCGTCACCCTCGGCTTCGACGGCACGGCGGTGGCGGCGTTTCCCGATGCGGTGACCCAGCGCGGCGCCAAACATCTGCGCGAGCTGGCGCATCTGGCGCGCGACGGCATTCGGGCGGTGCAGTTGTACTGCGTGAACCTCACCGGCATCGATGCCGTGCGCCCGGCCGAGGAAATCGATTGGGCTTACGCCGAGGCGCTGCGTGAAGCGGTCGCCTGCGGTGTTGAGGTGTTGGCCTACGGTGTGCGCCTTGACCACGAAGAAATGGTCATCGACCGCCGACTCGACGTGCGGCTAAACGGTTAAACGTCGACCCACACGCCTTGTGTATCTTCCCGGCATTCAATTGCCGTGAGCGACTGCCCGGCGCAGGGGCCGGCGACGCATTCGCCGTCCTCGATCAGAAACAGTGCACCATGTGTGGCGCACTGGATCAGGCTGTTGCTTGGGTCGAGAAACTGGTCGGGCTGCCATTCCAGCCCGACGCCGCGATGCGGGCAGCGATTGAAGTAGGCATAGACCTGCCCGCCACGACGCACGGCGAAAAGCTTTTTGCCTTCGATAACGAAACCGCGACTGCCACCTTCGGCCAGATCGCTGCCGGCGCAGAGAAACTTCATGGCTATCCTCAAATGTCCGCTCGTGTCTGGATATGTCCGAGCTTGACGTTCAAATGCAAACAATTATCAAATGGCGACCTTCTCCCACAGGGAGTCTGGCCGTTGCCGAGGATACTTGGCTCGCTGCGCCGATGCCCGGGAAACCTTGTTCAAGGAAGCTGCGTATGCGCCTGAAAACCCGCGTTGCCGTACTGTGCGTCGGCCTTTTTCTCAGCCATCAGGCGAGCGCAGCGGATTTACCGCAACGCTGGGTCAGCGCCGGCGGTGCGCTGTCGGAATGGGTCAGCGCGTTGGGTGGTGAGTCGAAGCTGGTAGGGGTCGACACCACCAGTCAGCATCCCCAATCGTTGCAGGCGCTGCCGAGTATTGGTTATCAGCGCAGCCTGTCGGCCGAAGGCATCTTGAGCCTGCGCCCGGACATTCTGGTCGGTACCGAAGAAATGGGCCCGCCGCCGGTTCTGGCGCAAGTCAAAGCCGCCAAAGTGAACGTCGAGCTGTTCTCGGCACAGCCTGATCTGCCGACGCTGGAAAAGAATGTCACTCGTTTGGGCCAGTTGCTCGGCGCACAAAGCCAGGCAGCGCAGCTGCTGCAGAGTTATCAACAGCAGCTTCAGGCGCAGAAAGCGCGCGTTGCCCAAGTGCAGACCACGCAGAAAGCTCCGGGCGTGTTGCTGTTGCTCGGGCACGCTGGCGGCAAGCCGTTGATCGCCGGCAAGGACACCGCAGCGGATTGGTTGCTGCAACAGGCTGGCGGGCACAACCTTGCGACGCATACCGGATACAAACCGTTTTCTGTCGAATCCCTCGCCAGCCTTGATCCCGAAGTGCTGGTGTTTGCCGACCGTGCGCTGACCGGCGAGGCCGCAAAAGCGGCATTGTTCAAGGAAAACCCCATCCTCAATTCCAGCCGGGCGGCCAAGAGCGGGCGGGTAATGGAGCTGGATCCGACGCTGCTGGTTGGCGGCCTCGGGCCACGGTTGCCGGCTGCTTTGCAAACCCTGACGGACGGCTTCTACCCGGCCAAGGGCGGCCAATGACCACACTGGTCAAACCCCGTGGCTTGTTTATCGGCCTGACATTGCTGTGTCTGCTGGCGATCTGGCTGTCGCTGGCATTGGGGCCGGTGAGCCTGCCGTTGTTCGATACCCTGCGCGCGGCGCTGCGTCTGATCGGCGTGCCGTTGGCGCCGGAAGGGCTGGAGCAGGCCGAGCTGATTCTCGGCCAGATCCGCCTGCCGCGAACCTTGCTCGGCTTGGCGGTCGGCGGCGTGCTGGCGCTGTCCGGGGTGGCGATGCAGGGCCTGTTTCGTAATCCGCTGGCCGATCCAGGGCTGGTCGGGGTGTCCAGTGGCGCGGCACTCGGCGCGGCGATTGCGATTGTCGGCGGCTCGTTCTTTGGCGGCCTGCCGGAGTGGTTCGGGCCGTATCTGTTGTCGGTGTGTGCGTTTCTTGGCGGACTTGGAGTGACGACGCTGGTCTACCGGCTGGGCCGGCGCAACGGTCAGACCCATGTGGCGACCATGTTGCTGGCCGGTATCGCGCTGACGGCGCTGGCCAGTTCGGCGGTCGGTCTGTTCACTTATCTGGCCGATGACGCCACGCTGCGCACCCTGACGTTCTGGAACCTGGGCAGCCTCAACGGCGCCAGTTACGCGCGGCTTTGGCCTCTGCTGATCATCACCATCGGCGTGGCGCTGTGGCTGCCGCGTCGGGCCAAGGCATTGAATGCCTTGTTGCTCGGTGAATCCGAGGCCGGTCATCTGGGCATCGATGTCGAACGGCTCAAGCGCGAACTGGTGTTCTGCACCGCGCTGGGTGTCGGCGCGGCGGTGGCGGCGGCGGGCATGATCGGTTTTGTCGGGCTGGTGGTGCCGCATCTGGTGCGCCTGCTGGCCGGCCCCGATCACAAAGTTCTGTTGCCAGCCTCGGTTTTGGCGGGTGCGAGCCTGTTATTGCTCGCCGATCTGGTGGCGCGCCTGGCGCTGGCGCCGGCGGAGTTGCCGATCGGCATTGTCACCGCGTTTATCGGTGCGCCGTTCTTCCTTTATCTGCTGCTGCGAGGGCGTGCCTGATGTTGTCTGCGCACAATCTGCATGTCCGCCGTGGCCGTAAGGCTGTGCTCAGTGGGGTTACGCTCGGGCTCGAACCCGGTCAAGTGCTTGGCGTGCTGGGACCGAACGGCGCCGGCAAGAGCACGTTGCTTGGCGCATTGTGTGGTGAGTTGCCCGCCAGCGACGGCAATGTCTCGCTCGATGGTCAGACTTTGAGCCACTGGAGCGGAACGCAGCGGGCACAACGACTGGCGGTGTTGCCGCAGGTTTCGACGCTGGATTTTGCCTTCGCCGTGGAGGAGGTCGTCGGCATGGGCCGTTTGCCGTACCAGACCGGGCGCGTGCGCGACGACGAGATTGTCGCGGCAGCGCTGGCCGCCGCCGACGCCAGCCATCTGAGTGGGCGCAGCTATCTGGCGTTGTCCGGTGGCGAGCGTCAGCGCGTGCATCTGGCGCGGGTGCTGGCGCAACTCTGGCCGGGTCAGGCCGGGCAAACCCTGTTGCTCGACGAACCGACGTCGATGCTCGATCCGCTGCATCAGCACACCACCTTGCAGGCGGTGCGCGAGTTCGCCGATCGCGGCGCGACGGTACTGGTGATCCTGCATGATCTGAATCTGGCGGCACGCTATTGTGATCGCGTGCTGTTGCTGGAGGAGGGGCGCCCGGTTGCGCTGGATACTCCGCAGCAGGTGCTGCGCCCGGATACGCTCAAAGCAGTGTTCGGCCTGGAGGTTTTGGTGCAGCCGCACCCGGAGCGTGGGCATCCGCTGATCATCGCCCGCTGATCAATCATCGAGGTGTCGCATGCGTGGATTGTGGTTGTTGGCACTGGTGTTGCTCGCAGGGTGTCAGCATGTGGCGGCTCCACCGGTGGGCGGCGATATCCGCGATCTGCGCAGCGGCGAGGTACTTACGGCGCAGCAATTGCTGACGCGTCTGGCTGAGCCTGAGCCTTTGATCATCGGTGAGCAGCACGACAACGCCGATCACCATGCCGCACAGTTGTGGCTGTTGCAGTCGCTCGGCGAGCAGCGAGCGCAAGGCAGTCTGCTGCTGGAAATGCTCTCGCCGGTTCAACAAGCGAAAGTCGATGCGGCACGCCAGTCGAAATCCGTTCCGGCAGATCTGCCCGCGGCATTGGCCTGGCAAGAGGGCTGGGACTGGAACCTTTACGGGCCGATCGTGCGCTTTGCCCTGTCGCAGCCGTATCCGTTGCTGGCGGCCAATCTCGATGACAGCGAAATCCGCGCGTTCTACCGCAATCCACCTGCTCTGAACGGTCCGCGCAGCAATTCGCCGTCGGTTAAAAAAACTTTGCTTGGGCAAATCAGTGAATCCCACTGCGGCTTGCTGCCCGAATCACAGATGCCGGCGATGTTGGCAATTCAGCAACAGCGTGATCGACGCATGGCCGAACGCATGCTGGCGGCGCCGATGCCTTCGATTCTGCTGGCCGGTGCCTGGCATGCGCGCAAGGATGTTGGCGTGCCGCTGCATCTGTCGGATCTCGGCGCTGGCAAGGCGCCGATCGTATTGATGCTGGCCGAGCAGGGCGCTGCGGTATCGGCGGCGATGGCCGATTACGTCTGGTACACGCCGGCCACGCCGAAGCCGGATTACTGCGAGCAGATGCGCCAGCAATTCGCTAAATGACTTTTCCACAGGCAAAAAAAGACCCGGTAAAAAACCGGGTCAAATAACCGTGATTAGCCTGATGAGGAGATAATCTGAGAGTCCGAACCAAGGGCTTTTCAGAATATCGACTGATCTCGCGACCAGTTGTGATAATCATAGCGATTCTCATTACCGCGTCAACCGCTGATTTTGCAAATCTGTAATTTAGTTTTGCGAGCGGTGGTGAGGCCCTGTGAATAAAGGGCTTTGCGCTAGGTGCGCTGCGTCGTCAACTGCGTGATCTGGCGATTCAACTGGCCGATGCGTCGAGCCATGCCCTCAATCAGGCTATGGGCGATCTTCGGATTGCTGCGGGTCATGCTCAAAAATTGATCACCGGGAATCAACATCACCGTGCTCGGCTCGGACGTCACCACCGAAGCGTTGCGCGGCTCGCCGGTAAACAACGCCATGGCGCCGAAAATCTCGTCCTTGGCCACGTCACCGACCTTGTGCCCGTCAACAAATGCCTCGGCATGCCCGTCGATAATCACGAAGACGTGATCCGCTGCATCGCCCTGTTGAATCAGTACGGCGCCCGCCTCAACGCGTTTTAAGCCGTTGGTGCTGCGGAACTCCCGGGGTTTCAACTCGGCCACGGCATGGGCGAGCAGCGCCATTTGCCCGAGCAGATAGCTCAGCAACTGCTCCGCTCGATCAGGGTCGGCATACAAATACTGCAAAACCTCAGCGCGCCCATAGGGCACCAGGCGCACAGCGCTGTCGCTGCAAATGCGACAGTCGCTCCATTGCTCGCCACGTTGCAGGCCGAGCAGATCACCTTCCTGCCAGTAGAACAGCGCACGGCCCGCGATGCAGCCATGCACCACGCCCTCGCTCAGCAGAAACAACTGATCTTCCGGCAACTGTGCAAACAGATCGTCCGTTGCCTCCAGCTCGATGACCGGCGCGCACGGCGACAAATCCAGCAGCCACTGCCCAGGAATACTCTGCAAGCGATTGATCAATGCGTCGGCGTGGGCCGATTGTTCCCCCAGTAAATACATGGCGTCAGCGCCTGTTCAGTTCTTGTGGCGCGCGGAAATGGCTTCGAGCTGTTTGTTCAAGGCGTCCTTGCGCTCGGCGGGGATGTCGTTCCAGTGCACGTCCATCAACGCGCCTTCGATCGCATACAACAACACCTTCGATGCGCGAAACCCCCGAGTACGCACGGCCCGGTAGGCATCCACTGCACCGAGGCGACGCAAGTCCGAGGCGCTGTGGATGCCCACGGCATGCAGCCATTGCGCCGATGTCTTGCCAAGATTTTTCAGGTGTTGCAGTTCATCATTCATCAAGCCTCCTTGCGACGGCCGAATGGTGCGTGGGCGAGCTTCTCAGCAGTGTAGCCATCAGTAGGAAAAGCGTGGTTGTTTGATCGGATCCGACGCAAAAGCTTCTAAGAAAGGGGGGGTAAAGGACCTGCGAACGCAGAGGGAAGCGAGTTAGGCGTTAACAATGTGGGAGCGAGCCTGCTCGCGAAGAGGGCGTATCAGACACAATCGATATCAGCTGACACTACGCCTTCGCGAGCAGGCTCGCTCCCACAGGGGAAAGGCGTGGCGTCAGGAAGATTTCCAGATTTCAGCGGGTGCGATAGCGCAACCGCGTGCCGAAATTCATCGACATCAGAATCTCGTCAGCACTCAGCTCTGGCGGAAAGTACGCCCCGGAGATTTGCGCATGGGCCAGGCTGGCGCCTTCGAGCGAAGCCTTGCGGAAGTCGATGCCGCGCAGGTCGGCGGAGCGGAAGTACGCATCGCGGAAATCCACGCCGTCGGCGTTCAGCTCGCGCAGGTCGAGGCCCCGGAAATCGCCGCCGACCATGTCGATCGGACCATCCAGTGGGCGTTCCTTGTTGAAGCCTGCGACGTCATCTTTGTGCAGCAGGGCGTAAAGCGGAGTGTCGAGCAGTTTTGGCTGGCTCATGTCAGATCACCTGTTGGTTTTATGACGCCAGTATAGTGCCACTATTTGCCGGCCGTGAAGCGAGCGAGGGCTTCACGGCCGAAATAGTTTTTTACAGACCCGGCAGGCGCTGACGGATCTGCGCGACCACGGTGTCCAGCGTGCCGGATTCATTGGTCTGCACGCGTTTGCTGCGCAGGATTTCTTCCGGCGTCAGCGCTTCGCGGTTGGCCTGCTGCGCTTCGATCACGGCGAGGGTGGCGTCGGACGGATCCTTCTGGTCGGCCTGGCGCATCGCCAGCCAGCTCTCGATCACGGCTTGCGGTGCGTTGCAGTCGAGGATCAGGAACGGCGTGCCGGTGGCTTCGGCAATCTTCGCCGCGTTGTCGCGCTGCTCACGCTTGAGGTAAGTCGCGTCGATCACTACCGGGAAGCCGGCGTGCAGGATCACCTCGGCGATTTCATGCAGGCGCGCATAGGTCGCGGTGCTGGCATCGGCGCTGTAAATGCCCGCCTGCACATCGTTGGCAACGGTCTGCTCGCCAAACAGGCGCTTGCGCTCGACATCGGAACGCAGGCGAATCGCGCCCAGCGCTTCGACCAGGCGCATGGCCACATGGCTCTTGCCGACTGCGGAAACACCGTGGGTAATGGCCATGAAACGCGAAGGAATGGTGCTGTAGCTTTCCGCCAGGTTGGCGTAGTTGCGGTACTGACGCAGGGTGGTGGCGCGCTGCACCGCAGTCGCGTCGGCCGGCATGCTGAACAATGCCACCTTGGCCCGCACCAGCGCGCGGTAGGCTTTATAGAAGTTCAGCACTTCCAGGCCCTCATAGTCGCCGGTCAGTTCCAGGTACTGGCTGATGAGGCGACGCGCGAGCGATTTCAGGCCACGGTCTTCCAGGTCCATGGCGAGGAAGCCGGTGTCGGCCCAGACATCAGTGAAACGGAATGGCTCGTTGAACTCGATGCAGTCGAAGATCACCACATTGCCGTCGATGACCGTGGCGTTGCCCAAATGGATGTCGCCGTGGCATTCACGGGTGAAACCTTGTGACTTGCGCTGGGCGAACAGGGGCTTGAGGCGCTCGAAGCTGCTTTCGGCCCAGGCTTTCAGGGCATCGAGTTGCAGCAAATCGTTTTTGTCGCTGAGGAACGGCAGGATCTGCTCGAAGTTTTGCGCGACCGGCGCCATCACGCTGTCCGGCGTGCCGGCGTCGTGTTCGGCCGGGACCTTCGGCGCGTTGAGGTGGAAATGGGCGATCTGTTCGGCCAACGCATCGATGTGCTGAGTGGTCAGTTCGCCATTGGCTTGCAGGGTGCTGAGCAGCCCGCTCTGGGGGAACTGGCGCATTTTCAGCACGTATTCGATAGCCGGGCCGTCGCCGCCCAATTGCGGTGCCTCGACGCTGCCGGTGATTGGCAACACGTCCAGATACAAATCAGCGGTCAGACGCTGGTTCAGACGCAGCTCTTCAGCGCAGAAATGCGCACGTGCGTCGAGGCTGGTGAAGTCGAGGAAGCCGAAATTCACCGGCTTCTTCACTTTATAGGCAAAGGGCCCGGTGAGAATCACCCACGAGATGTGGGTTTCGATGACCTGAAACCCTTCGACGGGATGCGGGTAGAGGGCCGGGTTTTGCAGGGCAGCGATCAGGGACTGGCTCACGGGCGATCCTTCAGAGGCGGGGGAATTCGAGGCGGCCATTATGGCTGCTTGCCCGCCTGACGCAAACCTCCGCGCGTGCCTGTTGAGGATCGATAAAGTGCGTATAATCCGCCGCCATGACTCGATCCCGATCCCCCCGTACCAAGAAAAAACCACCAGCCAAGGGCCTCAGCCCATGGTTGAGCTGGGCCATTAAACTCAGCCTGGTCGGCCTTGTAGTGCTAGCCGGCTTCGCCGTTTACCTCGATGCCGTGGTGCAGGAGAAGTTCTCCGGCAAGCGCTGGACCATTCCGGCCAAGGTGTACGCGCGCCCGCTCGAGCTGTTCGTCGGACAGAAGCTCAGCAAGGACGATTTCCTCACCGAACTCGATGCCCTCGGCTATCGCCGCGAAGCCGTGAGCAATGGCCCCGGCGCCGCAGCCGTCAGCGGCAATACGGTTGACCTGAACACCCGTGGCTTCCAGTTCTATGAAGGTCTGGAAAAGCCGCAGCCAGTGCGTGTGCGCTTCTCCGGCGACTACGTCGCCGAACTGTCCTCGACCAACGGTTCGAAACTGTCGGTGGTGCGCCTCGAGCCGCTGATGATCGGCGGCATTTACCCGAAAAATCTCGAAGACCGCATCCTGATCAAACTCGATCAAGTGCCGCCGTACCTGCTCGAAACCTTGATCGCTGTGGAAGACCGCGACTTCTACAGCCACTGGGGCGTGTCGCCGAAATCGATCGCCCGCGCCGTGTGGATCAACACCTCCGGCGGCAAGATGACCCAGGGCGGCAGTACGCTGACCCAGCAGTTGGTGAAAAACTTCTACCTGACTAGCGAACGCAGCCTGACCCGCAAGCTCACCGAAGCGATGATGGCGTTGCTGCTCGAACTGCATTACGACAAGAAGGAAATTCTTGAGGCCTACCTCAACGAAGTCTTCGTCGGTCAGGACGGCCAGCGTGCGGTGCACGGTTTCGGTCTGGCCAGTCAGTTCTTCTTCGGCCAGCCATTGTCCGAGCTGAAACTGCATCAGGTAGCGCTGCTGGTCGGCATGGTCAAGGGGCCGTCCTACTACAACCCGCGTCGTAACCCGGAGCGCGCGCTGGAGCGGCGTAATCTGGTCCTCGACGTGCTGGCGCAGCAAGGCGTGGCAACCCCCGAACAGGTCGAGGCGGCGAAGAAAATGCCGCTCGGCGTGACGACTCGCGGCAAGCTCGCCGACAGCTCGTTCCCGGGCTTTATCGACCTGGTCAAACGTCAGTTGCGCGAAGACTACCGCGACGAAGACTTGACCGAAGAAGGCCTGCGCATCTTTACCAGTTTCGACCCGATTCTGCAGATGAAAGCCGAAGCCTCGGTCAACGACACGTTCAAGCGTCTGGCCGGGCGCAAGGGCTCGGATGACGTCGAAGCGGCGATGGTCGTGACCAACCCGGAAACCGGTGAAGTCCAGGCGATGATCGGCAGCCGTCAGGCCAGTTATGCCGGCTTCAACCGCGCGCTGGATGCGGTGCGCCCGATTGGTTCTTTGATCAAACCGGCGGTGTATCTGACCGCGCTTGAGAAGCCAAGCCAGTACACGCTGACCAGTTGGCTGTCGGACGATCCGCTGTCGGTCAAGGGCGCCAACGGTCAGGTGTGGAAGCCGCAGAACTACGATCGCCGCTCCCACGGTACGGTTTTCCTCTATCAGGGCCTGGCGCATTCCTACAACCTGTCGACCTCGCGTCTGGGCCTGGAAGTCGGCGTGCCGAATGTGCTCAAGACCGTGGGTCGCCTCGGCGTTACTCGTGAATTCCCGGCGTTCCCGTCGATGCTGCTCGGTGCTGGCGGTATGACGCCGATCGAAGTGGCGACCATGTACCAGACGCTGGCCAACGGTGGTTTCAATACGCCGATGCGCGGCATTCGCAGCGTGCTGACCGCCGAGGGCGAGCCGCTCAAGCGTTATCCGTTCCAGATCGAGCAGCGTTTCGACCCGGCCTCGATTTACCTGATCCAGAACGCCATGCAGCGGGTGATGCGTGAAGGTACCGGCAGTTCGGTTTATAACGTGCTGCCCAAGACCCTGACACTGGCGGGCAAGACCGGTACCAGTAACGATTCGCGCGACAGCTGGTTTGCCGGTTTCAGTCAGGATCTGCTGGCAGTGGTCTGGCTCGGCCGCGACGACAACGGCAAGACGCCGTTCACCGGGGCCACCGGTGCGTTGCAGGTCTGGACCAGTTTCATGCGCAAGGCCGATCCGCTGCCGCTGGACATGCCGCAGCCGGACAACGTCGTGCAGGCCTGGGTCGATTCGCGCACCGGCCAGGGTTCGGATGCCAACTGCCCCGGCGCGGTACAGATGCCGTATATTCGCGGCAGCGAGCCGCCACCCGGCGCCGCGTGTGCAAGCGAAACACCTGCCTCGCCGGAATCGGTGATGGACTGGGTCAAGGGCTGGATGAATTAAGCAAAGAGGGTTTCAAGTGAACAAGTGGTTGATTCCAGCGGTGACCGCCGTGGCTTTGCTCAGCGGCTGCTCCACCGTACAGCGTGGTTCGATTCCCGTGGTGGATTCGGGCACGGCCGTGTCCAACAGCGAACGCATCGGCGCCAATGGCGGTTTTCGCCAGACCACGGTCAAGCGCCCGGTGCAGGGCCAGCCTCAGGCGATTCCGCAAGGCGATACCGGCGTAGTGGTGATGGTGCCGGGCGGCGGTGCGGCAGTGTCGACACCGATCAGCTCTTCGCCGATCGTCCCGGGGCCTGCATCCGGAGGCATTACGTCGGGGCCGTACAACCCATCGGCGGTTGAGTCGGCGCCGATCAACTCCGGCAGCTACAGCATGCCGTCGACGCCAAGTGGCATTCCTTCGGCCAGCAGTGGCGGTGGCCTGTCGGCGGATGAGCAACTGGACGGTCCGGTACTCGCCTTGCTGACCACCGCGCAACAGCAACAGGCCGGCGGCGACCTCAACGGCGCTTCTTCCAGCCTGGAGCGCGCGCAACGTGTCGCCCCCCGTGAGCCACAAGTGCTTTACCGTTTGGCGCAAGTACGTATGGCCCAAGGCGATGCGCCGCAAGCCGAGCAATTTGCCCGTCGTGCGCTGACCATGGCCAACGGTCGTCCGGATCTGCAAGCCAGCCTGTGGGAAATCATCGCTCAGTCTCGTGAGAAACAAGGCGATTCCGCCGGCGCCGCACTGGCCCGTCAGAAGGCCAAGGTTTCCCTGTGATGGACGTGCGCTTCCCGAAAATCGCCGATCAGCTGTTGCTGATCGAACGCGAGCTGCGCACCCAGGGTTGGTGGGATGAAGTTCAGCCGTCCGCCGAAGCGCTGAGCAGTGTCGAGCCGTTTTCGGTCGACACGCTGGACTTCGAGCAATGGCTGCAATGGATCTTCCTGCCGCGCATGAAGATGATCCTTGAGCAGGATCTGCCGCTGCCGAATGCCTCGGGCATTCAGGAAATGGCGGAAATGGTCTTCGCCCAGCGCAACCTTGGCGGCAAGGATCGGCAGTTGCAGGTGCTGCTCAAAGAGTTCGACCTGCTGATCACTGCGTCCCGCTGAACTAAACTGGAAACTGCCAGGCCTACTGGCAGTTCTCGGCAATCTGCTTCTTCGCTTCGACGATGCGTTCCTGACGCTGTGTATCGTCGAGCCTGCGCAAATCCCCCTCAACCTCCTCACGCAAGCGCGGATTGTTCTGCAGTTGCGCCAGGTTCCTGCGTGCCTGCTCGCAAAATGCCTTGAGCTGCGCCTGCTGCTCGGCGACCTGTTTCTTCACCTTGGCATCAATGGCTTTCTGATCGCCAAGTACGCCGCCGCCCGGCATCGGCGCAGCTTTCGGCGCGGGTGAGGAGGGTGTCTGTACGGTCGTCGCCGGTTGGCCCTGCGGCGGTTGTGCATCGAAATGCGTGACGCCTTGGGCATCGACCCATTTGTAGATTTGAGCGGCCGAGCACCATGGGCTGAGGCCGATCAGCAGAGTGAGGAGGAGCGTTCGCATGCTGATTCCTTGGCAAAAATGCGCAATTGACGCTAACAGAGTAGCGCTTTTCAGGTTTTTTCTTGCGTTCTCATGTGCTTACCCACAATTAACCACACAGACGACTTGACTTGCAGAGGGCGAAACAGAAGAATCCAAAGTCCGCTGTAGAGGGACTGCCAGAAGCAGACCCACTCGGTAGATCATGAGGCGCACATCCGCGCCGACCTGTTACACCCGCAACGCGTTACCTCGCGCTGGGTGGGAAAGGCCCGCAACACTTGGGACGATCCCAATACTTGCTCAGTCAGTGCTGACGTAGTCGGCGACCACCGTCGCTCATGCTCTGCCGAGAAGTAAACCTATTAAGACCCGCCCCTTTTTTGTGGACGGTATTCTGGCGTTTTAGAGGTGAACAACGTGGAGCTTTTATCTGGCGGTGAGATGCTCGTCCGCTTTTTGCGTGACGAAGGCGTCAAATATATCTACGGGTACCCGGGTGGTGCTCTCCTGCATGTTTACGATGCCCTGTTCAAAGAACCGGAAGTGACCCACATCCTGGTTCGTCACGAACAAGCGGCGACCCATATGGCTGACGGCTACGCCCGTGCCACCGGTAAAGCCGGCGTGGTATTGGTGACTTCCGGTCCAGGCGCCACAAACGCCATCACCGGTATCGCCACCGCCTACATGGACTCGATTCCGATGGTGATCATTTCCGGTCAGGTGCCAAGCACCATGGTCGGCACCGACGCGTTCCAGGAAACCGACATGATCGGTATCTCCCGGCCGATCGTGAAGCACAGCTTCATGATCAAGCACGCTTCGGAAATCCCGGAAGTCATGAAGAAGGCCTTCTACCTGGCGCAATCCGGTCGTCCGGGCCCGGTCGTGGTCGACATCCCGAAAGACATGACCAACCCGGCCGAAAAGTTCGAATACGTTTTTCCGAAAAAAGCCAAGCTGCGCTCCTACAGCCCGGCCGTTCGCGGTCACTCCGGGCAGATCCGCAAAGCAGCAGAAATGTTGTTGGCGGCCAAGCGCCCGGTGCTGTACTCCGGCGGCGGCGTGATTCTCGGCAATGGCTCCGCGCAACTGACCGAACTGGCAAAAATGCTCAACCTGCCGGTGACCAACACCTTGATGGGTCTGGGCGCATTCCCTGGCACTGACCGTCAGTTCATCGGCATGCTGGGTATGCACGGCAGCTACACCGCGAACCTGGCGATGCACCACGCCGACGTGATCCTCGCAGTGGGCGCACGCTTCGACGATCGGGTGATCAACGGCCCGGCGAAATTCTGCCCGAACGCCAAGATCATCCATATCGACATCGACCCGGCGTCGATTTCCAAGACCATCAAGGCCGACGTGCCAATCGTGGGTCCGGTCGAGAGCGTCCTGACCGAAATGGTCGCGATCCTCAAGGAAATCGGCGAGACCCCGAACAAGGAGTCCGTAGCCAGCTGGTGGAAGCAGGTCGATGAATGGCGCGGTGATCGCGGCCTGTTCCCTTATGAAAAGGGCGACGGCAGCAAGATCAAGCCGCAGACCGTGATCGAAACCCTCTGCGAAGTGACCAAGGGCGACGCCTTTGTGACCTCCGACGTCGGTCAGCACCAGATGTTTGCCGCGCAGTACTACACGTTCAACAAGCCGAACCGCTGGATCAACTCCGGTGGTCTGGGCACGATGGGCTTCGGTCTGCCAGCCGCGATGGGCATCAAACTGAGCTTCCCGGACGATGACGTTGCCTGCGTCACCGGCGAAGGCAGTATCCAGATGAATATCCAGGAGCTGTCGACCTGCCTGCAATACGGCTTGCCGGTGAAGATCGTCATCCTCAACAACGGTGTGCTGGGCATGGTTCGCCAGTGGCAGGACATGAGTTACGGCAGCCGTCACTCGCACTCCTACATGGAATCGCTGCCCGACTTCATCAAGCTGGCTGAAGCCTACGGCCACGTTGGCGTACGCATCACCGAATCGAAAGATTTGAAGTCGAAGATGGCCGAAGCGTTTGCCATGAAGGATCGCCTGGTGATCATCGATGTTGCGGTCGACACCAGCGAGCACGTCTACCCGATGCAGATCAAAGACGGCTCCATGCGCGATATGTGGCTGAGCAAGACGGAGCGTACTTAATCATGCGGCACATTATTTCCCTGCTTCTGGAAAACGAACCCGGCGCTCTGTCTCGCGTAGTCGGCCTGTTCTCGCAGCGCAACTACAACATCGAAAGCCTGACCGTGGCCCCGACCGAAGACCCGACCCTGTCGCGTCTGACGCTGACCACCGTGGGCCACGATGAAGTGATCGAGCAGATCACCAAAAACCTGAACAAGCTGATCGAAGTGGTCAAGCTGGTGGACCTGTCGGAAAGCGCTCACATCGAGCGTGAACTGATGCTGGTCAAGGTCAAGGCCACTGGCGCCCAGCGCGCCGAGATCAAACGCACCACCGATATCTACCGTGGGCAGATCGTGGATGTCAGCGCCAGCGTGTATACCGTTCAATTGACCGGTACCAGCGACAAGCTCGACAGCTTCATTCAGTCCATCGGCACCGCATCGATTCTGGAGACCGTCCGTAGCGGCGTGACCGGCATTGCTCGCGGCGACAAAGTACTCAGCATCTAAACCAAATTAGCGCATGGCCTGAACGGCCGGATATAAGGGGAAATTCATGAAAGTTTTCTACGATAAAGACTGCGACCTGTCGATCATCCAGGGCAAGAAAGTTGCCATCATCGGTTACGGCTCCCAGGGCCACGCTCAGGCGTGCAACCTGAAAGACTCCGGTGTCGACGTTACCGTCGGTCTGCGTAAAGGTTCGGCCACCGTTGCCAAAGCCGAAGCTCACGGCCTGAAAGTGACCGACGTGGCTTCCGCTGTTGCCGCTGCCGACCTGGTCATGATCCTCACCCCAGACGAGTTCCAGTCCTCGCTGTACAAGAACGAAATCGAGCCGAACATCAAGAAAGGCGCCACTCTGGCCTTCTCCCACGGCTTCGCGATTCACTACAACCAGGTTGTTCCGCGTGCCGACCTCGACGTGATCATGATCGCGCCGAAAGCCCCGGGCCACACCGTGCGTTCCGAGTTCGTCAAAGGCGGCGGTATCCCTGACCTGATCGCGATCTACCAGGACGCCTCGGGCAACGCCAAGAACGTCGCACTGTCCTACGCTGCTGGCGTCGGTGGCGGTCGTACCGGCATCATCGAAACCACCTTCAAGGACGAGACCGAAACCGACCTGTTCGGCGAACAAGCCGTTCTGTGTGGCGGTACCGTTGAACTGGTGAAAGCCGGTTTCGAAACTCTGGTTGAAGCTGGCTACGCGCCGGAAATGGCCTACTTCGAGTGCCTGCACGAACTGAAGCTGATCGTTGACCTCATGTACGAAGGCGGTATCGCCAACATGAACTACTCGATCTCCAACAACGCCGAGTACGGTGAGTACGTGACTGGCCCGGAAGTGATCAACGCCGAATCCCGTCAGGCCATGCGCAACGCCCTGAAACGTATTCAGGACGGCGAATACGCCAAAATGTTCATCAGCGAAGGCGCAACCGGCTACCCTTCGATGACCGCCAAGCGTCGTAACAACGCCGCTCACGGTATCGAGGTCATCGGCGAGCAACTGCGCTCCATGATGCCGTGGATCGGTGCCAACAAGATCGTCGACAAAGCCAAGAACTGAGTCGTCGTTGCTTGTACGAAAAACGCGGCCTCGGCCGCGTTTTTTCGTTTGGGCCGGTGCTTCTGGTATAAAGCTGCATCGTTTGTGGCCGAACTGTCGTCCTCAAGCCTCTGTCGAATTTTTTCCAAACCGTTGCAAGGTAATGTCCATGAGCGAACGTCCCGAAGAGCCGAACAAGGCTTCCGACGCCGAAAGCCTGTTGCCCATCGATGAACACATCGAAGAAGGGCACGACGCCGAAGGTCGTAAAGTCCGGCATCGTGGTATCTATCTGCTGCCGAACCTGTTCACCACTGCCAACCTGTTCGCAGGCTTCTATTCCATCATCAACTCGATGAGCGCGCAGGCCGCGTTGAGCGCCGGCGACTCGGTGAATGCGAGCAAGTACTTCGCCTTCGCTGCGATCGCGATTTTCGTCGCGATGGTCCTCGATGGCCTCGATGGTCGCGTGGCACGCATGACCAATACCCAAAGTGCTTTCGGCGCCGAGTATGACTCGCTGTCGGACATGGTCGCGTTCGGCGTAGCGCCGGCATTGCTGGCCTTCGGCTGGGCGCTGGGCGACATGGGCAAGGTCGGCTGGATGGTCGCCTTCATATATGTAGCGGGTGCGGCGTTGCGTCTGGCGCGTTTCAACACCCAGGTCGGCACGGCGGACAAACGCTACTTCATCGGTCTGGCCAGCCCGGCGGCGGCAGGTGTTGTGGCCGGCATTGTCTGGGCGTTCAGCGATTACGGCATCCAGGGTTCGAAGATGTCGTTCCTGGTGGCCTTGATGGTGGCGGCGGCCGGCATGCTGATGGTCAGCAACATCAAGTACAACAGCTTCAAGGAGCTGGATCTCAAAGGTCGCGTGCCGTTCGTGGCGATCCTGGCGGTGGTGCTGGTATTCGCTGTCGTGTTCAGTGATCCGCCGCGCATTTTGCTGTTGGTGTTCCTCGCCTATGCGGCGTCCGGTCCGGTGCAATATCTGTTGCGTCTTCGTCGTCACAAAAACGCCGAGTGATGTAATTTCCCGCATACTCCGCAGTCTATGGGTGCACCTGTCCTCCAAAGCTGCGGAGTTGTCATGTTGATCAAGATCCCCAAAGCATCCGACTGCCATGAGTCGGATGTCACGCCTGAAGCCATTTATCTTTCCCGTCGCCAATTGCTCGGCGCCACTGCTGCCGGTATTGCCATGAGCAGCCTGCCACGCTGGGCCAGTGCCGCTGATGCCCCTCGCTACTCTGATGTTGAATCCGGCAAGGCTCCGGCCTGGTTTGCCGAAAAGCTCCCTTCTACACAATGGGGGGCGGTCAACGTCAAGGATGAGGCGATCACGCCTTATAAAGACGCGACGAACTACAACAACTTTTATGAGTTCGGTACCGGCAAGGGCGATCCGGCGAGGAATGCTGGCGACCTGAAAACCGAACCCTGGAGCGTGGTGATTGACGGGGAGGTGGGTAAGCCAGGGCGTTATGCGCTGGAAGACTTCATGAAACCGTATCAATTGGAGGAGCGTATCTATCGTCTGCGCTGCGTCGAGGCGTGGTCGATGGTCATTCCCTGGATCGGCTTTCCCATCTCGGCCTTGCTCAAACAGGTCGAGCCGACTTCCAAGGCCAAGTACATCCGCTTCGAAACCCTGCAGGATCCCAAGAGCATGCCCGGCCAGCGTTCCGGTTTTGCGTTGATCGACTGGCCGTATGTCGAAGGTTTGCGTCTCGATGAGGCGATGAATCCTTTGGCGATCCTCGCGGTGGGCATGTATGGCCGCGAACTGCCGAACCAGAACGGCGCACCTTTGCGTCTGGTGGTGCCGTGGAAGTACGGCTTTAAAAGTGTGAAGTCCATTGTGCGCATCAGTCTGGTCAGCGAGCAGCCGAAGACCACCTGGCAAAGCATTGCTGCCGATGAGTACGGCTTCTACGCGAATGTGAATCCTACCGTCGACCATCCACGCTGGACCCAGGCGCGCGAGCGGCGCTTGCCGAACAGCCTGTTCAAACCGAATGTGCGCGACACGCAGATGTTCAACGGCTACTCGGATGAAGTCGCTTCTTTATATACAGGGCTCGATCTGCGGAAGAACTACTGATGCGCTATCCGTTCTGGCGAGTGGGCGTGTTCATTGCTGCGGCGGTCTGGCCATTGCTGTGGTTCTATCAAGCGTTCGCCGATCTGCTCGGGCCTGATCCGGGCAAGGTGCTGGTTGATCGTCTCGGGCTTGGCACGCTGGTGTTGCTGTTGATCACCCTGAGCATGACTCCCCTGCAAAAGCTGAGCGGCTGGGCGGGGTGGATTGCAGTGCGCCGGCAGTTAGGGCTTTGGTGTTTTGCTTATGTGACGCTGCATCTGTTCAGCTATATGGCGTTTATCCTCGGATTCGACTGGTCGCAGTTGGGCGTTGAGCTGCGCAAGCGGCCTTACATTATTGTTGGTGCGCTGGGCTTTCTCGGATTACTGATACTGGCGGTGACGTCCAATCGTTATAGTCAGCGTCGTTTGGGCGCTCGCTGGAAGAAGCTGCATCGCCTGGTTTACCTGATTCTCGGACTGGGTTTGCTGCATATGCTGTGGATCGTGCGGGCCGATCTGGAAGAGTGGACCATTTATGCCTTTATAGGTGGCGTGCTTTTGCTGCTTCGTCTGCCGCCGGTGATGAAGCGAATCCCGCGTTTACTGGGTAAAAAGCAGAATCTGCAAGAAAAGCGAAATTAACGGTTGACGGCAGATTCCAGAGGTCTATAATTCGCCCCACTTCCGGCGCAGTCGAAACGG
>NZ_JBEOPW010000021.1:0-107547 GCF_040310465.1 Pseudomonas sp. H26/SER47-MNA-CIBAN-0231 | reverse complement strand
GAAAAATGCTCCGTATCTTTCGATACGGAGCATTTTCTTTGAGCGCTGCGCAGATTGCTAGGTTTTCACACAGTCTGGGATCGGGCGGGTTTTTTAACGGCTACAGGAAGATCACTCTTCGATGTTGCCCATCGCGGTGGTGTTGAAGCCGCCGTCGACGTACATGATTTCACCGCTGATGCCCGACGCCAGGTCGGAGCACAGGAAGGCGCCGGCGTTGCCGACTTCTTCGATGGTGACGTTGCGGCGCAGCGGAGTCTGCGCTTCGTTGGCAGCCAGCATCTTGCGGAAGTTCTTGATGCCGGAAGCAGCCAGGGTGCGGATCGGGCCAGCCGATACGCAGTTGACGCGGGTGCCGTCCGGACCGAGGGAACCGGCCAGGTAACGGACGCCGGCTTCCAGCGAAGCCTTGGCCATGCCCATCACGTTGTAGTTCGGCATGGTGCGCTCGGCGCCCAGGTACGACAGGGTCAGCAGGCTGCCGTTGCGGCCTTTCATCATTTCGCGGCCAGCTTTGGCCAGGGCCACGAAGCTGTAGGCGCTGATGTCGTGAGCGATGCGGAAACCTTCACGGGTAGTGGCTTCGGTGAAGTCGCCGTCCAGTTGGTCGCCCGGGGCGAAGCCGACGGAGTGCACGATGCAGTCCAGGCCGTCCCACTTCTTGCTCAGCTCTTCGAAGACCTTGGCGATTTCTTCATCGCTGGCCACGTCGCACGGGAAGCACAGCTCAGGGCTCGAACCCCAGCCTTGTGCGAATTCTTCGACGCGACCCTTGAGTTTGTCGTTCTGATAAGTGAAGGCAAGCTCAGCGCCCTCGCGATGCATGGCGGCAGCGATGCCGGATGCGATGGACAGCTTGCTGGCGACACCGACGATCAGTACGCGCTTACCGGCGAGAAAACCCATGTGTTGCTCCTCTTTCAGGTTATTGCGCAGTGGCTGGTGCCAGAAAAGCGGCTTCCAGCAACTGCTGTGTATACGGATGTTGGGGGGCGGCAAAAATACTTTGCGCGTCTCCCTGTTCGACCACTTGGCCATGCTTGACCACCATCAGCTGGTGGCTCAGCGCTTTGACGACAGCCAGGTCATGGCTGATGAACAAATACGTCAGGTTGTACTTGGCTTGCAGTGAACGCAACAGCTCCACCACTTGCCGCTGCACCGTGCGGTCGAGCGCCGAAGTCGGCTCGTCCAGCAGGATCAGCGCCGGTTTCAGCACCAAGGCCCGGGCAATGGCGATTCGCTGCCGTTGCCCTCCGGAAAATTCGTGGGGGTAGCGGTGCCGGGTTTCCGGATCCAGACCTACCTCCTTCAATGCCGCAATGATCGCCGCTTCCTGTTCGGTCGCGGTGCCCATCTTGTGTATCCGCAGGCCTTCGCCAACGATGTCATTGACGCACATGCGCGGGCTCAGGCTGCCAAACGGGTCCTGAAACACCACCTGCATCTCCCGCCGCAGCGGGCGAACCTCACTCTGCGTCAGGCAGTCTAGCTGCTTGCCTTCAAAGCGGATCGCGCCTTTGCTGCCGATCAGACGCAAAATCGCCAGACCGAGGGTGGATTTGCCGGAACCGCTTTCGCCGACGATCCCCAGGGTCTGACCCTGCGGCAGGCTGAAATTGATGCCGTCCACTGCCTTGACGTAATCCACCGTGCGCTTGAGCAGGCCTTTCTTGATCGGGAACCAGACTTTGAGGTCCTCGACTTCGAGCAGCGGCGCGCCGATTTCATTGCTCGCGGGGCCGCCGCTGGGCTCCGCGCCGAGCAATTCCCGAGTGTACGGATGCTGCGGCGAACGGAACAGCTCTGCGCACGATGCCTGTTCGACGATGCAACCGCGCTGCATGACACATACGCGATGCGCAATTCTTCGCACCAGGTTCAAATCGTGACTGATCAGTAACAGCGACATCCCCAATCGAGCCTGAAGATCCTTGAGCAAATCGAGGATTTTCAGCTGAACGGTCACGTCCAGCGCGGTGGTCGGTTCGTCGGCAATCAGCAATTCCGGCTCGTTGGCCAGGGCCATGGCGATCATCACCCGCTGGCGCTGGCCGCCGGACAATTCATGGGGCAGGGCCTTGAGACGCTTGTGCGGCTCGGGAATGCCGACCATCTCCAGCAGCTCCAAAGTGCGCCTGGTCGCGACTTTGCCGCTCAGGCCCTTGTGGATGCCGAGCACTTCGTTGATCTGCTTCTCGATCGAATGCAGCGGATTGAGCGAGGTCATCGGCTCCTGAAAGATCATGGCGATGCGGTTGCCACGAATATGGCGGATGGTCTTCTCGCTCAAATCCAGCAGGTTCTGCCCGGCGTAATTGATGCTGCCGGCCGGATGCCGCGCCATGGGGTAGGGCAGCAGGCGCAGGATCGAATGCGCCGTGACCGATTTGCCCGAGCCCGATTCGCCGACCAGCGCCAGGGTTTCGCCGCGCTTGATGTCGAAGCTCACGCCCTCGACCACGCGGTGGACCCGCTCGCCGAAACCGAATTCGACGGCGAGGTCGCGCACTTCGATCAGATTGTCCTGATTCATTTCACTTCCTCGGGTCGAAGGCATCGCGAGCGGACTCGCCGATAAACACCAGCAGGCTCAACATCAGCGCCAGCACGGCAAACGCGCTCATGCCCAGCCATGGCGCCTGCAGGTTGGATTTGCCTTGGGCAACCAGTTCGCCCAGCGACGGACTGCCGGCCGGCAAGCCGAAGCCGAGGAAGTCCAGCGCGGTCAGGGTGCCGATGGCGCCGGTAAGGATGAACGGCATGAAAGTCATGGTCGAGACCATGGCGTTGGGCAAGATGTGGCGGAACATGATCGCGCCGTTCTGCATGCCCAGCGCGCGGGCGGCGCGCACGTATTCCAAATTGCGGCCACGGAGGAACTCGGCGCGCACCACATCGACCAGGCTCATCCACGAGAACAGCAGCATGATGCCCAGCAACCACCAGAAATTCGGCTGGACGAAACTGGCAAGGATGATCAGCAGATACAGCACCGGCAGCCCCGACCAGATCTCGAGAAAACGCTGCCCGGCGAGATCGACCCAGCCGCCATAAAAGCCCTGTAGCGCCCCGGCAATCACGCCGATGATCGAACTCAGCACGGTCAGCGTCAGCGCAAACAACACGGAAATGCGGAAACCGTAGATCACCCGCGCCAACACGTCGCGGCCCTGATCGTCGGTGCCCAGCAGGTTGTCCGCCGAGGGTGGCGCCGGGGCCGGGACTTTCAGGTCGTAGTTGATGCTCTGGTAGCTGTAGGGGATCGGCGCCCACAGAATCCACGCGTCCTTGGCCTTGAGCAGTTCGCGAATGTACGGACTCTTGTAGTTGGCTTCCAGCGGGAATTCGCCGCCGAACGCGGTTTCCGGATAGCGCTTGATCGCCGGGAAATACCAGTTGTTGTCGTAATGCACGACCAGCGGCTTGTCGTTGGCAATCAGCTCGGCGCCCAGGCTCAGGCCGAACAGGATCAGAAACAGCCACAGCGACCACCAGCCACGCTTGTTGGCCTTGAACAGTTCGAAGCGCCGGCGGTTGAGAGGGGACAGGTTCATCTCAATGCTCCCGGCTGGCGAAGTCGATACGCGGATCGACAAAGGTGTAGGTCAGATCGCCGATCAGTTTCACCACCAGCCCGAGCAGGGTGAAGATGAACAGCGTGCCGAACACCACCGGGTAATCGCGATTGATCGCCGCTTCGAAACTCATCAGGCCAAGGCCGTCGAGGGAAAAAATCACTTCCACCAGCAGGGAACCGGTGAAGAAAATGCCGATGAACGCCGACGGAAAACCGGCAATCACCAGCAGCATGGCATTGCGGAATACATGCCCGTAGAGCACGCGATGGCGGGTCAGACCCTTGGCCTTGGCGGTGACCACGTACTGCTTGTTGATCTCGTCGAGAAAGCTGTTCTTGGTCAGCAGGGTCATGGTCGCGAAGTTGCCGATCACCAGCGCGGTGACCGGCAATGCCAGGTGCCAGAAGTAATCGAGGATCTTGCCGCCCAGGCTCAGCTCATCGAAGTTGTTCGAAGTCAGCCCGCGCAGGGGGAACCAGTCCAGATAACTGCCGCCGGCAAACACCACGATCAGCAGGATCGCAAACAGGAACGCCGGGATCGCATAGCCGACGATGATCGCCGAACTGGTCCAGACATCGAAGTGGCTGCCGTGCCGCGTGGCCTTGGCGATGCCCAGCGGGATCGACACCAGATACATGATCAGCGTGCTCCACAGCCCCAGCGAGATCGACACCGGCATCTTTTCCTTGATCAGGTCGATGACCTTGGCGTCGCGGAAGAAACTGTCGCCGAAATCCAGCTGCGCGTAGTTCTTGACCATGATCCATAGGCGTTCCGGGGCCGATTTGTCGAACCCGTACATGTGCTCGATTTCCTTGATCAGCGCCGGGTCCAGCCCCTGCGCGCCACGGTATGACGAGCCGGCCACCGCCACTTCGGCACCGCCGCCGGCAATCCGGCTGGTGGCGCCTTCGAAGCCTTCGAGCTTGGCGATCATCTGCTCGACCGGCCCGCCGGGCGCGGCCTGAATGATCACGAAGTTGATCAGCAGAATGCCGAACAGGGTCGGGATGATCAGCAGCAGTCGCCGAAAGATATACGCCAGCATCTGATTACTCCGTGCCCGCAGGGTCGGCTTGCAGTTGGGTTTCGACTTCTACGGCAGGCTTGGCGTCAGGCTTGACCCACCAGGTGTTGATGCCAATGTCGTACTTGGGCGAGGTTTTCGGGTGGCCTATATGATTCCAGTAAGCCACGCGCCAGCTCTTGATGTGCCAGTTCGGCACCACGTAGTAGCCCCATTGCAGAACACGATCCAGCGCGCGAGCGTGGGCCACCAGGCTTTTGCGCGAGTCGGCGTTGATCAGGCTTTCCACCAGTTGGTCAACGGTCGGATCCTTCAGACCCATGCTGTTGCGGCTGCTCGGTTTGTCGGCGGCGGCGCTCATCCAGTATTCGCGCTGCTCGTTGCCCGGCGAGTTGGACTGGGGAAAGCTGCCGACCATCATGTCGAAATCCCGCGAGCGCACGCGGTTGATGTACTGCGAGACGTCGACGCGGCGGATCACCAGATCGATACCGAGGTCGCTGAGGTTGCGCTTGAACGGCAGCAGCACGCGTTCGAATTCGGTCTGGGCAAGAAGAAATTCGATCACCACCGGTTTGCCGGTGGCGTCGACCATTTTGTCATCGACGATTTTCCAGCCGGCCTCTTGCAGCAGTTGATACGCCTCGCGCTGCTGGGTGCGGATCATGCCGCTGGCGTCGGTCTTGGGATTTTCGAAGGCTTCGCTGAACACCTGGGCCGGCAGTTGGCTGCGGAACGGTTCGAGGATCTTCCGTTGCTCGGCGTCGGGCAGGCCGGTGGCGGCCATTTCCGAGTTCTCGAAGTAACTGCGGGTGCGCACGTAGGCGCCGTTGAATAATTGCTTGTTGGTCCATTCGAAATCGAACAGCAGCCCCAGCGCCTGACGCACGCGCACATCCTGGAACACCGGGCGGCGCAGGTTGAAGACGAAGCCCTGCATGCCGGTCGGGTTGCTGTTGGGGATCAGTTCTTTGATCAAGCGCCCCTCGGTGACCGCCGGAACGTTATAGGCGCTGGCCCAGTTCTTCGCGGTCATTTCCAGCCAATAGTCGAACTGTCCGGCCTTCAGCGCTTCGAGGGCGACGGTGTTGTCGCGGTAATAGTCGGTAGTCATCGTGTCGAAGTTGTAGAAGCCACGGTTGACCGGCAAGTCCTTGCCCCAGTAATCCTTGACCCGTTCGTAACGTACCGAACGGCCGGCCTTCACTTGGGTGACCTTGTACGGGCCGCTGCCCAGCGGGATTTCCAGATTGCCCTTGTTGAAGTCGCGGCTGGCCCACCAGTGTTTCGGCAGGACCGGCAACTGGCCGAGGATCAGCGGCAGCTCGCGGTTGTTGCTGTGCTTGAACTTGAACAAGACCTTCAGCGGGTCTTCGGCGATGGCTTCGGCAACGTCGTTGTAGTAGCCGCGAAACATTGGCGAGCCTTCCTTGGTCAGCGTCTCGAAGCTGAACACCACGTCTTCGGCGCGCACCGGGTGGCCGTCGTGAAAGCGTGCTTCCGGGCGCAGGTAGAAGCGCACCCAACTGTTGTCCTCGGCTTTCTCGATCTTGCTGGCAATCAGGCCGTACTCGGTGAACGGCTCGTCGAGGCTGTGTTTGGTCAGGGTGTCGTAGATCTGGCCGATGTCATCGGCGGGCACGCCTTTGTTGATGAACGGGTTGAGGCTGTCGAAGCCACCGAAGCCGGCCTGACGGAATACGCCGCCCTTGGGCGCATCAGGGTTCACGTAGTCGAAATGCTTGAAATCGGCCGGGTATTTCGGCGGCTCGTTGTACAGGGTCACGGCGTGTTGCGGGGCGGCCCAGGCCAGCCCGGCGAACAGCAAGCCGCCGGCCTGCACGAGCAGGGTGCGAACAGCGTTCATCGATCTTTCTCCGAAGACTTCAGCCACCATGCGCTCAGGCCCAGGGTGTAGGGCGGCGTGGTGACAAAGGCCAACCGGTTGCGGTAGGCCAGACGGTGATAATTGAGGTACCAGTTGGGAATGCTGTAGTGCTGCCAGAGCAGCACGCGGTCGAGCGCCTTGCCGGCGGCGACCTGCTCGTCGCGGGTGCGCGCGGCGAGCAACTGTTCGAGCAGGTGATCGACCACCGGATTGGCGATGCCCGCGTAATTCTTGCTGCCCTTGACGTTTACCTGGCTGGAGTGGAAGTACTGCCACTGCTCAAGGCCCGGGCTCAGGGTCTGGCCGAGGGTCATCGAGATCATGTCGAAATCGAATTGGTCGAGGCGCTGTTTGTACTGGGCGCGATCGACGGTACGCAGGCGCGCGTCGATGCCGATGCTGTTGAGATTCTCGATGTAAGGCTGATAAAGCCGCTCCAGGCTCGGATTGACCAGCAGCAGTTCGAAACGCAGCGGTTGGCCGTCCTTATTTTGCAGGCGCTGGCCGTGGAGCTTCCAACCGGCCTCGGCGAGCAGGGCGAGGGCTTTACGCATGGTCTCGCGCGGGATGCCACGGCCGTCGGTTTTCGGCAGGGTGAACGGCTCGGTGAACAGCCGGGCTGGCAACTGCTCCTTGTAAGGCTTGAGCATCAGCCATTCATGCCCGACCGGCAGGCCGGACGCAGTGAATTCGCTGTTGGGGTAGTAACTGCTCGTGCGCTTATAGGCATCGCTGAACAGCGCGCGGTTGGTCCATTCGAAGTCGAACATCAGACCCAACGCTTCGCGCGTCCTGGCATCGGCGAAGGTCGCGCGGCGGCTGTTCATGAACAGGCCCTGAGTCTGGGTCGGGATCTGATGCGGGATCTGCACCTTGATCACTTCGCCACGACGTACAGCAGGGAAGTTGTAACCGTTGACCCAGTTCTTCGCCTGATGCTCGATGTAGATGTCGAACTCACCGGCCTTGAACGCTTCGAAGGCGACATCGCTGTCGCGGTAGAACTCGACGTCCATGCGATCGAAATTGTACTTGCCGCGATTGACCGCTAAGTCCTTGCCCCAGTAATCCTTGACCCGCTCGAAAATCAGCTGCCGCCCCGGCGTGACCGACGTGATGCGGTACGGCCCGCTACCCAGCGGCGGTTCGAAGGTGGTGGCTTTGAAGTCGCGGTCTTTCCAGTAATGCTGCGGCAGTACCGGCAATTCGCCCAGGCGCAGGATCAACAGCGGATTGCCCGAGCGCTTGAACACGAAACGAATGCGCTGCTTGTTGAGGATGTCGACCCGCAGCACTTCCTGCAGGGCCGTGCGATACAGCGGATGACCGTCCTTGAGCAGCGTTCGATAGGAGAACGCCACGTCGTAGGCGGTGACAGGCGCGCCGTCGTGAAAGCGCGCTTCGGGGCGCAAATTGAAGACGACCCAGCTGCGATCTTCGCTGTACTCCACCGATTGTGCGATCAACCCGTAACTCGACGCGGGTTCGTCGCCGGACGGCGAATACTGCCCGGTGCCAACCATCAGCGGCTCGTTGAGCTCGTTGATGCCGTACTGGAGAAAATTGGCGGTGGTGACCGGGCTGGTGCCCTTGAAAGTGTACGGATTGACCGTATCGAAGGTGCCGAACGCCATCACCCGCAACGTACCGCCCTTGGGCGCTTGCGGGTTGACCCAGTCGAAGTGGGTAAATCTGGCCGGGTACTTGAGCGTGCCGAACTGCGCATAACCGTGACTTTCGGTAATCGTCGCGCTTGCGGGTGAGCTCAAGGCCAGGCTGATCAGGAGCAGGGGGAGGGCACGCTTCAAGTCAGATCCGATCCAGCGGCTTGGGCTTTGTGGGCCGTACAGTAACAGCTTGTCTGGACAGGAAAAAGATGCGGGTTAATGCCGGGTTAATCGTTTGCGCGAAGAGCCCCTCACCCTAACCCTCTCCCGGAGGGAGAGGGGACTGATCGTGGTGTCTGGGCGAATTGCACCGAGGTGCGATACCGAGTCGAAGTCAGTTTCTGAAAAGCCCCCGATCGGCTCCCTTTCCCCCTCTCCCCCCTGGGGGAGAGGGCTGGGGTGAGGGGGGTGGATCTAAAGCACACCACAAAAACTTCATCCAAAAAAAGCCCCTGAAATATCAGGGGCTCTTCAATCAGTGCGGCTGATAAACCGTAAGCATCTGCCCCGGTTTCAACGCCTTGCCCGCACCCGGGTTCCAACGCTTGAGATGTTGCATCTCGACGTTGAAGCGCTTGGCCACCACGTACAGGGTGTCGCCGCGCTTGACCTTGTACTGGGTCTGCTGCTTGCTCTCGTCCTTGCCTTTGCTCTTGGTATTCGCCGCGACCACGGTGTTGACCCGGCCAGACTTGCGCGCCGGTGCACGCTTGGTGTTGTCCTGCATGACCAGGGTCTGGCCGACCTTGAGGTTCTTGCCGGTCAGCTTGTTCCAGCGCTGCAGATCCTTGACTTCGACCTTGTTGGCCTTGGCGATGGAGCCGAGGTTGTCGCCACGCTTGACCCGATAAGCACGTTTGAGCTGTGCCACTTCCGACGGATCGGCGCCTTCGAACACCGGTTTCAGCGAGCGCGGGCTGATCAGTTCGTCCGGGCGCATGGTCTGCAGACTGGCGGTCAGCAGTTGCGCCTTGGATGTCGGCACCAGCAAATGCTGCGGACCGTCGATGGTGGTGCGCTGTTTGAACGCCGGATTGAGCTGGAACAGTTCGTCTTCATCGATGTTCGCCACCGCAGCGACCTTGGACAGGTCCATGCGCTGGTTGATTTCGACGACCTGGAAGTACGGCTCGTTGGCGATCGGATTGAGGTTGACGCCGTAGGCTTCCGGCGCCAGCACCACTTGCGACAGCGCCAGCAACTTCGGCACATAGGCCTGGGTTTCCGCCGGCAGCGGCAGGTTCCAGTAGTCGGTGGGCAGGCCGAGCTTTTCGTTGCGTTCGATCGCGCGGCTAACGGTGCCTTCACCGGCGTTGTAGGCTGCCAGCGCCAGCAGCCAGTCGCCGTTGAACATGTCGTGCAGGCGAGTCAGGTAATCCATCGCTGCCGTGGTCGAAGCGGTGATGTCGCGACGACCGTCGTAGAAGCGGGTCTGGCGCAGGTTGAAGTAGCGCCCGGTGGACGGAATGAATTGCCACAGGCCCACCGCATCGGCGCGGGAGTAGGCCATCGGGTTGTACGCGCTCTCGATCACCGGCAGCAGGGCCAGTTCCAGCGGCATGTTGCGCTCTTCGAGGCGTTCGACAATGTAATGAATGTAGAGGCTGCCGCGTTCGCCGGCATTCTCGAGAAAAGAGGGATTACTGGCGAACCACAGGCGTTGTTGCTCGATGCGCGGATTGACGCCAAGGCCTTCCTGCAACTGGAAGCCCTGGCGCATGCGTTCCCAGATGTCCTGGGGCGCCACGGGAGTGGGCTTCTCGGTCAGCCAGATCGGCTTCTGCTTGGCTCGCGCAGCAATGTTCGGCGTATGCGTCGCTTCAGTCTGCGGAGCGTGGCTGGAGCAACCCGCCAGCGTGGCGGACACAGCCACCGCGATGGCTTGCGCCAGGCGGGTCAAAGCATCTGAATTGACGGACTTACGTATGGATGACGACATTGGCTGGAAGTAAGTTCCGGGCAAAAATGTCGGGCGATTCTAGAAAGCGCACCCCCTGCGGTCAACCATTGAGAATTTTTGTCCCGGCCGGCGCGCTTGTCAGAACTTGTCTTTCCATGCCCGCAGAGCCGCAAATACCTCGCTCGGCTCCCGGTTTTGAGCGCCTTCCCGTTCGTCCACTTTTTGTGTAACCAATGTTTCAGAAGTGCGTAAAAACGGATTGGTCAGCTTTTCCAGGGCCAAAGTCGACGGCAATGTCATCACGCCGTTCTGCCGTTGCTGCGTGACCTTTTCCAGACGGGCGGCGACTTCCGGGTTGCCCGGCTCGACGGCGGCGGCAAATTTCAGATTGCTCAAGGTGTATTCATGGGTGCAGTAAACCAGCGTATCTTCCGGCAGGGCCGCAAGACGGCTGAGCGAGCGGTACATCTGCTCGGGGGTGCCTTCGAACAACCGGCCGCAACCGGCGGCGAACAGGGTGTCGCCGCAGAACAGCAGGCCATGGTGGTAATAGGCGATGTGCCCCAGGGTGTGACCGGGCACCGCATAGACGTCGAAGTCCCAGCCGAGCACGCTGACGCTGTCGTTGTCCTTGAGCGCTACGTCGCGCGCCGGGATGCTTTCGCTGGCCGGGCCGTAGACCTTGGCGCCGGTCGCGGCTTTCAGGCGCTCGACGCCGCCGACATGGTCATGGTGATGGTGAGTGATCAGAATATCGCTGAGCACCCAGCCCGGATGCGCGTCAAGCCACGCCTGCACCGGGGCGGCGTCGCCCGGATCAACCACCGCGCAGCGCTGGGTCTGATGATCCTGTAACAACCAGATGTAGTTGTCGGTGAACGCGGGCAGGGCACTGATCTGTATCATCGTCGGAATTCGCCAAGCAGAAAACATTGGCGCATCTTAGTAGTTCCTGGCGCGTTGGAGAATGACATGACCGATAAAGCGTTCGCTCAGGCCGATCCCGACTGGCTGGCATTGATCAGCGCCGCCCGCGAATGGCTGTCGGGGCCGCTCGGGCAATTTCTGCTGGATGAAGAGCGGCGCATGCTCGATGACGAGCTCGGCCGCTTCTTCGGCGGTTATCTGGTGCATTACGGGCCGTCCGCCGAAACCCCGCCGGCCGCGCCGCAAGTGCAGCGCAACGTGCGTCTCGGCGCACCGTTGCCCGGAGTCGAGATCGTCTGCGAAGAGCAGGCCTGGCCGTTGAGCGAGCACGCCGCCGACGTGGTGGTGATGCAGCATGGCCTGGATTTCTGCCTGTCGCCCCACGGTTTGCTGCGTGAAGCAGCGAGCAGCGTGCGCCCCGGCGGACATCTGCTGATCATCGGCATCAACCCCTGGAGCACCTGGGGGCTGCGGCATTTCTTCGCCAATGATGCCCTGCGCAAGGCGCGCTGCATCTCGCCGTCGCGGGTCGCCGACTGGCTCAATCTGCTGGGCTTCGCGCTGGAGAAACGCCGCTTCGGGTGCTATCGTCCGCCGCTCGCATCACCCAAGTGGCAGAACCGTCTGGCCGGCTGGGAACGCAAGGCCGGTGACTGGCAATTGTCCGGCGGGGGCTTCTATCTGCTGGTGGCGCGCAAGATCGTGGTGGGGCTCCGGCCGTTGCGCCAGGAACGCCGCGAGCCGATGGGCAAGCTGATTCCGCTGCCGATGGCCAAGGTCAACCGCCGCCGCATCGAACCGTAAATCTTCTTTTATTTGTGGCCGGGCTTGTCCCGGCCGCGGTCATTGTCGATCCGTGATTGGCAGGACAGGCATTTTTCTGGAAAGACTGGCATGAGCGAAAGCGTGGAAAGCGTCGACACCGTAGAACTGTTCACCGACGGTGCCTGCAAGGGCAACCCCGGCCCCGGCGGCTGGGGCGCGCTGCTGGTGTGCAAGGGCGTCGAAAAGGAATTGTGGGGCGGCGAGGCCAACACCACCAACAACCGCATGGAGCTGCTCGGCGCGATTCGTGGCCTCGAAGCGCTCAAGCGCCCCTGCGAAGTGCTGCTGGTCACCGACTCGCAATACGTGATGAAAGGCATCAACGAGTGGATGGTCAACTGGAAGAAGCGCGGCTGGAAAACCGCTGCGAAAGAACCGGTGAAAAACGCCGATCTGTGGAAAGAGCTGGACGAGCAGGTCAATCGCCACAAAGTCACCTGGAAATGGGTGCGCGGGCACATTGGTCATCACGGTAACGAGCGGGCTGACCAGCTGGCCAACCGTGGGGTGGATGAAGTTCGCGGTTACAAGCAGAGCTGATTTCGCTTCTAACCGTGGCGTGGCCGTTCGCGAGCAGGCTCGCTCCCACATTTGCAATGCATTCCCCTGTAGGAGCTGCCGAAGGCTGCGATCTTTTGATCTTGCTGTAAGAAAAATCAAAAGATCGCAGCGTGCCGCAGCTCCTACAGGCTTCATTCCCAGCGTGTTAACATCCGCGCCTTTGCCCGATTGACCCGTTGAGAGCTGAGCACTGATGGCCACCAGATCCGTTGTACTCGATACCGAAACCACCGGCATGCCGGTGACCGATGGTCACCGGATCATTGAAATCGGTTGCGTCGAACTGATCGGTCGGCGCCTGACGGGCCGGCATTTTCACGTTTATCTGCAACCGGATCGCGAAAGCGACGAGGGTGCGATCGGTGTGCACGGTATTACCAACGAATTCCTCGTTGGCAAGCCGCGCTTTGCCGAAGTCGCCGACGAGTTCTTCGAGTTCATTCAGGGCGCACAGCTGATCATTCACAACGCGGCGTTCGACGTTGGCTTCATCAACAACGAATTCGCCTTGATGGGCCAGCACGATCGCGCTGACATCACCCAGCACTGCACGATCCTCGACACCCTGATGATGGCTCGGGAACGTCACCCGGGGCAGCGCAACAGCCTCGATGCGTTGTGCAAGCGTTACGGCGTCGACAACTCCGGCCGTGAACTGCACGGCGCTTTGCTCGACTCGGAGATTCTCGCCGACGTCTATCTGACCATGACCGGCGGCCAGACCAGCCTGTCGCTGGCCGGCAACGCCTCCGATGGCAATGGCACGGGCGAGGGTGCCGACAACTCGGCTACCGAAATCCGCCGCCTGCCGGTCGATCGCCAGCCAGCACGCATCATCCGGGCGACTGAAGAAGAACTGGCGGCGCATCTGGTGCGGCTGGAAATCATCGCCAAATCGGCGGGAGCGCCGGCGTTGTGGACGCAGATTGCCGAGGCTGATGCGCAGGCCTGAAAAACCTGAAGATCAAAAGATCGCAGCCTTCGGCGGCTCCTACGGGGATTGCATTCCAAGTTAGAGACACCGAAGGCAGCGATTTTTTGCATTTGGCGACATGGAGCCAAGTTGCCACCCTCGCCACATTCGCTGCAACCCTCTACCCTGAGTGCACTGGTCAGGTGCAAATCTGCCGCCTCAGGACACTGAGCCTCATGTACAAAGAGTTGAAATTTGCGCTGGCAATCATCCATCGCGACAGCAAGGTCGACACTGTCGGCTGCGTCAAGGAATGAGGACTTTTCCCAGTATGCAACCGGTCATGAATCCGAAATACCCAGGGTTGTCGGTGCGGGTCGCCGACGAAGGTTTTGCGCCGTATATCTGGGGCAGCGACTTCAGTTTCGAGGTTGCCGCCTATGGCGCCGCCGTGATCGGCAAGCCGGTCGAGCAGTGGCCGGTGACGCCGATCGTGCCGTACCGCAAGTGCTACGGTATTGATCCGGAAGAGTTCAGCGCCTTTCACAACGCGCCCGACAGTGCGATTTTCATGGCGTACCTGGACGACGAGCCGGTTGGTCACCTGGTGATCAGCACCAACTGGAACGGCTTTGCCCACATCGATGAACTGGCGGTGCATGCCCCGGCCCGTCGCCACGGCGTGGCCAAGGCGTTGCTCGATGTCGCGCAGTTCTGGAGTCGCAAGAAGAAGCTGCCGGGCATCATGCTCGAAACCCAGAACAACAACCTCGGCGCCTGTCGTCTGTATGAGCGTTGCGGTTATGTGATCGGCGGCATCGACCAGTTGCGCTATCGCGGCATCGATCCGCACACCGCCGAAGTCGCGTTGTTCTGGTATCGCCTGTTCGATAATCCGCTGGAAAAACCACTCAGCTCGACAACATCGCCTCGGCTTGTTCCGTGACGATCGTCAGCAGTGTCTGAATCGCCGCTGACGGCGTGGCATGTTTGAAGGTCAGGGCGTAGAGGTTGATCGGCACTGCCGGTGAGAGCGGGCAGACGTCAAGCCCACCGGCGCGGGCGCCCAACGCGGTGAAGGGGTCGACGATGGCCAGACCTTCGCCGGCCTCGACCATGCTGCGCATCATCTGATGGGTCTGCACGCGGGTCTGAATGCTTGGCGCCGGGCGCAAGGCCTGGAGTTTGTTTTCCAGTGCCGGGCTCAGCGGATCATGCCCTTCGAGACCGACCATGGCCTGACCGGCCAGATCCGCGAGGGAAATGTATTTCTGTTTCGGTTGTAGCCAGCCGTGCGGAGCGAGCAATTGCAGCTTGCCCTGGGCCAGCGGCTGGCAGTGGATATCGGGATGTTCGGGATCGTGCAGGCTCAGGCCCAGATCGCTTTCGCGCAGTAACAGGCTGCGAACGATGTCGCGAGTCGGCGCGCTGAGCAGGCTGCAAGGTGCGTCCGGCAAGCGCCGACGCAGAGTCGCAAGGCTTTGTGGCAGCAATTGTTGGGCCAGCGGCGGGGTGCCGATGATGCGCAAGGGCGGGGCGAGGTATTGCTTGAGGCTGCTGGCCAGACGCTGCACCGGCTCAAGCGCCTCGTAAATGTGCGCGATTTCCACTTGCAAGGCGCGCGCTTCGGCGGTCGATTGCAGGCGCCCGCGAACGCTGGCGAACAGCATGAACCCCAACTGACTCTCGGCTTCGCGCAAACGCTCTTCGACCTCGGTCACCGGCAGTTGCAGCCATTCGGCGGCGGTGCCCAGGTGACCGGTCTGCAAGAGCGCCTGAATCACTTCGATGTGGCGTAAACGCATGCGTGAAGTCCATGTTCAGCAGGTGGGGTCAGACGCTGAATCCTACCCCAAGTCCGCTCGCATGACTTCTGCTCATAACGCTGGGTTATTGAGCGACGGTTGGCTCAGGTTCGCGAATCAGGGTAATGCCTGATTGAACCAGGAGAAACTCGCTGTCACTGACTTTGTTGACCCGATCGCCAATAGCCAGTCTGTAAATGGGCTCCGAGCCAGTGGATCCGTCTGCAGACGGGTTCGATTCCTGGAATTCATGCACGGAATAAACGCGGCCTTCCGCATCTCTTGCATGAAACTGACCGACGAGTACTGCTGCCATCTGCTTAGAACCTCTGGAGATAAAACGCTTGATTTGCGGCTTTGTAGACCGTCACCAAGCTCGGTAAGTTTTCCTACAGGAAAAAAATATTCGCCGCGCAGGAAAAACCAATGACCACTGGTGAAAGCGCCACTGGATCATCTATAACTAGCGACTCTTCCCACGGACCATCGAGAGTCATCCATGAGCAATGTCTACAACGTCGCTGTAGTGGTCGGTAGCCTGCGCAAAGCATCGATCAATCGCAAAGTCGCACTGGCCCTCGCCGAACTGGCGCCGGCCAATCTCAAGCTCGAGATTGTCGAAATCGGTGAGCTGCCGCTGTACAACGAAGACATCGACGGCGCTTCTCCGCCGGCAGCCTACAGCACTTTCCGTCAGAAAGTGGCGTCATCCGACGCGGTGCTGTTTGTTACCCCCGAGTACAACCGCTCGATCCCGGCACCGTTGAAGAACGCCATCGACGTTGGTTCGCGCCCTTATGGCCAGAGCGCGTGGAGTGGCAAACCCGGTGCGGTGATCAGCGTATCGCCAGGCGCCATCGGCGGCTTCGGCGCCAACCAGCACCTGCGCCAGACTTTTGTTTTCCTCGATATCCATTGCCTGCAACAGCCGGAAGCGTATCTGGGCGGCGCCGGTAACGCGTTCGACGAAGCGGGCAAACTGAGCGACTCGGTGAAGCCGTTCCTGCAAAAATTCATTGATGCCTACGGCCAGTTCGTAGAGCAACACAAGAAATAAACTCACCGAAACTCACTGTGGGAGCGAGCCTGCTCGCGAAGGCGGACTGTCAGATAACAATTTCACGTCTGACACACCGCTTTCGCGAGCAGGCTCGCTCCCACATTTGTTCGATTTCCACCCGTTTCGCTATTTGAAGGCTTCTGCGAATGCTCGCTGCGTCACTGATTTTCCTGCTGACCATCACCCTCGTCATCTGGCAACCCAAAGGTCTCGGCGTCGGCTGGAGTGCAACGCTGGGCGCCGTGCTGGCGTTGATTTTTGGCGTCGTTCACCTCACGGATATTCCGCTGGTCTGGCAGATCATCTGGAACGCCACCGGCACCTTCGTGGCGCTGATCATCATCAGCCTGTTGCTCGACGAGGCTGGCTTTTTCAATTGGGCGGCGCTGCACGTGGCGCGTTGGGGGCGGGGCAGTGGGCGCAAACTGTTTGCCTTCATGGTGCTGCTTGGTGCGCTGGTGTCTGCGTTGTTCGCCAATGACGGCGCGGCGCTGATTCTCACGCCGATCGTGATTTCGATGCTGTTGGCGTTGCGCTTTTCACCGGCGGCGACGCTGGCATTCGTCATGGGCGCCGGGTTCATTGCCGACACGGCGAGCCTGCCGCTGGTGGTATCGAACCTGGTCAACATCGTTTCGGCGGACTTCTTCCACATCGGCTTCAACCGCTATGCCGCGGTGATGGTGCCGGTCAACTTCGTCAGCGTGGCGGCGACGCTGGGCATGTTGCTGTGGTTTTTTCGCCGCGACATCCCGGCGGCGTACGACCCGGAACAACTGGAAACCCCGCACACCGCGATCCACGACAAAGCGACGTTCTATGCCGGTTGGGCGGTGTTGGTGATCCTGTTGATCGGCTGCTTTGCCCTCGAACCGCTGGGCATTCCGATCAGCGCAATTTCCGCTGTGTGCGCCGCCTTGCTGCTGGGTATTGCCGCGCGCGGCCACAAAATCTCCACGCGCAAAGTGATGAAAGAGGCGCCGTGGCAGATCGTGATTTTCTCGCTGGGCATGTATCTGGTGGTGTACGGCCTGCGCAATGCCGGACTCACCAGTTACCTCGCCGGGTGGCTGGACGTATTCGCCGGCCACGGCGTGTGGGGCGCGGCGATGGGCACCGGGGTGCTGACGGCGCTGCTGTCGTCGATCATGAACAACTTGCCGACGGTGTTGATCGGCTTGTTGTCGATTGATGCCAGTCAGGCCAGCGGCGTGATCAAGGAAGCAATGATCTACGCCAACGTGATCGGCAGCGACCTGGGGCCGAAGATCACTCCGATCGGCAGTCTGGCGACCTTGTTGTGGTTGCATGTGCTGGAGCGCAAGGGCATCCACATCGGCTGGGGCTATTACTTCCGCGTCGGGATTGTGCTGACGGTGCCGGTGTTGCTGGTGACGTTGGCGGCGTTGGCGGTGCGGCTTTCGCTGTAGACCGGGGTGGGCCCAATCGCTGGCAAGCCAGCTCCCACAGGATTTGTATTCACCGCGAAACCTGTGGGAGCTGGCTTGCCAGCGATTGGGCCAGTTCAGGCACCACAAATCTCAGGTTTGACCGGGCACATTCGGCCAAAGATCCGCCACCAGAAACAACCGCTCCGCCTCTTCCCATTCGCCCTGGGCATTCTCGGTCAGGCGTACCATCAACTGCGCCGGGGCCAGTGCTGGCAGGTCTTCCAGCCACAAACGCAGGTGCTCATCTGTCCAGACCTGATCCGCCGGGTAATGCGCCGGCGCCAGCCACGCATGGCGGGGCAGGGGTTGCCAGCGGCCCGGCGGGCGCTGCGCGACAAACGCCGGCCAGTCCTTCTGATGCAGCCAACTGCCACGCAGATGTTGCGGATGCGCGCCGTGCGGTGAGTCGGCCTGCCCGGGCCACGGATACAGCAGATAACCGCCCAGCCACAGCTGCGCGCTGAAGGTTTCGATATCCAGCGCCGCGAGCACTTCGCGGCTTTCTGGGCGCGCCGAGATCGGCAATTGATGCTCGGCCAGATGTGCCAGCTTACGATCCAGCCGATCATGACAACCCGGCCCCAACCACTGCGCCGGATCGCGGCCATCGCCATCCTGCGGGCCAAGGTAGAGCTTGATCGCCAGTTCCAGATGATGCACGCCGTCGCGGTCACGCAGCAGCATGTCCAGCTCGCCGAGGGTGTGCCCGGCGCGGCGGATTGGCAGGTTGGCGGCGATCAATTCTATGCCCGGCGCATGCGAGACGGCGAACTGCCACAGGCGCTCGTAATACAGGCCCAGGCGCCGGGTGCGCGCCTGCGCCAGCCATTGCAGCAGGCCGTAACTGTCGTGGTCGAGCTGGCGCAGCCAATGTTCGAGACGCTGCGGGTCGGGCACCCAGTCGCTGCCGGCGAGCGGATGGCGCTGCGGCCACGGCGTAGCGGCGAGCATCGGCGGGGCGAGGATCACCCACGCCAGGTCCCGCACTTCGGGATGGCGTAACTGATGGGGCAACTGCAACAAATCGGGAAACAGGATCATCTTGCGAGCATAGCCTTAAACCTGAGCGCACCCTTGTGGCTGAAAGGATTTTGTCTATCTGGCGCTTTCGCCCATAATCGGGTTTTCGCGTTTTCGATTGTCCGCAGAGGTCCCATGGAGCAATTTCGTAATATCGGCATCATCGGTCGCCTGGGCAGTTCCCAGGTGCTGGATACCGTCCGCCGACTGAAACGCTTTCTGCTCGACCGTCACCTGCATGTGATCCTCGAAGACACCATCGCTGAAGTCCTGCCCGGCCACGGCCTGCAAACCTCGTCGCGCAAGATGCTCGGCGAAGTCTGCGACATGGTCATCGTCGTCGGCGGTGACGGCAGCCTGCTCGGCGCTGCGCGGGCGCTGGCCAAGCACAATATTCCGGTGCTGGGCATCAACCGTGGCAGCCTCGGCTTCCTCACCGATATTCGCCCGGACGAGCTGGAAATCAAGGTCGCCGAAGTGCTCGACGGCCACTATCTGGTAGAAAACCGCTTCCTGCTGCAAGCCGAAGTGCGTCGCCATGGCGAGGCCATCGGCCAGGGCGATGCGCTCAACGATGTGGTGCTGCACCCGGGCAAATCGACGCGGATGATCGAATTCGAGCTGTATATCGACGGCCAGTTCGTCTGCAGCCAGAAGGCCGACGGCCTGATCGTCGCCACGCCCACCGGCTCCACCGCCTATGCGTTGTCCGCCGGCGGGCCGATCATGCATCCCAAGCTCGACGCTATTGTGATTGTGCCGATGTACCCCCATACCTTGTCGGGACGGCCGATCGTGGTCGATGGCAACAGTGAGCTGAAAATCGTCGTGTCCAAAGATATGCAGATCTATCCGCAGGTGTCCTGCGACGGCCAGAACCACTTCACCTGCGCACCGGGCGACACCATTACCGTGAGCAAGAAAGCGCAGAAGCTGCGCCTGATTCATCCGCTCGATCACAATTACTACGAGGTGTGCCGCACCAAGCTTGGCTGGGGCAGCAAGCTGGGGGGCGGAGGCGACTGATGCTCGATCCCGCGCGCAGTTACGACCTGATCGGTGACGTGCACGGATGCGCCATGACCCTCGAACACTTGCTGGACCGTCTCGGTTATCACAAGCAGGGCGGGGTCTGGCGGCATCCGTCACGCATGGCGGTGTTCGTCGGCGACATCATCGACCGTGGCCCGCGTATTCGCGAGGCGCTGCATATCGTCCACGACATGGTCGAGGCGGGGCAGGCGCTGTGCATCATGGGCAACCATGAATTCAATGCGCTCGGCTGGGTCACCCCGGCGCCACCGGGCAGCGGCAAGCAGTTCGTGCGCGAACACACCAAGCGCCATGCGCGGCTGTTGCAGGAAACCCTGAGCCAATTCGAGGACCATCCCGGTGACTGGCATGACTTCCAGCAGTGGTTCTACGAGCTGCCGCTGTTCGTCGATGCCGGTCGCTTCCGCGTCGTCCATGCGTGCTGGGATGCCGGACTGATCGAGCCGCTGCGGGCGCTGTTCCCCAATGGCTGCGTCGATGAGCATTTCCTCCAGGCCTCGGCGGTGCCCGGCAGCTTCGCCTGCACCGTGTTCGACCGCTTGCTGCGCGGCACCGACATGCGTCTGCCCGGTGGCCTGACCATGACCAGCGGCGACGGTCTGGTGCGTTCGTTCTTCCGCACCAAGTTCTGGGAGGACGACCCGAAAACCTACGGCGACATCGTCTTCCAGCCCGATGCACTGCCGGAACCTGTCGCGCAGACGCCGCTGACTTCAACCGAAAAGAATTCCCTGCTGCGCTATGGCGTCGACGAGCCGTTGCTGTTCGTCGGCCACTACTGGCGCAGCGGCAAACCGGCGCCGATCCGCCCGAACCTCGCGTGCCTGGATTACAGCGCCGTGCTTTACGGCAAACTGGTGGCCTATCGTCTGGACCAGGAAACGCGCCTGGATCCGCAAAAATTCGTCTGGGTCGATGTCGAGCGGCCGGAGGTCCTGCAATGAGTGCGGTAGCGGTATTGCGCCTGCCGTTGGCGGTGGATTTGAGCGGTTTTGTCAAACTGCTGCAACGCATGCAAGTGCCCCATCGGGTCAGCGAAGAGGCGGGCGAACAGGTGTTGTGGGCGCCGGAGGAAATCAGCGAGGACGTGCGTTCGTTGTACGAGCGCTTCCCGGCCGGCGACCCGGATCAGCAACTGGACATTCCCGTGGGCCAGACCTTCAAACGGCCGGGTTTTGCCGAACAGTTGAAACACGCCAGGGCCACCGGATTGATTCTGCTGTTGAGCCTGATCGTTGGTGGTCTGACCTTCCTCGGCGAAAACCTCGAGACCCTGCGCTGGCTGACCTTCCTCGATTTTCGCGTGATCGGCGAGTACATCCACTTCACGCCCCTGGCCGACAGTCTGGCGGCAGGGCAGTGGTGGCGGCTGGTCACGCCGATGCTGATCCACTTCGGCATCCTCCATCTGGCCATGAACGGCATGTGGTATTGGGAGCTGGGGCGGCGCATCGAGTCGCGTCAGGGCAGCATAAACCTGATCGGCCTGACGCTGCTGTTCAGTCTGGTGTCCAACTACGCGCAGTTCGTCTGGAGCGGCCCGAGCCTGTTTGGTGGGCTGTCCGGCGTGCTTTACGGCTTGCTCGGGCATTGCTGGATTTTCCAGCTGCTGGCGCCGAACCCGGCCTATCGTCTGCCGCGCGGCGTGCTGGTGATGATGCTGGTGTGGCTGGTGGTGTGCATGTCCGGGGTGATTTCGCTGATCGGTTTCGGCCAGATCGCCAACGCCGCGCACCTGAGCGGGTTACTCATCGGATGCTTTACCGGTTTGTTGGGCGGTTTGTATAACCGCCGTAAACTGGCCGTCTAACATTTTTTGTTTCAGCAAAGAGCACGGAGACCCTGATGTCCTCTTTCAACGACATGATCAGCAACATCACCCCGGACATCTACGAAAGCCTGAAACTGGCCGTGGAAATCGGCAAATGGTCCGACGGCAACAAACTCACTGCCGAACAGCGCGAGCTGTCGTTGCAGGCGATGATTGCCTGGGAAGTCCAGAACCTGCCCGAAGACCAGCGCACTGGCTACATGGGCCCGCAAGAATGTGCGTCGAAGTCGATCGAAGTGCCGAACATCCTGTTCAAGTCGGATGCCATCCATTGATCGAGATTGGCCGCGGTGCAATCAGCAAAATGTCGGCGCGCCTGGACGGGTCGAACGTGCAATACGCGTTTCGTCTGGATGACGTCGAGGTGCCGGTCAATCCGTTGATCGGCAGCACGTTGCGTCTGGAATTCCTGGGGGCGATCCACTGCACCCATTGCGGGCGCAAGACCAAAACCAGTTTCAGCCAGGGTTATTGCTACCCGTGCATGACCAAACTGGCACAGTGCGACCTGTGCATCATGAGCCCGGAGCGTTGCCACTTCGACGCCGGCACCTGCCGCGATCCGGTGTGGGGCCAGCAGTTCTGCATGACCGACCATGTGGTCTACCTGGCCAACTCGTCAGGGATCAAGGTCGGTATCACCCGTGCCACCCAGTTGCCGACCCGCTGGCTCGATCAGGGTGCGAGTCAAGCCTTGCCAATCATGCGTGTATCGACACGCCAGCAGTCGGGCTTTGTCGAGGACCTGTTCCGCAGCCAGGTGGCGGACAAGACCAACTGGCGCGCGCTGCTCAAGGGCGATGCCGCGGCGGTGGATCTGGCCCAAGTGCGCGATCAGTTGTTCGAAAGCTGCGCTGAGGGCCTGCAAGGGTTGCAGGAGCGATTCGGCCTACAGGCGATTCAGACGATTGCCGATGTCGAACCGCTGGAAATCCGCTATCCCGTCGAGCAATACCCGGCGAAAATCGTCAGCTTCAACCTGGACAAGAACCCGATTGCCGAAGGCACGCTGCTGGGGATCAAGGGCCAGTACCTGATCTTCGACACCGGCGTGATCAACATTCGTAAATACACGGCGTACCAGCTCGCCGTGCATCAATAAGGATTCCAGCATGCGCACCGAACAACCGAAGATGATCTATCTCAAGGACTATCAGGCGCCCGAGTACCTGATTGACGAAACGCACCTGACCTTCGAGTTGTTCGAGGACCACAGCCTGGTTCACGCGCAACTGGTGATGCGCCGCAACCCGGAGCGCGGCGCCGGCCTGCCGCCGCTGGTGCTCGACGGCCAGCAACTTGAGCTGCTCTCGGTGACGCTGGCGGACCGGGAGCTGAGCGCTGCTGACTATCAAGTCTCGGACAGCCACCTGACCCTGCAGCCGACCAGTGAAACCTTCACCCTCGACACCAGCGTACGCATCCACCCGGAAACCAATACCGCGCTGGAAGGCCTGTACAAGTCCGGCGCGATGTTCTGCACCCAGTGCGAGGCCGAAGGCTTTCGCAAGATCACCTATTACCTCGACCGCCCGGACGTGATGAGCAAGTTCACCACCACCGTCGTGGCCGAACAGCACAGCTACCCGGTGCTGCTCTCCAACGGTAACCCGATCGCTTCCGGCCCCGGTGAAGACGGCCGGCACTGGGCGACCTGGGAAGACCCGTTCAAGAAACCAGCGTATCTGTTTGCGCTGGTCGCCGGTGATCTGTGGTGCGTCGAAGACACCTTCACCACCATGAGCCAGCGCAATGTCGCGCTGCGCATTTATGTCGAGCCGGAAAACATCGACAAGTGCCAGCACGCGATGAACAGCCTGAAGAAGTCCATGCGCTGGGACGAAGAGGTCTATGGTCGCGAGTACGATCTGGACATCTTCATGATCGTCGCCGTCAACGATTTCAATATGGGCGCGATGGAGAACAAGGGCCTCAATATCTTCAACTCCAGCGCCGTGCTGGCCCGCGCCGAAACCGCCACCGACGCCGCGCACCAGCGGGTCGAGGCGATCGTCGCCCACGAATACTTCCACAACTGGTCGGGCAACCGCGTGACCTGCCGTGACTGGTTCCAATTGTCGCTCAAGGAAGGCTTCACGGTGTTCCGCGATGCCGGTTTCTCCTCGGACATGAACTCGGCGACGGTCAAGCGCATTCAGGACGTGGCGTACCTGCGTACCCACCAGTTCGCCGAAGATGCCGGGCCGATGGCCCACGCCGTGCGTCCGGACAGCTTCATCGAGATTTCCAACTTCTACACCCTGACCGTGTACGAAAAGGGCTCGGAAGTGGTCGGCATGATCCACACCCTGCTGGGCGCAGAAGGCTTCCGCAAGGGCAGCGATCTGTACTTCGAGCGCCACGACGGCCAGGCCGTGACCTGCGACGACTTCGTCAAGGCCATGGAAGATGCCAATGGCGTTGATCTCAGCCAGTTCAAGCGCTGGTACAGCCAGGCCGGCACACCGCGTCTGGCCGTCAGCGAGTCCTACGACGCTGCGGCGAAAACCTACAGCCTGACCTTCCGCCAGAGCTGCCCGCCGACCCCGGACAAGGTGGAAAAACTGCCGTTCGTGATCCCGGTCGAGCTCGGCCTGCTCGACAGCCAAGGCAATGAAATCGCCCTGCGTCTGGCTGGCGAAGCGTCGGCACAAGGTACCACCCGAGTGATCTCGGTGACCGAAGCCGAGCAGACCTTCACCTTCGTCGACATCAACGAACAGCCGCTGCCATCACTGCTGCGCGGCTTCTCGGCGCCGGTGAAACTGAGCTTCCCGTACAACCGCGATCAACTGATGTTCCTGATGCAGCACGACAGCGACGGTTTCAATCGCTGGGATGCCGGTCAGCAACTGTCGGTGCAAGTGCTTCAAGAGTTGATCGGCCAACATCAGAAAGGCGAGAGCCTGAAGCTCGATCCGCGTTTGGTGTCGGCGCTGCGCACGGTGCTGTCCGACGAGTCGCTGGATCAGGCGATGGTTGCCGAAATGCTCTCGCTGCCGGGGGAGGCCTATCTCACCGAGATCAGCGAAGTGGCTGACGTCGAGGCGATTCACGTCGCTCGCGAGTTCGCCCGCAAGCAACTCGCCGAAGGCTTGTTCGAAGCGCTGTGGCTGCGTTATCAGGCCAACCGCGATCTGTCGAAAAAGACTCCGTACGTCGCCGAGGCAGAGCACTTCGCTCGTCGCGCCTTGCAGAACATTGCCCTGTCGTACCTGATGCTCAGCGGCAAGCCGGAAGTGCTGGCGGCGGCGCTGGAGCAATTCGAGACCGCCGACAACATGACCGAGCGCCTGACCGCCCTGGCGGTGCTGGTCAACTCGCCGTTCGAAGAACAGAAGGCCCTCGCCCTGGCCAGCTTCGCCGAGCACTTCAAGGACAATCCGCTGGTCATGGATCAGTGGTTCAGCGTGCAGGCTGGCAGCACCTTGCCGGGCGGTTTGGAGCGGGTGAAGGCGTTGATGCAGCACCCGGCATTCAACATCAAGAACCCGAACAAGGTGCGGGCACTGATCGGCGCGTTCGCCGGGCAGAACCTGATCAACTTCCACGCGGCGGACGGTTCCGGTTATCGCTTCCTCGCCGATCTGGTGATCGAACTGAACGGCTTCAACCCACAGATCGCCTCGCGCCAACTGGCCCCGCTGACTCGCTGGCGCAAATACGACAGCGCGCGTCAGGCGTTGATGAAGGCTGAGCTGGAACGCATTCTGGCGTCCGGGTCGCTGTCCAGCGATGTGTATGAAGTGGTGAGCAAAAGCCTGGCGTAACCCGATCCGGTAGGAACCGTCGAGTTGATCGTTCCCATGCTCTGCGTGGGAATGCCTCTCTCGACGCTCTGCGTCGGCTTTGGGACGCAGAGCGTTCCTTGCTGCATTCCAACGAGGAGCGTGGGAACGATCAACAAAAAATGCCGCTCAACGAGCGGCATTTTTATTGGTACAACAAACAGCTATTTACGCAGATCAAACCGATCCAGATTCATCACCTTCGTCCATGCCTTGACGAAATCGTTGACGAACTGCGCCTTCGCGTCGGAACTGGCGTACACCTCGGCCAACGCGCGCAATTGCGCATTCGAGCCGAACACCAGATCCACCCGAGTCGCCGTCCACTTTGGCGCCCCGGTCTTGCGGTCACGGCCTTCAAACTCATCGGCATCCCGTGACGTTGGGGTCCACTCCACGCCCATGTCCAGCAGGTGGGTGAAGAAGTCATTGCTCAGCGTTTCGCTTTTATCGGTGAACACGCCATGCCGCGTCTGGCCGACATTGGTGTTCAATACCCGCAAACCACCCAGCAGCACGGTCATTTCCGGTGCCGTGAGCGTCAGCAACTGCGCCTTGTCGATCAGCAACGTTTCCGCCGCAACCGTGTATTTACCCTTGCTGTAATTGCGGAAACCATCGGCAATCGGTTCGAGGAAGCCGAACGATTCGACATCGGTCTGCTCCTGCGAAGCATCGACGCGGCCCGGTGAAAACGGCACCGACACCGAATGCCCGGCGTTTTGCGCGGCTTTTTCCACCCCGGCATTACCGGCCAGGACGATCAGGTCCGCCAGCGAGATCTTCTTGCCATTGGCAGCAGAACCGTTGAACTCGTTCTGAATACCTTCCAGTGTGCTCAGCACCTTGTCCAATTGCTCGGGCTGGTTGGCCTGCCAGAACTTCTGCGGGGCCAGACGCAAGCGTCCGCCGTTGGCGCCACCGCGCTTGTCCGAACCGCGGAAGGTCGATGCTGCAGCCCACGCGGTCGAGACCAGTTGCGACACTGACAACCCTGAAGCCAGCACCTTGTTTTTCAGCGCCGTGGCGTCGCTGTCATCGATCAGCGGGTGCGTCACGTCGGGCAGCGGGTCTTGCCAGAGCAACTCCTCTTGCGGCATTTCCGGGCCGAGGTAGCGGGAGAGCGGACCCATGTCACGATGGATCAGCTTGTACCAGGCGCGGGCGAACGCGTCGGCGAGCTGATCGGGATTGGCCAGAAAGCGCCGCGAGATTTGTTCGTAAGCAGGATCGAAGCGCAACGCCAGGTCGGAGGTGAGCATGGTCGGCGAGAGCTTCTTGTTCGGATCGTGAGCGTGGGGAACGGCGCCTGCACCCGCGCCGTTTTTCGGTTGCCATTGATTGGCGCCCGCCGGGCTTTTGGTCAGCTCCCACTCGAAGCCGAACAGGTTTTCCAGATAGTTGTTGCTCCACTGCGTTGGTGTGGTGGTCCAGGTCACTTCCAGACCACTGGTGATGGTGTCGGCGCCTTTACCGGTGCCGAAGGCGTTTTTCCAGCCCAGACCCTGTTGCTCCAGACCGGCCGCTTCCGGCTCTGGGCCGACATTGTCGGCCGGGCCGGCGCCGTGGGTCTTGCCGAACGCGTGGCCGCCGGCGATCAGCGCCACGGTTTCTTCGTCGTTCATGGCCATGCGGCCGAAGGTTTCGCGGATGTCCTTGGCCGAGGCCACCGGGTCCGGGTTGCCTTCCGGGCCTTCCGGGTTGACGTAGATCAGGCCCATCTGCACGGCGGCGAGGGGATTTTCCAGATTGCGTTCGCCCTGATCGGTGCGGCTTTCTTCACGGCCATGCAGATCGGGCTCAGCCACCAGCGTGCCGTCGCCGGGCTCTTGCACCGGGCCATTGCTCTTGCCGTAACGGTTGTCGCCGCCCAGCCACTCGGTTTCCGAACCCCAGTACACGTCTTCATCCGGTTCCCAGACATCGGCGCGGCCCCCGGAAAAACCGAAGGTCTTGAAGCCCATGGATTCCAGCGCGACGTTGCCGGTGAGCACGATCAGGTCGGCCCAGGAGATGTTGCGTCCGTATTTCTGCTTGATCGGCCACAGCAGGCGGCGGGCCTTGTCGAGGCTGACGTTGTCCGGCCAGCTGTTGAGCGGGGCGAAGCGTTGCTGTCCGGAGCCGGCGCCGCCACGGCCGTCGGCGGTGCGATAGGTCCCGGCGCTGTGCCAGGCCATGCGCACGAACAGCGGGCCGTAATGGCCGAAGTCGGCTGGCCACCAGTCCTGAGAATCAGTCATCAGTGCTTTGATGTCTTGTTTCAGCGCCTGGAAGTCGAGGCTTTTGAAGGCTTTGGCGTAGTCGAAGTCCTGGCCCAGCGGATCGGACTTGGGGGAATGCTGGCTGAGGATTTTCAGATTGAGTTGATTCGGCCACCAGTCACGGTTCGTCGTACCGCCGCCGGCGGCGTGGTTGAACGGGCATTTCGATTCGTTTGCCATGTTCGTATCCCTATCAGGTCTGCGGCCGGCTCGTGCCGACTTCGGACTGGTAAGGCTAGACCCGAGTTGGCAAGTCGGCTAATAGCCCGACTATTGGATACCGATAGGCAAACTCTTTCACCGTCCCATGTAGGAGCCGCCGAAGGCTGCGATCTTTTGATCTTGCTGTTCGATGAAAAATCAAAGGCAAAAGATCGCAGCCTCCGGCAGCGCCTACAGGGGTTAGCTGGATTGCGCGGTTTCGTCATCAGGAACGTCATCAAGGATGTCTTCCTGGCCGGGCAATTCGGTGATGACGCTGAAGTCGCTGACCTCGACCGCGCCATTGCCATACCCCAGCAAATGAAACGAGAACGCCTTGCGCGGCTGGGGGTTTTCAAAGCTGAAGTCCAACTCCAGTGGCTGGTCCGCCGTGGCGACCATTTCCGTAGGCAGGCCCAGTTGCACGTCCTGTTCGAATTGCTTGGCCTTGAGCTGAATGTACGCCGCCTGCTGCGGATCGACCGAGCGAACGGTCAGGCGTACGCGGGTGTGCGAGCCTTTGGGCATTTCCAGGTATTGCGCGCCGATCAGGTTGTCGGCCCAGTCATCCTTGATCTGCGCTTGCAGAGGGATGATGTTGTTGCTGCCGAACTGGTAGCGATGATTAAGCGGTGTGCGCAGCAAGGACAGGTCCAGCGCATCGGCGCGCGCGGCGATCTGCCGGGCCGGATGGCCGCTGTAGGTGCCTTTGTAAGTGGCGCTTTCGGCGATGAAACCGGTGCTTTGGTAGTAGCGGCAGCGGCGCGGCAGGTCGCATTCGGAGAAGATGCCCTGGCCGTCGTGGTAGCGCAGCTTGCCGTTGGTGAACGACATGATTTCTCGCCCGGAATCGTAGTCGCGAAACAGCGAGCGGCCGCTCAGCGCAGACGGCACCGGCAGGTCAAAATAGTCGAGGATCGAGGTGCTCAGATCGACGTGACCATAGACCCCGGCATTCAGGCGCGGCAGTTGCGCCTGCTCCGGTGCCAGCGTCAGGTTGAAACCCCACGAGGAGGCCAGCCGCACGCCGTCGATGCCGTGGGATTCATCCGAGGTGATCACCACCAACGTGTCGTTGAGAACGCCCTGGCGCTCCAGCCCCGAAAGAAATTCATCCAGCGCATCGTCGAGATAACCCACAGCAGCCTGCTTCGGCGTTTCATAACGCTGCAGATAATCGTCCGGTGCCGAGTAGGGCTGATGGGTGCCGACCGTCAGCAGCGTTAGCATCCACGGCTGTTTTTGCTTCTTCAGTTGGCCGACGTAATCCAGCGCACCTTCGAAAAACGCCTTGTCATCCTTGCCCCAGGGGAATTCCAGGTAGTTGCTGTTGCTGAACCATTCCAGACCATGGGTCGCATCGAAACCGATGTGCGGCATGATCTTGTCTTTGGCCATGAAGCGCAGGCCTGCGCCCTGCAAATAATGAGTGCTGAAGCCGTGCTCGCGCAATTGTGCCGGCAGGCAGGCCTGATTGCGTTCGTTGAGGGTGAGCATTTCCACGCCTTTGGGCGTGCCATTGTTGAGCTTGTCGTAGTCACCGCACAGCATGGCATACAGACCGCGAATGGTCTGATGGGTGTGCAGCACGTAATCCGGGGTGTTCATGCCGCGCTCGGCCCAGCGGCTGAGGTTGGGCATCAGGTCTTCCTGATAATGACTGCCGATCGCTTCGCGGTTGGCGCGGATGTAGGCGCCGGGAATGCCTTCCAAAGCGATGATCAATACGTTGCGCGCCTGCCCCGGCGCGGCGAGCAGCTTCTGGCCGTTGAGATCGACGTCGGTGAGCCCGGCCATCGCCGGTGTGGGTTCTTCAACGTCGCCGTCGAGCCATTCCTCGGCCTGGATCTGCAGGTCGGCGACTTCACTGGCGAGCAACTGATGCGGCAGGTTGTACAGGCGCCAGGCGTCGCCGTCATTCGGCCACAGGTTTTGCGCGCCCCAATGGGCGGCGAACAAAACAATAGGCGCGGCCCAGACCGAGCGAGGCAGAGCAGGGCGAGACAAGCCGCGACCAACAAGCTGAGTCAGCAGCCAGAAAACCAGGGCACCCAGCAAAGCCATGGCCAGGGCAGGGTGCGCAAGTCCGCCGCCAGTGGAATTCTCGACGAACTGCGGGTCGATCAGGTAGTGAATATCCGAAGGCGTCGGCAGGCGGCCGACGGCGCTGACCAATTCTGCCGTGGCGATCGCCAGCAGCGCCCAAAACACCACCACCGGCAAGGTCAGCCACCATGCGCGGCGATGCAGCGTTACCACCAGCAAACTGCCCACGGCCAGATCCGACAAAAAGCCCAGCGGTGTCGACCAGCCCAACGCTGCACGCAGGCACACCGGTACGATCAATACCAGAACGATGAGAGAAAAAAGGCGGGCGTTCGGCCGCCGCAGCCAGTTGAAAAGAGCGCTCACAAAAAAGGCCTGCTTGTCATCAAAGGGTCAAAAAAGTGTGGGTAATGATACCAAGGGCAGGAAGGCTGATCGGCTATTAAAACCTGCGGCTGGCGATCGCTGAAATTTCGCGCGCCCATAGCGGACGGGGTTTCGAGCCTTAAAGCCGTTTTTCAGAAGCGGCAGTTTTTTGTTTCAGACTGTTGTAGGTCCATCCACTGCTCCTGAGTTTCAGCAGCAGACGCTAAATCGTGGAGTGCTATCGATATGCGATAAAGATATTTAATTTCTATTTTTTATAGCTATAAAGTCAGGCCTTTCAGCCCACCCCCATGCTGCGAGGTTGTCATGGCCACACCGTTCAAACGTTCTGCGCTGACTCTGTTGGCCGCAACTCTGGCAGCGGGCGCGCTGTTCAGTAGCGGCGCCCGGGCCGAGGGCAAAATCAGCATTGCCCAGCAATTCGGCATTGGTTACCTGATTCTCGACGTCGTGCGCGATCAACAATTGATCGAGAAACACGGCAAGGCCCAAGGCCTGGAGATCACGGTCGACTGGAACAGCATTTCCGGCGCCACGGCGATGAACGAGGCGCTGCTCACCGGTGCGCTGGACGTCGTCTCGGCCGGCGTGCCGCCGATGCTCACCGTGTGGGATCGCACCAAGGGCAAGCAGAACGTCAAAGCCATCGCCGCGCTGGGGTCGATGCCCAATTACCTGCTGACCAACAACCCGAACATCAAAACCCTCAAGGACTTCAGCGACAAGGACCGTATCGCCGTGCCGGCCGCAGGTGTAGGCTTCCAGTCGCGTACCCTGCAGATAGAAACCGCCAGGGAGTTCGGTGATGACCAGTTCAAGAAGTTCGATAACATTTCGGTCAGCCTGCCGCACCCTGACGCCACCGCTGCGCTGATTGCCGGCGGCTCGGAAATCAACTCGCATTTCTCCAGCCCACCCTTCCAGTACCAGGCGCTGCAAAACCCCAACGTGCATAAAGTGCTGAGCTCCTACGACATCCTCGGCGGCCCGGCGACGTTCAACGTGCTCTACACCACGGAAAAATTCCACGACGAAAACCCGAAAACCTACAAAGCTTTCTATGACGCACTGGCCGAAGCCGAGAACATCATCAAAGCCGACAAACCCGCCGCCGCCCAGGCCTACATTCGTGTAGAGCAATCGAAACTGCCGCTGGCTCTGGTCGAGCAAATCGTCAAAGACCCGGAAATCGACTTCACCGTCGTACCGCAACGCACGTTCATCTATGCCGAGAAATTGCAGGAACTGGGCGTGTTGAAAAACAAAGCGGCGAGCTGGAAGGATTACTTCTTTGAAGAAGCGCATGGTGGTGCGGGGAGTTGAGGGGAGGGGAGTGCGGCAGGCTCCTGTGGTCTGCCGCTAATACTCGTCAGTGGCAGCGCTCACAGCGAGTCGGAAATGGACGTTTCCCCATCCTCGAAAATGCTTTCAATCGGCAACCCGAACGCTCGCGCGATCTGGAAGGCCAGCGGCAGGCTTGGGTCATAGCGTTCATTTTCGATGGCATTGATGGTCTGACGGGAGACCTTCAAGCGCTGCGCCAGATCGACCTGTGACCACTTGCGCTCGGCGCGCAGCGCCTTGAGGTGATTTTTCATTGATAGCGACGTCGGGCGATTTGCAGACCGAGGATCCACATTGCGCCCATCACCGGCCATACGCAGGTCCACGGGATGTGCGGGGCGCCGATATTTTCGAGAAAGCCATAGCTGAACGTCAGCAACGCGGAAGCGGCGAACGCAAAGCCCAGCGCTTCAAACTGGATGCGCAGGTGCATCTCATCCAGGCGCCGCAGGTTGCGCACGATAGCCCAGCACATCAATCCGGCGGGGATCATCGGCGCCAGCGCGACGGCTGAACGCAACAGCAGATGGGCGTCCAGCAAATGTTGGCTGGCAACCACCGAGGCGATCAGCACGAGTGTGTACAGCGTCAATGCGGCGCCCATTTCGAGGTAATAGCGATTCATGTTTAACTCCATGTAAAAGACCCTTTACATCCTCGTCGAAATCTTTGCTTATGTAAAGCAAGCTTTCCATTCGGTCAGAGCATCGCTTCCATAAAAAACGGGGCGGCCCGATCATCGATCAAGCCGCCCCGCTTATCTGTCAGGCGAACAGTCTTTCAGTCAGCGATCAATGCATCTTGCTGTGATCGTGGCCGCCCATGTTGGTCAGCGCGCGGACCGGTGCTTTGACTTCGATGGTTTCTTTCTCGCCCTTGGCGTTTTCCACGGTCAGGGTCAGCGGCACGCTGTCGCCTTCCTTCAACTGACCGGTCAGGCCCATCAGCATGACGTGGTAGCCGTTCGGATCGAAGCTCACGGCTTTGCCGGCAGGCAACTCAACCGACTTCACCGGGCCCATGGTCATCACATCGTTCTTCATGCTCATTTCATGAATCTGAACGTCCTTGGCCACTGGCGAGGCAACGCTGAGCAGTTTGCTGTCGCTGTCGGCAGTGACGGTCATGAACGCGCCGCTGGCGGACTGGGTCGGCACGGTGGCACGGGCCCAGGCATCGTCGACTTTGGTCTGCGCCGAGGCCTGAAAGGCCAGGCCGAGCAGGGACAGTGCACATACGGTGCGTTTGAGGTGATTCAGAACGGGATGCATCAGCAGACCTCCATAACAGTAAGCAAATCTTCCGTGCACTCTTGGGCTGTCAGCGAAGTGGACAGGCCCAGGCGCAACTCACCACGCGAGTCGTAGACGTAGCTGGTGGACGTATGGGAGATGGTGTAGGTGTCGCCGGCCGGGACTTTCTCGTAGAACACGTCGAATTCCTTGGCGGTGGCCTTGGTTTCCTCAAGCGTGCCGTACAGCGCGACGAAGCTCGGGTCGAAGGCTTTGACGTAGGCGTCGAGGATCTGCGGCGTGTCGCGTTCCGGGTCGAGGGTGATGAACACCACTTGCAAACGATCGCCGTCGCGGCCCATCAGTTTCTTGATCTGCGCGGCGCGCGCCAGGGTGGTGGGGCAAACGGCCGGGCACTGGGTGAAGCCGAAGAAGATCATCGGCATCATTCCGCGAAAGCTCGACAGCGACATGGTTTCGCCTTCGGGGTTCTTCAGCTTGAAGGTGCGTCCGAGGATCTTGTCGCTCAGATCCTTGCCGTACTTGTACGACAGTTGGCCACGGGTATCGCAACCGGCGAGCAGGCCGAGCCCGAGCACGCCCATTCCCGCAAGTACCTTGCGGCGAGTCAACAAAGCCGTCATCTAATACCGCCTTTTGCAGCCCGCCAGTCGGCAGGACTGGCGGGGGGTTAACCGTAAAAGCGCCGCATGATAGCAAACTGAGGCTGATCGCCGGCTGCCGATCGCCGCGCGGTGCCGGATCGGACGACAAAAGGTGTAAGAAGAAATGACGAATAAGCCATGCGTTCGCCGCGACCAAACTTGATTTAAATAGTATGACGATTGGAGGCGGGCGCAGAAACACGTACTCTTGCCGCTGCGCTGCAAAGACCAAAACAACAACAGGAGTCTGTAATGCAACCGATTCGTCTCGGCCTGGTGGGCTACGGCAAGATCGCCCAGGATCAACACGTTCCCGCCATCCTCGCCAACCCGGCGTTCCAGTTGGTGGCGGTCGCTACCCAAGGCAAACCTTGCGCCGGGGTGGAGAACTTCCAGTCGCTGGGCGAACTGCTCGAAAACGGCCCGAGCGTCGATGCCATTGCTTTCTGCACGCCGCCACAAGGGCGCTTCGCACTGGTGCAACAGGCGTTGGCGGCCGGCAAGCACGTGCTGGTGGAAAAACCGCCCTGTGCGACATTGGGCGAGGCCATGGCCCTGGTCGATCAAGTCGCCGATCAAGGCGTCAGCGCTTTGTTCGCCTGGCATTCACGCTACGCACCGGGCATCGCCGCCGCCCGCGACTGGCTTGCCAGCCGCACCCTGCAAAGCGTGCAGATCGACTGGAAGGAAGACGTACGCAAGTGGCATCCGGGTCAGGCATGGATCTGGCAACCGGGCGGCCTCGGCGTCTTCGACCCGGGCATCAACGCACTGTCGATCGTCACCCACCTGCTGGCGCTGCCGCTGTTTGTCGAAGCCGCCGCACTGCGCGTGCCGAGCAACTGCCAGGCGCCGATTGCCGCCTCGATCAAAATGTCTGACCCGCATCAGTTGGACGTACGCGCCGAGTTCGATTTCGACCATGGCCACGACGAACTGTGGAGCATCGAAATTCGCTGCGTCGAAGGCGTCCTGCGCCTGGACAACGGCGGCGCCGTGCTGAGTATCGACGGCGTGCGCCAAAGTGTGTCGGAGGAGGGCGAGTACGCAGCGGTCTACCGCCACTTCCAGCAATTGATCAGCGACAAGGCCAGCGACCTGGATCTGCAGCCGTTGCGCCTGGTGGCGGACAGTTTCTTTGTCGGCAGCCGGACGTTGGTTGAGCCGTTTTACGATTGAGTGAATTTCAGCTTGAGTCGTCATAGCGCGTAAGCAGGTCTGCGTCGCGCAGGCCGCCAGACAAATAAAGCCTGCTTTTAACAGCAGGCTTCTTGGTCACTTTATTGGCTGCGTTCTGTAGGTTTCATACAGTTGCTGAATGTCGGGATTGTCCAGATTCGCGTAGACGATTCCTTCCTTGTCCAAACCGTCCAACCCTTTGATACCGCCAATCACTTCGGGCCATTCCTCACGGCTTGAGATATCTACGACGTGGGGCTTCAGATAGTCGTCCAGGTGGCCTCTGGAAGGATCGCGGATCTCGTCGCTGAGCGCCCGTAAATACGCATCTTTGTTGGTCTTCGACCAATCGATGGCGAACTTGGCTCGATAGCACAGTTCCATGTGAACGAGCAGGATGGTCCGCCCATTACCATCCAGAAACGGATGAGCGAAAGCCAATTGGCCCATCACCTCGCCGGGGCGCTCGCGGAAGCGTTTTTTGTTCGCAGCGAGCTCCAGCGCATATTCGACGGATCTTTTGATCAGCTCAGGTCGCTCGAAAGGTGTGTGATGCGGATCTTCTTTTGATCCTTTGAAAACCGCGAGGTGGGGAACAAGCTCATTCCTGTCTTTGCCTGACCATGGGTAGAAACCGGCAAACAGGATTTCATGAGTTTTGAGTATCGCTTGATAGTCGATGGATGTCTTTTTTGCCAGATGAGCAAGGGCGTCTTCGATACTGGCTTCGAAAGAGAGATGTTCCGATTCCTTTACTTCAACCGGGTCTTTCAGCTTGAGCGAGTTGAAAGGTAGCCTTCAGTTTCGAAATCGCCGAAGGGGTCGAACGTCATGCGCTGAGCTGCTTTTTCGAACGCCTTTTTTCCTGAAGGTAACGTCCTTGCAAGGCCATGATTTCTGCCTTGTTCAACACACCCTTTCGCTTCAGATTAACCAGCAACTGCTCAACATTATCCAGCTCGACGGCATCACCAGCCAGTTGCGTTATCGTTGCCGCCATGCGGCTCAGGCCGTCACGCTCGGCGCCAATGCGGTGTTTTTCTGCAAGCTTGCATACTTCGCTCGCGACGCTGTCAGTGGCTGATTCGCTCATTGTTAACCCCTCGTTTTCTCTGTCGGAGCATAGCATGGCGCCGTTCCGCCGGATTAGCCGTCTAGCATTTCGACTCTTGGCATTGTCCTCTTTGAGTTGACGGTGAAACGCTTTTCAGCCGATTTATCCCTTTGCTGTGCGTCAGTAATCTGTACCCAACTTGAACGCAACAACAAAACTCCAAACTTGAAAAGGGACGCACACCATGACCACTCCAACCTACAACCGCCTGAACAAAGACGACGCTATCGTGCTGCTGGTTGACCACCAGACCGGTCTGATCTCGCTGGTGCAGGACTTCTCGCCGAACGAGTTCAAGAACAACGTGCTGGCGCTGGCGGATCTGGCCAAGTTCTTCGACCTGCCAACCATCCTCACCACCAGCTTCGAACAAGGCCCGAACGGCCCGCTGGTGCCGGAGCTGAAAGAGATGTTCCCGGACGCACCGTACATCGCTCGCCCAGGTCAGATCAACGCTTGGGACAACGAAGATTTCGTCAAGGCAATCAAGGCTACCGGGCGCAAGCAGATCATCATTGCCGGTGTGGTAACGGATGTGTGTGTAGCGTTCCCGACCCTGTCGGCGCTGGCGGAAGGTTTTGATGTGTTCGTGGTGACTGACGCGTCCGGCACCTTCAACACCACCGTGCAGCAAGCCGCGTGGAGCCGCATGACTCAGGCCGGCGCGCAGATGATGAACTGGTTCTCGGTGGCCTGTGAGCTGCACCGCGACTGGCGCAACGACATCGAAGGCCTGGGCAATCTGTTGTCGCAGCGCATTCCCAACTACCGCAACCTGATGAACAGCTACTCGGCGCTGACGCAGCAGAAGTAAGCGTTAAATCCAAAGCGAAAGCCTGCCTCGAAAGCAGGCTTTTTGCGTTTTCTACAGAACGCCGTTCGTCCATTGTCGGGCACTTGTCACGCAAGGGCATTTCACACGTTCAGGTACCTATCGCTGAACACCTCGGAGAACGACATGGACATTGATGAAAACGCACCGGGCAACCAGTCGCAACAAGCCGTGACGCGCACCACCGACAACGAGACCGGGCACGATCCCAAGCGCGAAAACCCCGAGGTGCCTTTGCCGCCGGACGATGAGGCGCCTGTAGAAGAAGACATGTCGGATGTGGATGCGGCCAATTCGGTTTCGACGGAGCATCCGCCGTCACGCTGAGTGAGCGATTTAATCGATGCCTCCCACTCTGGAATTAGAGTGAGAGGCTCTCCCGCGCACCCTGATGCAGTTCAGTAACCGACATTGTGAAAACCAGTTTCGCTCGCCCATGGTTGGCATACCCATGCGCCACATCGGTCCGCGCCACCGCCGAACACCCAGGCCCGACAATCAGCTCGGCATCGCCAACGTGCAAATGCAACGTGCCTTTCTCGACATGAAACAACTCGGTGGTGCCGTTCGGGTGACCGGCTGAAGAAAATGACTCGCCGGGAAACAATTCCCAGCGCCACAACTCGAGCATGTTCGGGCCGCCGGTGCCGGCCAGCAGGCGCGCCGATCCGCCCAGTTCACCGGTCCATAGCGTGGGGATGTCATCACTGTCGATCAGATGCGCCGCCGGAGTGTCGGCGACATTGACGAAGTCCGCCACGGACAAGCCCAGCGCTGCGGCGATTTTGCACAATGTCGCGATGCTTGGGTTGGCCGAGCCCTTCTCGATCTCGACCACCATGCCTTTGCTCACGCCCGAGCGCCTGGACAGTTCATCCAGGGTGATGCCCTGTTGTTTGCGCGCCTGTTTGAGCGTGCGCGACACCGCCGCGCTGACGGTCTCGACGTCGGCGCCGGCTTCGGTCGATATATTGACTTTCTTGGTCATTGATCGCTAGCATCGTTTGAAATTCGGGTATGAGGGGGATTCTGGGATGCTGTCTGTCGTGCCGTCAATCGATCCGGCTGTTGCGCAACTCGCGCCGGGCTTCAGAGCGCTGAGTATTGTCGTGCAAGCGGCGCCGATTACTCAGGCATACGTGGCCGGTGAAGCACTGGCCAAAGCCTGCCAGATCGTCGCCAACGGTGGCCCGGCATGGGCGCCCGCGCACTTGCAGGCCTGGGCGGACGTGTTTCGCCAGTTCGGTGCCAAGCCGCAGCGCACGCCGTGCTCGGCCGAGGCTCTGCGCAAACGGATGTTGCGCGACGGCGAGTTGCCGAGCATCGATCCGGTGGTTGATCTGTACAACGCCATCAGCCTCGAGTACGCGATTCCGGTCGGCGGGGAGAATGCGCAAGCCTACATAGGCTCACCGCGTCTGGTCATCGCCGATGGCAGCGAACCGTTCGACACGATGAAAGAAGGTCTGCCCGCGCATGAGTTTCCGGACGCCGGCGAAGTGGTCTGGCGCGATGACCAAGGCGTGACCTGCCGGCGCTGGAACTGGCGCCAAGGCGTGCGAACCCGCCTCGATGCGCAAGCGCAGCACATGTGGTTCATCCTCGAAAGCCTGCCGGCGATGCCGCTGGAAGCGCTGACCGAGGCCGGCGACAAGCTCATCGAAGGCCTGCAGCAAATGATGCCCGGCGCCGAGATCGAAAGCATGTTGATCGGGCCGGGAGCGCGTTAGGTTGGATATGAGTGCCAGCCCGTTTCGTCAGCGGCACCGCGATTCCTTGTGGGAGCCTGCTCGAGAAGGCGGCGGCACATTCAACATCATATTCGCCTGAGCCAGCGCTTTCGCGAGCAGGCTCGCTCCCACAATGTTCCGTGTTGACCATTGATTTGGTGGTGCCACAAAAACCCTGTGGGAGCGGGCTTGCCCGCGAAGACGGCGGTACATCCAAAATCTTTGCCGGCTGATCCACCGCTTTCGCGAGCAGGCTCGCTCCCACAATGTTCCGTGTTGACCAATGATTTGGTGGTGCCACAAAAAACCTGTGGGAGCGGGCTTGCCCGCGAATGCGGCGGTACATTCAACATCATGTTCGCCTGACCCAGCGCTTTCGCGAGCAGGCTCGCTGCCACAATGTTCCGTGGTGACCAATGATTTGGTGGTGCCACAAAAAAACTGTGGGAGCGGGCTTGCCCGCGAAGGCGGCGGTGCATTCAACATCATGTTCGCCTGACCCAGCATTTTCGCGAGCAGGCTCGCTGCCACAGTGTTCCGTGTTGACCAATGATTTGGTGGTGCTACAACCTCTGTGGGAGCGGGCTTGCCCGCGAAGACGGCGGCACATTCAACCTCTTTGCCGGCTGACCCAGCGCTTTCGCGGGCAGGCTCGATCCCACAATGTTCCGTGTTGACCAATGATTTGGTGGTGCCACAACCCCCTGTGGGAGCGGGCTTGCCCGCGAAGACGGCGGTACATTCAACATCATGTTCGCCTGACCCAGCGCTTTCGCGAGCAGGCTAGCTGCAACAGATTGACTCCGGGTCTCAGTAGGGGCTCGCGGTCGGGCGTACGATCAGTTCGCTGACGTCCACGTCCGCCGGTTGTTCGACGGCATACGCAATCGCGCGGGCGATGGCTTCGGCGGGGATGGCGATCTTGCGGAATGACTTCATCTCTTCGCGGCCGCCTTCGTCGGAAATGCTCTCGGCCAGTTCCGATTCGGTCACGCCCGGTGCGATGACGGTGACGCGGATATCGCCGCCCACCTCCTGACGCAAGCCTTCGGAAATCGCCCGTACGGCGTATTTGGTCGCGCAGTACACCGCCGCAGTCGGGCTGACCGCGTAAGCACCGATCGAGGCGATGTTGATGATCTGCCCGGCGCGCTGGCGCTGCATCAACGGCAGGCTGGCGGCGATGCCGTGGAGTACGCCCCGGATGTTGACGTCGATCATGCGGTTCCACTCATCGACCTTCAGCGCGTCCAGCCGCGACAACGGCATGACCCCGGCGTTGTTGACCAGCACATCGACGCGGCCGTAATGCTCGACGGCAAAATCGACGAAGCGCTGCACATCCTGCTGATCGGTGACGTCCAGTGCGCGGAACTGCGCGTGGCCACCGGCGCTATTGATCTCTTCGGCAATGACTGCCAGACGCTCGGTGCGCCGTGCACCCAACACCACTTTGGCGCCACGTTCGGCGAGCAGGCGTGCGGTGGCTTCGCCGATGCCGCTGCTGGCGCCGGTAATCACGATCACTTTGTCTTGAATGTTCAGCATGATGTCGTCCTCTTCTGTGTGCCCGTGAGTGGGCTTGGAAGAAGATTAAGTGCGGGGGCTCATGGGCTATTAATCGATTCCTCCACGGGATTTGCCCAATTCTGCTGCATCGCTTTTCGACAGATTTCAGGCCCCGCGTGGCGCATCGCGGTAGGCACTTGGGGTGACGCCGACTTCACGGCGGAACACCTGGGAAAAATGGCTGGGGCTGGAATAGCCAACCTCCAGGCCGATGTCGATCACGCTGTGGGCGGTTTCCAGCAACAGATCACGCGCGCGGCTCATGCGCAGGCGGATGAAGTATTGCGAGGGCGATAAACCGGTGGCGCGCTTGAAGGTGCGGCTGAAGTGGTAGTCGCTCAGCCCGGCGATGGCGGCCAAATGACTGAGGCTGAAATCCTCCGCCAGATGCGCATTCATGGCTTCGATCACCCGGCGCAGTTTGTAGGCGGGCAGGGCGTTGTCGCGGCGCGGGTTGCTGTCCGGGTCGAGGTAATGACGCAGCAGATGTATCGCCAACGCCTGAGCCAGGCTGTGCACCAGCAGTGCGCTGGGTTGGCGCTGTTCGGTCAGTTCGATGCGCAGTTGCTCAAGGATGAAGCTGACCTGCTCGTCACGCGCACCGGACACATCGACAAACGTCACTGCACCGGCCTGTTCGCCGAACGCTTCGCGCGCCGCTTGTTCGATCAGGCCCAGACCTAGGTAGAGGTGCATGACTTCGAAGACCTCACAGCCTTCGGTTTGCCAGCGCATTTCATAAGGTTCGCGGGTGTTGGTCAGGAAGAAGTCGCCCGCCGTGACCTGGCTCGCCTGCCATTCTCCGCCCAACGAACGTTCTTCGACCCGGGCAGTGCCGGCCAATACCAGCACCAGCAGCGGTTCGGCCACGCATGGCACGCGGATCGGCTCAAGCAGAGTCTGATGGCGGAACAGCTGCACCACTGCATCCTTGATCTGCGGCCGCGGCGTGGTCGTTTCCGCAATACCGGGCAGATGCTCCGGCATGGCTTCGGCGGCGATGCGCGCGGGCTGGCTGATTGTCGGTGTAGCGGGGCTGGTAGAGGGCACAGGACGCTCCATCAAAAGCTTCGGCTGTGAATGATTTTGCAGGTTAGGGCGGGCGGGCAGGAAATTCCAGCGCAAAACTCCGACAGTCCCGGCAATCGCCCGAAAGCCCGGCGGCGGACAGTGCGCGACAGTGAAGCCGTGTTTACGACCGCGCCATCAGGCGCAACACCGATTCGCTATCGAGGAGTTAAAACCATGACTGATTTCAACCACACCCTGCCACAAGAAGTCGCCGGTAAAGTTGCACTGGTCACTGGCGCGGCCAGTGGCATCGGCAAGGCGATTGCGCTGATGCTGCACGCTCGCGGCGCCAAGGTGATTGCCGAAGACCTCAACCCGGCTGTCGAAGCACTGGCTCGTCCCGATCTGGTGCCGCTGGTGGCGGACATCACCGAGGACGGCGCCGCCGAACGTGCAGTAGGCCTTGCCGTCGAGCAGTTCGGGCGCCTGGATATTCTGGTCAACAACGCCGGGATCATTATCAACAAAGCAGTGATCGACATGAGCCGCGACGACTGGGAAAAGATCCAGGCAGTGAATGCCACGGCCGCCTTCCTGCACTGCCGCGAAGCGGTCAAGGCGATGATCCCGAACAAGTCCGGCGCGATCGTCAATATCGCTTCCTATGCGTCGTACTTTGCCTTTCCGACCATTGCCGCCTACACCGCTTCCAAAGGGGCGCTGGCACAACTGACCCGTACGCTGGCCCTGGAAGTCATCGAGCACGGCATTCGCGTCAATGCCATCGGCGTCGGCGATGTGGTGACTAACATCCTCAATGACGTGGTCGAGGACGGCCCGGGCTTCCTCGCGCAGCACGGCGAAGCGGCGCCAATCGGTCGGGCGGCGCAGCCGGAGGAAATTGCCGAAATCGTCACCTTCCTCGCCTCCGACCGCGCCAGTTTCATGGTCGGCTCGGTGGTCATGGCCGATGGCGGCATGACGGTAACGGCGGGTTGATAGTCGGGTGAGAAGCCAAGGGCGCGTGTGATAACGCGCCCATGGCTTTGCCAGTAACACGAGCACGCAGAATCAGGCAAATCTGCAGCATCTTTGATCTAGTCGCCGCTGGATAAAACTGGCTAATCTTCCTCCGCAGTTGACCCACCTTCGTCTGCTTTCGAGGCCCTTTGCATGGATAACCACGACGCTTCCATCCTCCACGACACGGCGGTGTATCGCGCCGAACTGGTGCGCTTGCTGACTCAACGCTTCGACGCGCCGGGCACTTACGAAACGGCGATTGCGCCGCTGCACGTGATCCGTCTCGATGGCCCGTCCGAGCTGATTCACGTTGTGCACCGGCCGGCGTTGTGCCTGATCGTGCAGGGGCGCAAGGAAGTCGGGCTGGGTGACGAACGCTTCCTCTACGACCCGCTGAATTATCTGGTGGTGTCAGTGACGTTGCCGGTGTCGGGACGGGTGATCGAAGCCTCGCCCGAGGCGCCGTATTTTTGCGTACGGCTGGATTTCGACCCGGCGCAACTGACGCAACTGATTGCCGAATCACCGCTGACCGGCATGCCGCAAGACGCCGGGCGCGGGATGTTTCTCGACAAGATCGACGTGACCCTGCTCGACACCATGCTGCGTCTGGTGCGCCTGCTGGATAATCCGCGCGACATCGGCATGCTCGCGCCGATGGCGTTGCGCGAGCTGTATTACCGCCTGCTGCGCGGCCAGCACGGGCATCTGCTGTATGAAATCGCCGTCAGCGATTCGCAGACCCACCGGGTCACGCGGGCTATCGACTGGCTGAACAAGAATTTCACCGAGCCGCTGCGCATCGACGCGCTGGCGCAGGTGGCCAATCTGAGCAACTCGGCGCTGCATCACCGCTTCAAAGCCGTCACCGCGATGAGTCCGCTGCAATATCAAAAACAGCTGCGCCTGCAAGAGGCGCGGCGGCTGATCATCAATGAAGGGCTGGACGTGTCCAGCGCCTGTTACCGCGTCGGCTACGAAAGCGCTTCGCAGTTCAGCCGTGAATACAACCGCCAGTTCGGCTGCCCGCCGTCCAAGGAACTTAGCCGCCTGCGTCAGACCGGTTGATTACCGCGCGGGTCCTGCCCATTGCTCACGAAACCCCAGCAGAAAATCCACAAACGCCCGCACCCGCTGCGGCACATAGCGGCCGTGCGGGTAGAGCAGGGTGTAGGGGCGCGAACGTCCGGCGTACGGTTGCAGCACTTCAATCAGGCGACCATCGGCGAGTTCTTGCTCGACGATGAAACGGTAAGTCTGAAACAGCCCGGCGCCGTGCTTGGCCAGCGTCACACCGCCGAGCACATCGTCGGAACAGGAATAGCCACCGTCGGAAATCACTTCCAGGTCCCGGCCGTTTTCCTGAAACAGCCAGGAAATCCGCCGCCCGCTGCTGGGCAATTCGAACTGGATGCACTCATGCGCAATGAGATCGTCGAGGGTCTGCGGCGTGCCGGCTCTATGCAGATATTCGGGGGCGGCGACCACCACCAGGGCGGCGTCTTCCAGCAGGCGCGCGATCAGGGTCGAGTCCGGTTGCGCGCGCACGCGTATCGCCAGGTCGTAGCCCTCTTCAACGAAGTCGATATTGCGATTGCCCAAGTGCACGTCGACCGTGACCTCGGGGTACAACGCGCGAAATTTCGGCAGCAGCGGCAGGATGCGGTGATGCCCGTAGGTGGTCGGCAGGCTGATGCGCAGTCGACCCGATGGCGAAGTCTGCGCGCCCATGACTTCCTGCTGCGCTTCGACCAGTTGCGTCAGCGCCTGGCTGCATTGTTCGAAGAAGCTCCGGCCGGCGTCGGTGAGGCGAATGCTGCGCGTGGTGCGGGCAAACAGTCGCGAACCCAGGCGTTGCTCCAGACGCAGAATCGACCGGCTCACCGCAGCGGGCGTGACCCCGGCCAGTTGCGCGGCGGCGGTGAAGCTGCCGGCTTCGGCGGCCAGGCAGAACAGTTCGATACTGCCTAACTGCAAATCTTCAAAATGGCGTTTCATTGTGGCTCGCACCGAGGATCGACGGACGTTCATCCTCTGTGTACCACAACCAACGACGCCGCCGGTATCCACCGGCGGCGTTGCAGGGTTTCGATCAATGGCCGGCGCTCTGGCCACCGTCGACATGCAGGATCTCGCCAGTGACGAAATTTGCGCCGTCGAGGTAGAGGATCGCTTGCACGATGTCGTCGATTTCGCCCATGTGGCCGACCGGGTGCAGGCTGCCCAGCGCCTGATGGGTTTCCTCAGCGTGCATCGGCGTTTTGATGATGCCCGGCGACACGGCGTTGACCCGAATGCCGCGCTTGGCGTACTCGATCGCCAGGGATTTAGTCGCGGCGTTGATGCCGCCCTTGGTCAGCGACGCCAATACCGAAGGCACGCCATCGATTGCATGATCGACCAGGCTGGTAGTGACGCTGACGACGTGGCCGCTGCCGTGTTTTTCCATCTCGGCGATGGCCAGTTGCGAGATGTAGAAGAAGCCACTCATGTTGGTCGCCACGACCTGGGCATAGTCCGCCTGGCTGTAAGCGGTGAACGGCTTGGCCAGAAAGATCCCGGCATTGTTGACCAGCGTATCGACGCGACCGAAGCGGGCAACAGCGGCGCGAATCACGCGCTCGGCGGTTTGCGGATCGGCAATGTCACCGGCGACGGCCAGGACATCCGGGTCGCTCGACTCTTTGATCGAGCGCGAGGTAGCGACCACTTGATGGCCAAGGGCGCGAAAGCCTTCGACCAGACCTGCACCGATGCCTTGCGAGGCGCCGGTGATGACAACTACTTTTTTCGATGTGCTCATGATGATTTCCTCTGTCGCTGGCCCGTCGGGATGGCGGGTGGCTGTTGGAGAGGACTTTAGGAAGTTGCGAGGAGTTGATAAATGGGGGCTGAGGTACATCATTTGTACTGTGGTGTATCTAATCAGAACGACCTGCACGCGTTTTTGTTGGGGGGCAGCTCTCGATTGTCCTGTTCAGGTGGACGGTGAAACGCTTTTCAGCCGATTTATCCCTTTGCTGTGCGTCAGTAATCTGTACCCAACTTGAACGCAACAACAAAACTCAAAACTTGAAAAGGGACGCACACCATGACCACTCCAACCTACAACCGCCTGAACAAAGACGACGCTATCGTGCTGCTGGTTGACCACCAGACCGGTCTGATCTCGCTGGTGCAGGACTTCTCGCCGAACGAGTTCAAGAACAACGTGCTGGCGCTGGCGGATCTGGCCAAGTTCTTCGACCTGCCGACGATCCTCACCACCAGCTTCGAACAAGGCCCGAACGGCCCGCTGGTACCGGAGTTGAAAGAGATGTTCCCGGACGCGCCGTACATCGCTCGCCCTGGCCAGATCAACGCCTGGGACAATGAAGATTTCGTCAAGGCGATCAAGGCCACCGGGCGCAAGCAGATCATCATTGCCGGTGTGGTCACGGATGTGTGTGTCGCGTTCCCGACCCTGTCAGCATTGGCTGAAGGTTTCGATGTGTTCGTAGTCACCGATGCGTCCGGCACCTTCAACACCACCGTGCAGCAAGCCGCGTGGAGCCGCATGACTCAGGCCGGCGCGCAGATGATGAACTGGTTCTCGGTGGCCTGTGAGCTGCACCGCGACTGGCGCAACGACATTGAAGGCCTGGGCAATCTGTTGTCGCAGCGCATTCCTAACTACCGCAACCTGATGAACAGCTACTCGGCGCTGACGCAGCAGAAGTAAGTTCACGACCCACGAAAAAGCCTGCTTTTAACAGCAGGCTTTTTGTTTTTCCGACGGCTGCGGCCAACTTGGTTGCTCTGTAGCTTGACCCACCGCTTTCGCGAGCAGGCTCGCTCCGACAGTTGACCGTGTTTCCTCAGGAGAAATGCAATTTCCTGTGGGAGCGAGCCTGCTCGCGAAGACGGCGGCACAGTCACCCGAGCAATTCGCTGATCCACTGCACCTCTTGCTTCAGCGCAAGAATTTTGTCCTCCGGCAACGTCTGTTGCGCTCGCGTAAACTGCCCCAACGTCTTTTGCCGCTGCTTCAGCCTGCGTTGCCATTTGTGCAGAAATGCCGGGCAGCGCGCCTGCAGATGCAGCGGACCGAAAAACAGTTCCCTGGCATCGTAAGTCACCGGATCAGAGGCCCGCTCGGCAACGATAATTTCGTAGTCGAAGCGGTTCTCGTGCAGCACTTCTTCGCAAACGATCCGGTAACTGTTATCCATCAACCACTGGCGCAGTGCTTGCTCGCCGCCGTTGGGTTGCAGGATCAAGCGTTCGTGGCCACTGAGATGGGCTTTGCCACTGTCGAAAATATCGCGAATGGTTTCGCCGCCCATGCCGCACAGGGTGATGGCGCTGATGCCGTCGTCAGGCCTGATCGCCGCCAGGCCATCGGCCAGACGCACGCTGATCTGGCCGCGCAGGTCGTTGTCATTGACGGTGCGTTGCGCCGCGTGAAATGGCGTGCGCGCGACCTCGCCAGCCACCGCCGCTGTAATCAGCCCTCGGCGCATCAGGGCAACCGGCAAATAGGCGTGATCCGAGCCGATATCCGCCAGCCGCGCGCCGACCGGCACGTGGGCAGCGACGCGCTCCAGGCGCATGGACAATGTCTGTTGGTTCAATGGCGACCCCGTTCACCCAGCGGTGGAAAAAGGGGTGCGACTCTGGCGAGCAACGCGGGCGCTGTCAAATCGCGCCGATGGAATCCCTCAAGCCATCGGCAGCACGGCGCTGCCGATGGACGTTGGCGCTTAGCCGGCGAGCGTTGCGTTGTCGATGACGAAGCGGTATTTCACGTCGCCCTTGAGCATGCGCTCATAGGACTCGTTGATCTGGTCGGCGCGGATCAACTCGATGTCGGAAACGATGCCGTGCTCGGCGCAGAAATCCAGCATCTCCTGGGTCTCGGGAATGCCGCCGATCATTGAACCGGCAATGGTGCGCCGCTTGGTGATCAGGTTGAATACGTTCGGCGACGGATGCGGCGATGCGGGCGCTCCGACCAGGGTCAACGCGCCATCGCGCTTGAGCAGCACGAGGAAGGCGTCGAGATCGTGCGGCGCTGCGACGGTATTGAGGATGAAGTCGAAGCTCTTGGTGTGTGCCGCCATTTCTTCGGCATTGCGCGACACCACCACTTCGTCCGCACCCAGCGCCTTGGCCGCTTCGCGCTTGGATTCGGAGGTGGTGAAGGCGACGACATGGGCGCCCATGGCGTGGGCCAGTTTGATGCCCATGTGGCCCAGGCCACCGATGCCGACCACGCCAACTTTCTTGCCGGGGCCAGCGTTCCAGTGGCGCAGCGGCGAGTAGGTGGTAATGCCGGCGCAGAGCAGCGGCGCGACGGCTGCCAGTTGCGCCTCGGGATGACGGATGCGCAACACATAGCGCTCGTGCACGACGATGTTTTGCGAATAGCCGCCGAGGGTCCAGCCCGGTGCGTCCGGGGTCGGGAAATTGTAGGTGCCGATCATGCCGTCGCAGTAATTTTCCAGACCGGATTCGCAGTCATCGCAGTGCTGGCAGCTGTCGACGATGCAGCCGACACCGACCAGATCGCCGACCTTGTAGTTTTTGACGTGATCGCCAACCGCCGAGACGCGGCCGACGATTTCATGGCCGGGCACGCAGGGGAATTGCGTGCCAGCCCATTCGGCGCGCACCTGATGCAAGTCGGAATGGCAGATGCCGCAGAAAGCGATATCGATCTGCACGTCGTGCGCCGCCGGGGCACGGCGGTTGATCTGCATCGGCTCAAGAGGTTTGTCGCCAGCGTGGGCGCCGTAGGCTTGTACGAGCATGTGAGCATCCTCCATGGGGTTGTCGGACGCCCATTGTTGCGCCTGGGTCGGAGCGCGAGGTAGTGCATTTCTGTGAAATGCTTGCCTGATTCTGCTGTTGATTGCGCAACCGAAAGGCAACCGAAAGGCAGCCGTATGGCTGCCGTTTCAGGCTCAACGCGGATTGGGCTGGTCGTCCATCTCGGCGTTATCGGTTTCCTGACGTACGCGCTCCGGATCCAGGCCGGTACTGTCATCATCCAGCGGGATTACGCCTTCGTTGTCGGGTAGCTCATCGATGCCGCGTTCCTTCATCGGATCGACCTCGGTACGCCCCGGACTCAGCGGGTCGGGCGTGGTTGGGAGCGGATCGTCACCTTGCTTGCCTTGATCGTTATTCATCTCACACCTCGTCATGGCCGTTTTCTACGGCTTGTGCAGGTTGGAGGTGCGGGCGATTTTCGCCGTTCGATTTTTTTGCCTGCCTTCGGTCGCCTCGCAAAAAGCGGAATTTCTCCGACGCGCGCGGCTCCATAAATCAACAGCCAGAGGCGAGGACGCAATGATGAGCAGTTCATTCAAAGTCGGCGAAGCGGTGCGCTGGAATTCCGAGGCAGGCGAAATCCACGGCAAAGTGGTCAAGGTGCACACTCGCGATACCGAGTTCATGGGCCGCCACCGCCCGGCCTCGAAAGACGCGCCGCAGTACGAGGTCAAGAGCGACAAGACCGGCCACCTGGCCATGCATCACGGCGACGCGCTGAAGCACGCTTAGAAACGCGCCAGTCGGTAGGCGTCGGCATTCGGCAACTCGCCGGCCGCGCCTGAGACCATCTGCCCGATCATCTCCGCCGTCAGCGCCGCCTGCGTCAGGCCCAGATGCTGATGACCGAAGGCAAGCAAGACCTTGCCGGCGCAAACCTGATCGATCACCGGCAGCGAATCCGGCAGCGACGGGCGAAAGCCCATCCACGGCGTCGCGCCATCAGCGTTCAGGTCCTTGCGAAACAGACCTTGGCTCAGGCGCTGCAACTGCCAGGCACGTGCCATGTTCGCTGGCCGCTCCACCCCGGCGAATTCGACTGTGCCGGCCAGACGCAGGCCTTCGCGCATCGGCGTCATGATGAATTTGCGTTCCAGCGAGGTGACGGGGAAGGGCAGGCGATCATGCTCGTGCGGCAGCATCAGGTGATAGCCACGTTCGGTGTCCAACGGTACCTGCTTGCCGGTCAGAGCGGCGGTGAGTTTTGCCGAATGCGCACCGCAGGCCAGTAACACGCGGCTGGCCGTCACACCGCCGTTGCCGGTCATCAACAAGACACCGTTTTCCTGCACGTAGCCGCCCTGAACCTGCTGCTGGAGAAAACTCACGCCGCTGCTGCGAGCCGCTTCGACCAGTGCGCAGACCACCCGATAGGGATCAAGGAAATGCCCGGTTCGCGGGAAAAACAGTCCGCCCTGAATCTGTTCGCTGAGCTGCGGCGCCGTTTCGCGAATCGGCCCCGCTTGCCAATAGTCCACCGGCACCTGCTGCTGATGCAGTCGCGCCTGCAAGGCTTCGATGGCCTGACGGGATTCAGGTTTTTCGAAGACCAGTAACGAGCCGTCAACCTTGAGCAGATCGGTGCGCTGGATATCGCTGAACAAGCGCTGCCACGCGTCGAGGCTGCTTTCGTTGAGCGCGCGCAAGCCGGCGACGGTTTTCTGAAAAGGCTCAGGCCGCAGATTCAGCAGCAAGCGGGTGAACCACGGCAGGGCGCGCGGCAGGTACTTCCAGTCCAGACGCAGCGGCCCCATCGGGTCCATCAGCATGGCCGGCAAACGCTTGAGGATCGACACGTCAGCAATCGGGAACACCTGCTCGGTGGCCAGATGCCCGGCATTACCGAACGAAGCGCCATGCCCCGGTTCCTGCTGATCGATGACCACCACGCGCAAACCCTGGCGCGCCAGACGCAGTGCGCAAGCGACGCCGATGATCCCCGCGCCGACCACGGCGATGTCGTGCGATGGATTATTCGCCATGGCGTGTCGCTTCCCGTTGGCCATCGAGCAAGCGCCGAAGGTTGAGCGGATTGGTCTGTTGCAGCACCGTCGGCAGCAAGCTGTCGGGGAAATCCTGATAGCACACCGGCCGCAGGAAACGCAGGATCGCCGCAGTGCCCACCGAGGTGCTGCGCGCATCCGAGGTCGCCGGGTAAGGCCCGCCATGCACCATCGCATCGCAGACTTCCACGCCGGTCGGCCAGCCATTGACCAGCAAGCGCCCGGCCTTGCGCTCGAGGGTTGGCAGCAACGCGCGCGCCAAAGCAAGGTCCGCGTCATCCATGTGCAATGTCGCGGTCAGTTGACCTTCGAGATGGGCGCAGACCTGACGGATTTCTTCGTCACTGCTGCATTGCACGATCAGCGCTGTCGCGCCGAAGACCTCGGCTTGCAAGCTTTGATCGGCAAGAAAATCCGCTGCATCGGTGCTGAAGACATGCGTCTGACACTGATTCGGGCCGCCGCCGGCTTGGCCAACCGCTACCGCGCGTGCACGGGGATTGTCTTGCAGAGCCGTCACGCCTGTTTGACAGGCGCCGAAGATGCCGGGCGTGAGCATGGTTTGCGCCGCGCTGCGCGGGATCAGTTCCGCTACCGCGCCGAGGAACCCGTCGAGCGCCGGGCCTTTGCGGGCAATCAGCAATCCCGGGTTGGTGCAGAACTGCCCGGCGCCCAGTGTCAGCGACGCGACAAACCCTTCGGCCAGCGCCTGCGCGCGATTTTCCAGCGCGGCGGGAAACAGCAAAACCGGGTTGATCGAGCTCATTTCCGCATACACCGGGATCGGCTCGGCCCGCGCTTGCGCAGCTTTCATCAAGGCCAGACCGCCAGTGCGCGAGCCGGTGAAACCAGCGGCTTTGATGCGCCAGTCGCTGACCAATGCGATGCCGACTTCGTAGCCAGAATCGAACAATAAGGAAAACACGCCCTCGGGCAGAGCGCAGGCTTTGACCGCTTGCGCCACTGCGCGGCCGACCAGTTCGCTGGTGCCCGGATGGGCGCTGTGCGCCTTGACGATTACCGGGCAACCGGCCGCCAGTGCTGCGGCGGTGTCGCCACCGGCCACGGAAAATGCCAGCGGAAAGTTGCTCGCACCAAACACCGCGACCGGCCCCAGGGCAATCTGCCGCTGGCGCAAGTCGGAGCGCGGCAGTGGTTGGCGTTGCGGTTGCGCACTGTCGACGCGCACGTCCAGCCATTCACCCGCGCGCACGGTACGGGCGAACAGGCGCAATTGCGAGCAGGTGCGGCCACGTTCGCCCTGAAGGCGTGCAGGCGGCAGACCGGTTTCGGCGTGGGCGCGTTCGATCAGTTCATCGCCAAGGTTTTCGATGTGTTCGGCAATGCTTTCGAGAAATGCCGCACGGGTGCTCAGGCTGGTTTCGCGGTACGCGTCTTGCGCCGTCCAGGCCAGGGCGCACGCCTGTTCCACCTGTTCGGCTGACGCCCCGGCGTACTGCGGTTCAAGTGCCTGGTTGGTCGCCGGATCAATCCCGCGAAAGGCTGGACGATGGCCCGTCACGGATTGTTGGCCGATCAGCATGTTGCCCGTCAGAGTCATGGTGTCTTCCTGTGAAATGAGCGAGGCCTGCCGCGAATCGTGATGACTCGCGGCAGGTGGCGGTCAGGCGAAGTTCTGCTCGGCGGACCAGTTTTCGTACCAGTGACGGAACAGCGAATACTGCTTCTCGGCATAGCGCCGTTGCGAGTCGCTCAGCACGTCGCTTTCGTTGAAGTGCAGGGTGTATTCCTTGTCGCCGTTGAGCACCATCAGATGCTTGTAATACAGCACCAGATCGCAACCTTCGTCGAACGAGGACAGCACCGCCAGCGCCGACTCCAGTTCCCGCGCCTGGCGCCGGGCCTTGGCATCGCCTTGCGCGGCCTGCTTGCTCAGCGCCACCAGTTGCAGCACTTCGCGGGGCAGGGCGTTGCCGATGCCGGTAATGGCGCCGGTGGCGTTGCAGTTGACGAAGCCGTGCACCACTTGCGTGTCGACGCCGACCATCAGCGTCACGTCGTCATCCTTGGAGGTGATGTTCTCGGCCGCGTAGCGCAGGTCCGCGCCGCCGCCGAATTCCTTGAAGCCGATCAGGTTTGGGTATTCACGGCGCAGTTCAAAAAATAGATCGGCGCGGGTGGCGAAGCCGTAGTAAGGGCTGTTGTAGATCACCGCCGGCAAGTTCGGTGCGGCTTGCAGAATGGCGGCGAAGTGGGCCTTTTGCGCCGTCGCCGAAGCACCACGGGACAGCACGCGCGGAATGACCATCAAGCCTTGCGCGCCGACTTTCGCCGCATGCGCTGCGTGGGAAACCGCTTCTCGGGTATTCACTGCACCAGTGCCGACGATGGTCGGCACCCCGGCAGCGACCAGGCGCGCCACGCCTTCCTGGCGCTCGGCTTCAGTCAGCAGCGGCCAGTCGCCCATCGAGCCGCAATAGACCACGGCGCTCATGCCGACATCGATCAGCTCGCGTCCCTTGGCCACCAGCGCATCGAAGTCCGGTTTGCGCTGGGCGGTGCATGGGGTCATCAGGGCCGGCATGCAGCCGGTGAAGATGTTGTCGCTCATGGTTCAACTCCTTGGCATTTCGTTTGATTCGAGGTGGAAAAGCGGCGTGGCGGCTCAGATGCCCCACGCGAACGGGTCGGTTTCGTCGATCAGCAAGGTGCTGTCGGCGGTCATGTAGGCGCGGCCGGTGATGAACGGGCGAATGCGTTCGCCCTCCCATTCGAAGCGCCCTTCGAACTGGCTGCCGGTGATGCTCGCCTGGATCCACGGTGCGCCCGCTTGCAGCTTGTCGTCGGCGGCCAGGCAGGCAAGTTTGGCGCTGGTGCCGGTGCCGCATGGTGAGCGGTCATAGGCTTTGCCGGGGCACATGACGAAGTTGCGGCTGTCGGCCCGATCGTCATCGGCGAACAGTTCGATGTGGTCGATGACCGCGCCGTCTTCGCCAAAAATGCCCTGATCTTCCAGCGCCTTGAGCATGGCCCAGGTGTACGCGGTCAGGTGTTCGACGTTGTCCATCGTTAACCTCTGGCCATGCTCGGAGACCAGATAAAACCAGTTGCCGCCGTAGGCGATATCACCGACTACGCGACCAAAACCGGGCACGTCCACTGGTACTTGTTTGCGATAGCGGTAGGCGGGCACGTTGCCCAGAGTGACCGAGCCATCGTCGTGCAGCGTCGCGCTGACTTGCCCCACCGGTGTGTCGATCTTGTGCACGCCCGGGTGGATTTTCCCCAGATGCTGCAACGAATTGATCAGGCCAATGGTGCCGTGGCCGCACATGCCCAGGTATCCGGCGTTGTTGAAGAAGATCACCCCGCAGGTGGCATCAGGCGACACCGGTTGGCAATAGAGCGCGCCGACCAGCACATTGTTGCCGCGTGGCTCGAGCAGACAGGCGCGGCGCCACTGATCGTGCTGGCTGCGCAGGGCGTCGCGTTTCTCGACCATGCTGTTGCCGGACAGCTCGGGGAAGCCGCTCATCACCAGTCGCGTCGGCTCGCCGCCGGTGTGGGAATCAATGACGTGTACTCGTTTCATGAAGAGATCCCGTTGGATGATTTCAGTAGGCGCCGGCAGGGCGGGCGGTGACGGTTGGCGAGGGCGCAGGGCTTTCGCTTTCTTCGTCCTCGTCGTCCAGGCGCAGCAGATGGGCAGGCACGCCGGTCGCTGCGCCCCAGTAGTAAATACCGGTGGCGCAAGCGGCGACGACGATCGTATCGAACGGATGGGCGAGGATGCCCAGGCCCCCGAAGGTGCCGAGTTTAGACAGCACGATAGTCACCGCGTAGAACGCGATCAGCCACGCCGATGAGCGCACCTGACGCGCCAGACTCAGGTGTGCGGTCGGCACAAAGCGACCGCAGAACAGGTAGATGACAAACATCTGGATTTGCAGGCCAAGCAGCCACGATACGGTGTTCCAGCCCGACCAGTAGACGATCAGCGCGGCGATGATGAACGACACCGGCCCGAGCAGGCCCATGCTCTTGACCCGGAACGGGCGCGGCATGTCCGGCGCATTGCGGCGCAGCGCCGCAACCGACACTGGCGCCACCGCATAGCTCAACACCAGCGCGGCGGAGACCACGTTGATCAGCGCTTCCCACGACGGGAATGGCAGGGTCCAGAACACCGACAGGGCGAAAGTCAGCCACAGCGCCGGACGCGGGATGCCGGACTTTTCATCGATGTGGGTGAAGACCTTGAAGAAGGTGCCGGTCTGCGCCCAGCCGTAGATCACTCGCGGCGTGGCGTTCATGTAGATGTTGCCGCAGCCGCTCGGCGAGATCACCGCATCGGCGACCACCAGATAGGCCAGCCAGCCGACACCGAGCGCCAGGGCGATGTCGCGATAGGGCAGGGCGAATTCCTTGCTGATACCCGCCCAGCCGTTGGCGAGCATTTCCGTCGGGATGCTGCCGAGAAAGGCCATTTGCAGCAGCACGTAAATCAGGGTCGACAGCAGTACTGAAAGAATCAGCGCGATGGGAATGGTGCGCTGTGGATTCTTCACTTCGCTGGCCACGGAAATGATCGGCGTCAGGCCCAGGTAGGCAAAGATGATTCCGCCGGCAGAGACCGCCATCTCCACGCCGGACAGGCCGAATGGAGCGAATCCCTGAACCTGAAAGTTCTCCGGTTTGAAGAAAGTGAACAGCACGCCGATCACCAGCAGCGGCACGATGAATTTGAACACGCTGACCAGATTGTTGGCCTTGGCGAAGGTCTTCACGCTGCGGTAGTTGAGCAGGAAAAACACGCAGAGCAGGCCGAACTGCACCAGCCAGCCGAGGATCGTCGGATCGCCACTGCCAGCCTTGGTCAGGCCGGGAAACCACGCCGCCGCGTATTGGCGCGAGGCGACCACTTCGATCGCCACCAGACTGGAAAACGCAATCAGCGTAATGAAGCCCATCAGGTAGCCGAGCAGCGGGCCGTGGGAATAAACCGGGTAGCGCACCACCCCGCCGGCCCGGGGCAATGCCGCGCCCAGTTCGCAGTAGACGATGCCCAGCAGCAACACGGCAAAGCCGCCCAGCAACCAGGAGAAAATCCCCGCCGGACCGGCAATCGCCGAGACATGGCTGGCGGCGAACAACCAGCCGGAGCCGAAGATCGCGCCGAGTCCGATAAAGGTGAGGTCGATCAATGAAAGCTGTTTTTTGAACTTGCCTTGGCCTGACATGGCATCGCCTTCTTGTGAGTTATTGGATAGGCAGTTGTGTCACGGGGACGAGCAGACTTTGCACGGGTCGACGGCGGCGGCGATTGATGTTTTATGCAGGGATCGATGACGAATTCAGCACAATGGCGCTGGCGATTGCTGGGCCTCGACAGGGCCGTGACGTTGCTGCACTCTGCTCGCGGACAGCTTTTCTGGCGGTTCATCTCGAGGGGGAAGTGTTTGATGCAGTCAGCGTTTTCGATCCTGTGCCAGGGCACTGACGGCTTGCGTGCGCAGACCCTCGAAGAGATGGTCGCCGGTGCCGCGCAGTTGTTGCCGATACTCGATGTCATCCCCAATGCGGCGATCTTCATCAAGGATCTGCAAGCGCGCTATGTGCTGGCCAACCGTACGCTGGTGCAGCGCTGTGGCTTGAAGGACCTGCGCCCGTTACTCGGCAAAACCAGTGCGCAGGTGTTCCCGGCGCAGTTGGGCCCGGGTTATACCGAGCAGGATCGCAAGGTGCTGGAGGAAGGATTTGTGCTGGAGGATCAGCTCGAACTGCACCTGTATGGCAGTCGCGAACCGGGCTGGTGCCTGACCCACAAACGACCGATCTACAACCGTGACGGGACGATCATCGGCCTGGTGGGGATCTCGGTGGATCTGCAATCAGCCAGCGAAACCCACCCGGCGTTCGAGCGCCTGGCGGCTGTCGATGAATACATTCGCGGCAACTTCAACCGGCGGGTGACGCTGGGTGAACTGACGCGGATCGCCGGGATTTCCGTGGCGCAACTGGAACGCTACTGCAAACGCGTTTTTCACCTGACACCACGGCAGATGATTCAGAAAGTCCGCCTGGAACACGCGCATCGATTGCTGCACAGCGACTTGCCGATTACCGAGGTTGCGCTGCAATGCGGCTACACCGATCACAGCGCTTTCACCCGTCAGTTCAAGGCCTCGACCGGGTTTACACCACGCCAATACCGGCAAGCCACCGGGCATTAGACCAACACGGCCAGCCAGGCCGAGAGCAGCAGAAGAAGGGCCAGTGCCGCGTTCATTCGCTTGAACGCTTGCGGTGAGCTGAGCAACCGCGCGCTGCCGACGCCGAGCAGCGCCCAGAGCGTCATGCACGGCAGCGACACCAGCAGAAATGCCAGCGACAACACCAGCAGGCGCAGCGTCTTGTCGCCGCCGCCAACGAATACGCTGACCACCGCCACAGCCATCATCCACACCTTCGGGTTGATCAGTTGCAGTAGCGCCGCGCCGAATACGCTCAAGCCTTGTTCCTGAGCGGCATTCGGGTCCAGCGATGGCGGCGGGCTGCGAAAGATCTGCCACGCCAGCCAGCTCAACCAGAGCACGCCAGCCCAGGCCATGGCTTGCTGCACGCGCGGAAAGCGCAACAGGGTTTCGCCAGCGCCGAGCCCGACCACCAGCACGATCAACGCGGCCGCCGCACAGGCGCCGAAAATGATCGGCAACGTGGCAATCAATCCGCGCCGCGAACTGTGGCTCAGCACCAGAATATTGGTCGGCCCCGGAGTGATCGAGGCGACGAAAGCAAACAGCAGAAAGGGCAGTAAAGAAGCCATGGTGCAAATTCCTGAAAGTCGAAACAGGACACCATGATCGCCAGCGGGCGGGCCTCAGTCTGGAAGATTTGAGCAGCGTCTGCGGTAGTCCGCCGGGGTCAGTTGATAGGCGCGGCGGAACCAGCGACCGAGGTGACTCTGATCGGCAAAACCAAGCACGCTGGCCACCTGCGCTGGCGTCTCGCCGCGCGCGAGCAATTGCCGTGCCTTGGCCAGGCGCAACTGGATCAGGTAGGCGTGGGGTGCCAGACCGAAAGCGGCCTTGAACGCGCGGGTCAGGCGAAAACGATCGACACCACAGGCTTGCGCTAGGTCGTCGAGGCCGATGTCTTCGTAGGTGTGGGCATGCAGATAGTCGCGCGCAACCTGCGCAACCAGTGGCAGGCGCGGATCGAAGTCCTGACGCTTGCGCCAGTCGAGATGGCGGGTGAGGGACACCAGCAGGCCATCCAGCGCAGTCTGCCGGACGATGCGCAGATCGCCGTCATGTAACGCGTGGAAGGCTTGCACGATCGCCGTCGACAGGCGCGGATCGTGGCTCAGTGTGTCGGCAAAGCCTGGCTGACTGTCGGCGGGTGCCTCTTCGAACAGCGCGTGCAGTTCACGCTCCAGCCAGTGCGGATCCAGATACAGCATCGAATAGGTAAAGCCATCCTCGGTCGGCGCGTGGCCATCGTGGATTTCACCCGGCTCAAGCAGAAACACATGCCCCGGCGTACTGCGATGACGCACCCGGCGACAGTTGAATTGCTGGACGCCTTGCTCGGTAACGCCGACGAGAAAGCTGTCATGCCAGTGCGGATCGTAGGCATGCCCTCGGAAATGCGCACGAATCGACTCGATCCCGGTATCGACATCCTGGGAGAGAGAGATCCAGTTGCGTTTGTCCATGGGAGGATTCCATAGGGCGGTTGAGCAGGGGCGTTTCTAAAATACCGCGTGGAGGAGGAGAGTGTTTAGAAGATTTGTGCAGGTGCGCAGGGCGGGGCGCGTCAGGCAATGTGCCTTGGATGGGACCAGAAAACGCAGACGAAAAAAAACCGCCTTCGCGGGGCGGTTTTTAGTGGGCGTCGATTTGCGATCGAAGCCAGGTGCTTCACCAGCCACCCTAACCAGGATTGCCATGGTAGGGAGTTTTACCGTTCCTTGCAACGGTTGAACAGGCGTTCGAAACAAGCGCGTCTACAGCCCTGCGGAGAATTTATATGTTTATGTTTGTTGAAGAATGTCTGGCAGAAATAACATTTAACAAAGGCGGGTCGTTGTTTGATGGATAACGGTATGAGCGGCACTTTTGTCTTGGGGTTTTCAGGTTAATATGCCCGCGCTCAACTGATAGAGCGGCTGAGAGGTTTGGCCGGGGGCGCGAAAGGTTTTACGCCCTTCGACGCGGATTCGCACCCGTGCCGGAATGATGTCTCGAAGGGATTTCAACCGGCCGCCTCACCAGCCACCCTAACCAGTCGGCTGAAGGCACGCATGGTCCGGTAAGTTTGCTGGAGGTTTGGCCGCCAGCACTGGAGGCCAAAACGTATGAAGCTTTTGCTGCGTACGCTGAGCCTTGTATGGAGATTGTTGAAAGCCTTGCGCTTTTACGAGTTCCTGCGAGATCACTTTGACGACCTGAAATAAGGTCGTCTAAGTGGGGAAAGACCCGTTTCGGTTTCGACTGATACGGGTCTTTTTTTGTGCGCAAAAACTGTCAGAAACGAGATTGTCGGTTTTATGCTTTCGACTTTGTAGGGCGTTTCGCTTAACGACGTAAGCAACAGCATGAAGATCGATCCAATAGCGGCTCATGCTCGATCAGCCATTGATTGCGTCAATAACAACCATTAAGTCAATGAAGTTCTCATATCCACGGTGCGGCGTAAGATCGGCTCCATACCCAACCACTGCAACTCGGAGCACACCATCATGAAACGCCAGACTATCCTCGGTATCGCTTTCTCGGTTTTTGCACTGAATGCCTTCGCCGCCACCGAAACCGACCCACTGTTCAGCGACGCGGTCGCCTCCACTCAAACGGACCGCTTGTTCAGCGACGCAGTAGCCGCAACCGAAACCGACCCGCTGTTCAGCGATGCAGTCGCTGCGACCGAAACCGACCCGCTGTTCAGCGATGCAGTAGCCTCTGATGGCTCCGATCATCTGCAAGGCAATCGGGTCGCCGAAGGTGGCGCTGACCGTCTGCTCGAACGTCGCACCGCTTGAGCGCAACGATGAGCATCGATAACGAATGCCGCCTCAACCACAGGCGGCATTCGTTCTATTCATGCATTACAACTCTGCTCTAAACCGCACTCGGCAGCACGGCCTTGTCGCGATCGCGGCTCTTGAATGTCGCCCAGAAACACAGTAATACCGCCACGGAAAAACCGGCGGGGAACAGCCAGATGCTTCTCCAGTCATGCCCTGCGCTTGATGTGAAGTGGTCGGTAATTCGTCCCGCGATCCAGAAACCAATCAACATGCCCAATCCGTACGTAGCCAAGGTGATCAAACCTTGCGCCGAGCTGCGGAAGCGTTCCGGTGCCTTGGCATCGGTGTAGATCTGCCCGGACACGAAGAAGAAGTCATAGCACACGCCGTGCAGGGCAATGCCGATCAGCAGCATGAATGCCTGATCGTCGTTATTGCCGAACGCAAACAGCACGTAACGCAATGCCCAGGCAGCCATGCCGACCAGCAGGGCGATCTTGATGCCGAAACGATGGATGAACAGCGGCAGCAACAGCATGAACAACACTTCCGAGACCTGACCGATGGCCATCTTCGCTGTCGGGTTGGTCATGCCGATCTCCGCGAGAAACGGATTGGCATTCTGGTAATAGAAAGCCAGCGGAATGCAGATCAGGATCGAGGCGAGGAAGAACACCAGATAGCTGCGATCCTTGAGCAAACCCAACGCATCGACCCCGAGCATCTGCTTGAGGCTTGATGAGCCCGCTGCACTTTTCATCGGCGCAGTACTCGGCAGACTGAAGCTGTAAAGCCCCAGCAACAGCGACGCGACGGCGGACATCAGGAACGTATTGCGCAAGCCTCCGGCCGCGATGCTTTGCTGCGAGTCCCAGGCGAACACGAAGCTGATCACCACGCCGGCGACGATCCAGCCCACCGTGCCCCACACGCGTATGCGCGAGAACTCAAGCGCCGGGTCTTTGATCTGGCGGAACGCCACGGCGTTCACCAGTGCCAATGTCGGCATGTAGACCATCATGTAGGCGAGCACATAGGGATAAAACGCGCTGAAGTCTGCCGCGCGATAGAGCTGATAGAGCAACACTGCGCCAAGCAGATGCAGCACTGCCAGAATGCGTTCGGCATTGAAGAAACGGTCGGCAATCAAGCCAATGACAAACGGCGCCAGAATCGCGCCCCAAGATTGCGTGGCGAAGGCCATGCCGACCTGGCCGCCGCTGGCAGCGAGCGTGGTGGCCAGAAAAGTGCCGAGGGTGACGAACCAGCCACCCCAGATAAAGAACTGCAAAAACATCATCACGCTTAGTCGCGCATTCATTACGTTCATTTCAGATCACCGTATTGTTTTTATGTCGGTAACGCGGATGAATCAATCGTCAGTCAGACCGAGCAGGCGTCGGTTGGAAGCAGCGTCAGCGCTGACTCCGGCGAAATCGTCGAAGGCCTTGGCGGTCTTGCGGATCATGTGTCGCTCGATGAACGCCGCGCCTTGCGCCGCGCCCTGTGCGGAGTCTTTCAGGCAGCACTCCCACTCGAGCACGGCCCAGCCGTTGAAGTCGTATTGGCACAATTTGCTGAAGATCGATTTGAAATCGATCTGGCCGTCGCCCAGCGAGCGGAAGCGCCCGGGACGCTCGACCCAGCCCTGATAGCCGCCGTAGACGCCGGAGCGCGCATCGGGGCGGAACTCGGCATCCTTGACGTGGAACATGCGGATGCGTTGGTGGTAACGGTCGATGAAGCCGAGGTAGTCCATTTGCTGCAGCAGCAGGTGGCTCGGGTCATACAGAATTGCGGCGCGAGGGTGATGATTCACCGCCTCAAGAAACTGCTCGAACGAAGCGCCGTCATGCAAATCTTCGCCGGGATGGATTTCGTAGCACAGATCAACGCCAGCCTCTTCGAAGCAGTCGAGGATCGGCAGCCAGCGCTTGCCCAGTTCGGCGAAACCTTGCTCGACCAAACCGGCCGGACGCTGTGGCCACGGATAGACGTAAGGCCAGAGGAGGGCGCCGGAGAAGGTCGCATGGGCCGTAAGTCCCAAACGCTTGCTGGCACGAGCGGCCAGTTTCAACTGCTCAATGGCCCACTCGGTGCGCTCCTGCGGCTTGCCGCGCAGCGCGGGCGGGGCGAAGTCGTCGAACAGGCTGTCGAACGCCGGATGCACCGCGACCAATTGCCCTTGCAGGTGCGTCGACAGCTCACTGATCACCACACCCGCGCGGGCGCAGACGGCGATGAGTTCGTCGCAGTAATCCTGGCTCTCAGCGGCGCGCTGCAAGTCGATGAAACGCGTGCCGAGGGTCGGTAACTGAATGGCTTTGTAGCCTTGCGAGGCTGCCCATTCGGCGATGTTGGCGAGCGTGTCGAAAGGCGCTTCGTCGGCGATGAATTGCGCGAGGAAAATCCCCGGACCTTTCAGGCCAGTCGAATTTTGCTGATCACTGTGCATTGTGCTGGGCTCCTGTCAGTGGGCCGGGGATCTCGCTCCACTTTTCATTGCCAAGGTGATTGGCGATCGCGGTTTCAATGAAGGCCATGCCGCGCAGGCCGGTCTCGATGCCCGGTACGCCCGGAGCCTGGTGGCCCTCGGCGCCATGCACAATCGCTTCGGCGAGATCGCCGTACAGGTTGGCCATGGCTTCCAGATAACCTTCGGGATGCCCCGCAGGCAGGCGCATGCGTTGGGTTGCGGCGGCACACAGCCACGGCTGACCTACTCCGGATCGCAGAATGCGCATCGGTTCATTCAACGGTCGATGAATCAGACTGGCCGGCTCTTCCTGACGCCACTCCAGCCCACCCTTGTCACCGTAGACGCGGATCTTCAGCGGGTTTTCTTCACCGGCGCAGACCTGACTGGCGAGCAATACACCACTGGCGCCGTCGCGCATTTTGAACAGCATCGCGACATCGTCATCCAGTTGCCGACCCTCGACATGCGAGCCGAGCATCGCGCTGATGAACTGAATCGACTGGCCGGTGACGAACTCGGCGAGGGAAAACGCATGGGTGCCGATGTCGCCGATGCAGCCGCCGATCCCGGATTGCGTCGGGTCGTCGCGCCAGCCGGCCTGCTTGTTGCCCTGCCCGGCGACATCGGTGCTGAGCCAGCCTTGCGGGTACTCGACGAGGACTTTGCGCACGCGCCCGAGCACGCCGCTGGCGACCATTTCGCGGGCCTGCCAGACCATCGCGTAACCGAGGTAGGTGTGCGCCAGCCCGTAAATTCGCTGGCTGTTGATGACCACCGAGTGCAGCGCCTGCACCTCGGCGAGGTTCAGCGCCGCGGGTTTCTCGCTGAACACGTGAAAACCGGCGCTCAATGCCTCACGGGCAATCGGTGCGTGCAGATGATTGGGAGTGACGATGACCAGCAGTTGCATGCGCTGCTCGGCGGGCAGGGCGGCCTCGCGGGCGAGCAGGGTTTGCCAGTCGCCGTAACAACGCTCGGCCGCGACACCCAAGGACGCAGCGGTGCGCTGATTATTCTCCGAGTCGCGGCTGAACGCGCCACAGACCAGTTCGAAGCGTCCGTCGAGGCCGGCGGCTTGCCGGTGGGCACGGGCAATGAATGAACCTTCACCGCCTCCAACAAAACCCGTTCTTATTTTTGCGGCAGCGTACATGGCAGTCGTCTCGGTAGCTGGATGCAATGTTGATGAGTGATGTAACCGGTTACATCGTGGGCGAAATCTAGGCGTGAAATAGCCGGGTGTCAAATGGCAGCGGATGATCGACAGCGTTTCGATCGCTCGTCGCCTGCGGTAAGCTCCGCGCCTGATCGGCATGAAACAACGAGGTGTTTTTGTCCAATATTCGCGAAGTGGCTCGGCTGGCCGGGGTTTCCGTGGCGACGGTTTCGAGGACTTTGAAATCGCCCGAGCGCGTGCTCGCGCCAACCCGTGAGCGCGTCATGGCCGCCGTGGAGCAGGCCGGCTATCGGCCGAACCTGATGGCCGTGCAGTTTCGTTCGCGGCGCACCGGCAATCTGGTGATTCTGGTGCCGACCATCGCTAACACCTTTTTTGCCCGGGTCATCAGCGGCGCGCAGCAAGCGGCGCAGGCGGCCGGTTATCGCCTGCTGCTGTGCGACACCCAGGGCCGGGAAGAACTCGAGCGACAATTCGCCGAGCTGGTGTACGCCTATCAGGCCGACGGGGTGATCCAGTTGCGCGCCTACGATCCTTTCGAAAACGCCCCGGCCGACGCCGATGTGCCGCCGATCGTTAACGCCTGCGAAGTGCTCAAGGCCGGGCGTTATCCAACCATCAGCCTGGACAACGTCGCCGCCGCCAAAGCCATGACCGACCACCTGATCGCCTTGGGACATCGACGCATCGGCCTGATCAAAGGCTCAAAAAACAGCCCGCTGACCCTGGATCGACTGGCAGGTTACGAAGCGGCATTGCGCGAGGCCGGGATTGCCTTCGATGAAGCACTGATCTGCCATGGCAATTTCAGCCTCGAGGCCGGTTTTGCCGGAGCGCAAAAGATGCTCGGCTTGGCCGAGCGGCCCAGCGCGCTGTTCTGCGAAAACGATGAAATGGCCATTGGTGCGCTCAAGCGCATCCGGCAGGCCGGGCTGCGGGTGCCCGAGGACATTTCCCTGGTGGGTTTTGACGACATTCCGATGGCTGCGTACTGCGATCCGCCGTTGACCACCATCTCGCAACCGGCCGAGGCCTTCGGGGCCAAGGCGGTCGAGATGTTGATTGCGCTGATCGAAAAACAGCCGCTGACAGAGCGGCATGTCGTCTTGCCGTTCGAGCTGACGCCACGCAGCAGCGCGGCCCGCATCGACAACACGGGCAAGCGCTAACCGAATCACGCCGCTGGCGGTTTCGCCAGCGCAATCCCCGCTACGCCCAACCGCTTCAACACTTCGAACAACAAATCGCTCTTGGTCAGCCCGACAATCCTCGGGCTGCCGACATAGCCGGTGACCGTGAGGGTTATGCCGTCCGGCGACAATTTGCTGAAACGCACGAACGGCGCCGGTTTATCGAGGATGGTTTCGTTCTCGTGATACGCATCCAGCAGCAGCTGTTTGACCTGCTCAGGATCGATATCCAGCGGAAACACCAGCTCCAGCGATGCCACGCCTTGAGCACTGCCGCCGAGGGTAACGTTGCGCAGGTTCTGCGAGATCAGTTGCGAGTTGGGCACGATCACGATCGAGCGGTCGCTGAGCTGGATTTCCGTGGCACGCACGTTGATCCGGCGGATGTCGCCCTCGACGCCGCTGATGCTGATCAGGTCGCCGACTTTCACCGGGCGCTCGGTGAGCAGGATCAGGCCGGAGACGAAGTTCTTGACGATCTCCTGCAAGCCAAAGCCGATACCTACGGATAGCGCACTGACGATCCACGCCAGATTGGTCCACTGCACGCCCAGCGACGACAGCGTCAGCAGAATCACAAAGGCGTAGCCGATGTTGGAAAACAGCGTGCTCAGTGACGCGCACATGCCCGGGTCCATGTCGGTTTTGGGCAGGAACTCGTTGTCGAGCCAGCGGCTCAATGCACGGATCAGCCAGATACCGATCAGCAGTGCCAGCAGCGCGTTGAGCAGATGCGCCGGGACGATATTCAGCTTTCGCAAACCGGCGCCGCCAAGGATCGACATGATGTTGGTGACCAGTTGGCCGAGCGTGGTGCCGATGCCGCCGACAAACAACGAAATCAGCGCCATCAGCATCAGGCCGGCGCGGCTGACGCCGGACAACAGGATCGACGTCTGCTCAAGGCGCCGATCGCTGACGCCGAGCAATTGCTTGAGCGCCTGGCCGCTCGCGTGTTTCGGCGAAAACAGGTGCTCACAGGCGTCCTTGACCAGCTGAATCAGCAAGTAGAAGCCCGACAGCACGACATAGCCCCACACCAGCTCATAACTGATGAACCGTGCCAGCGAAACATAGCCGGCAAGCAGGGCGATGGCCGTCACCAACATAGAGAGACTGGCGACGCTGTAGATCAGCCCGGCGAACACGCTGTTCGTAGCCGACGCGTCATTGGCTGCGACCAAGGCCTTGCGCACTTTGCCGACGCGCAACAGCATCGTGCCGATGATCGCCAGCACCACAATGGAAATCACGCCGCGCCCGGCCATCACGATGTGGCTGCTCATGCCTGTGGCATTGGCGACTTGCACCAGCGTCACCAACACCAGCAATGAGCAGGCGAGGATTCGCGGATAAGGCTTGAGGGCCAGCGCCACTGGATCGGCAATCGACGGCAGGCGCCAGGACGGGTGCGCGGTGGAGAGCAATGCGCGGCTGAGCCCGGTGATCAGCACGCAGGCATAGACGACTTTCTCGAACTCTTCGGAGAAGGTTTCCAGCACCGGCGGCAGTGCGTCGTGGCGGGTGCAGGCGTAGAACAACAGCTTCAGGGCGATGGCGGTGGTGACGAACGTCGCGATAGCTGAGGCGAAGGCCAAGGCACTGCGGCGCAGTCGGCCCTCCGCCACGCGATGAATGCAGAACCAGGTCAGCCCGCGCTCAGCCAGACGTCGGCCGAAGGTCCAGATCAGCAGCGCCAACAGCACCAGTACGCAGGTGTAAAAACGCTCGCCCGGCGCCCAGACCGTGGCCCAGACGTCGCCCACCTGCTCGACGAACAGTCGCAGGCGCTGGCGGTCGTCTTCGCTTGGATTGACCAGCGGTGTCCAGAAATACGGGCTCAATACGCTGCGCGTGCTTAGGGTCAGTTCGCTTTCCAGCAGGGTGCGGCGGATGCCGGCGATTTGCGTGATCAGATCGGCGGCGTTCTGTTTCAGTGCGGCGAGGCTTTTCAGGGTGCCATCGACCTTGCTTTTCTGCTCCGCCAGCGCCGCCCGCTGCGCGACGATATCGGCTTGCTCGGCGGCCACCTCGGCGTCGGGCGCCGTGCCGAGCACGCCCAGTTGCACCGCCAGTTGCGCCTGTTGCGGCAACAGCGCTGCCGACAACCGATCGACATCGAGAATGAACGCCTGCACCCGATCCTGCGGGCCTTCGAGCTGGTTGTAATTGTTTGCCGCCGAAATCTGCTGCTTGAGCCCGTCCAGGCGTTGTTGCAGGGCTTGCAGATCGCTTTGCGAAATCACCGGCATTGGCGCTGCGCCGGAGTTTGCCGGCGCGGCAACATCCGCCGCCCACAGCGCAGCGCTGCCCGGCATCAGTAGCAGCAACAGAATCAAAAACAACGACTTGAATGAACAACGCATGGGGGCGGCGGGCTCGAGTGGTTCACACAGACTATGAGGGTAGGTGATCGCGCTGAACGGGGCGGAAAACTTTCACTGCAAGAGGCGCTTACACGCTCATCCAATCCGGCGGAATGATCCGCGCAGCGAGCGGTCAACCGGCAATAACAGCTTCGAGAACATGCCATGTCCATCGCCAAGGAAACGATTGAATACCTGCGCCAACATTCGCTGATCATCACCACCGCCGAATCCTGCACGGCCGGGGAAATCGTCATGTTGCTGTCGGAAGTCCCCGGCAGCGGCGAGCTGATCGAGTGCGGCTATGTGGTCTATTCGCCGCAAGCCAAGCAGCGCCTGCTGCACGTCAGCCCGGCGACCATGGATACCTTCAATCTGACCAGCGTGGAAGTGGCCAGTGAAATGGCCATCGGTGCGTTGCGCGACAGCACCGCCAACGTCGCCGTCGCCACCACTGGCATTCTCGGACCCGACGATATGGATGGCATCAAGGCCGGTACGGTGTGTTTCGCCTGGGCATTCCAGTTCGATGACAAACATTTTCTGTTCAGCACCCAGCAATGGTTTCCCGGATCGCGCAGTGAAGTGCAGACCCTCGCTTCTGAATTCGCCCTGCAGCAGTTGCCCGATTATCACCGTCGCGCCTTGCGCGGCGAAGGAGGGTGGCGCCGATGAAGCACGACGCTGACCATCCTGATCTGCGCAGTCGGCAGTTCCCGGTGCAGGAGGACATGGCCTATCAGTTGAAGGTCTGGCGCTTCGAGCACATCGGTTGGAACCTGTTGGTGCTGTGCATGCTGCTGGGCCTGCTGGGGCTGTTTTCCCGTGGCGTGCTCAGTTCGCAGGACGCCCGCAGCGACGACGGCAAAGTCCAGGTCGAATACGAGATGTTCCACCGCAACGGCTCGACCAACCCGCTGAAACTCAGCGTGCACGCGGCGCCTGAAGCCACTGTCGAACTCGACATCGGTGGCGAGATGCTCGATGGCTTCAGCGTCGAAACCATGCAGCCGGCCCCGGTGCGTATGCGCAGCTCAAAACAGGGTATGCGCTTGTGGTTGCAGGCGGATGCCCAAGGCCAGGCGACGCTCTATGTGACGCTGCGCGGTGACGGATTGGGCCTGTTTCGCAGCCAAATCCGCGTGCCTGGCTCGAGCGAAGTGAAGCTCACTCAATTCATTTATCCATAGGTGACCCATGGACTCGGTGTTGCGCGCACTCGCGATGTATCTGGCACTGATGGTGCTGTTCAAAATTGCCGGCCGGCGTTCGCTGGCCGAGTTGACGACGTTTGATTTCGTCCTGCTGATGATCATCGGTGAAGCCACCCAGCAAGCGCTGCTCGGTGATGATTTTTCTCTGACCAATGCGTTTCTGGTGATCATTACGCTGATCGCTGTGGATGTCGGTTTTTCCCTGCTCAAACAGCGTTCCAGTTGGGTGTCGCGGCTGATCGATGGCGAGCCGACGATCATTGTCGAGAATGGCAAGCTGTTGCACCGACGCCTGCGTCATGCGCGGCTGGTCGAGGCGGATGTCATGGAGGCGGCACGCTCCAGTCAGGGCATAGAAACCATCGACCAGATCAAATTCGCAATCATCGAGCGCAACGGCAAGATTTCCGTGATCCGCCAGGATCCGGAAGGCGGCTGAACCTTTGACGCCGCACGGCCGCAATTTTTTTGAACGCTGAAAAAGCCTCACAGCCCAATGCTTACAAGTCATCGGAGGATTGCGAAATGAACGAGGCAGCGAGTTACTTCTCCATCGCCGTGGCGGTGATCATTCTGCTGGTCGACCTGTGGGCGATCGTCAGTGTGTTTCGCAGCAACAAAAGCGTCGGCGTCAAAGCCGCCTGGGCGATCGGTCTGATCGTATTCCCGGTGCTCGGCCTGATCGTGTGGGGCATCGCCGGCCCGCGCGGCGTCAAGGAAGGGCCCTCGTCGCCGGAGCACAGTAAGGGTTGAGAGCCCGATGCACTCCTACAATGAATTTGCGCACATCCCGGAAGAGGGTAAACGATGCTAGGTCAAGCTTGAACCGGGTAGCGATACCACTGCTGACAGGAGATCGTCATGAAAAAAATCTGCGTATGTCTGGGGTTCTGCTCAATGTTTCTGTTGAGCGGCTGCTTCGATTCCAACGATGCACCCAACAAGGACGGTGACAAGAGCAAGCCGTCGGTGCAGATGCAGACCGAGAAGCCTGAGGAGGGCAAGTAACTGCTGGCCAATAATCCCTGTGGGAGCGAGCCTGCTCGCGAAGGCGTCGGGTCACACAACTCTGTGCTGACTGATGCTCCGTCTTCGCGAGCAGGCTCGCTCCCACATTGGTTCATTCGTGTGAATACACGTGTTCCAGCCACACCCAATACATCAGCGCCACAGCACTGATCCCGCCCCCGAGAAGACACACGGCCACCCAGCCAGATTGCGCATAGGTATACGTCGCCGCGATAGCGCCCAAACCACTGCCCACCGAGTAAAAGCACATATACGCACCGACCAGTCGACTCTGCGCATCGGGCCGTGCGGCGAAGATCAGGCTTTGGTTGGTGACGTGCACCGCTTGCACGGCGAAGTCGAGCAGGATCACTCCGACAGCCATGGCCAGCAGCGAACTGTCGACAAATGCGATGGGCAGCCAGGACAGCGTCAGCAGCGCCAGGGCGATGCCGGTGGTGCGATTGCCCAAGCCGCGATCGGCCAGGCGCCCAGCCCGTGCGGCGGCGAGCGCGCCCGCCACTCCGGCCAGACCAAACAGGCCGATCTGTGTGTGGGACAACGACAGGGGCGGGGCGCTGAGCGGCAGCACCATCGAGGTCCACAACACACTGAAGGCGGCGAAGATCAGCAGGGCGAAGATGCCGCGCACGCGCAGTACCCGCTCAGTCAAAAACAATTCCAATACCGAGCGCAGCAGTCGCCAGTAACTGCCCTGTGCGGGCGGTTTTAGGGAGGCGGGCAGGGTGCGCCATAACAGCAGGGCCAAGCCGATCATCATGACTGCCGAGACAAAATACACGCCGCGCCAGCCGGCCAGATCAGCCACTACGCCGGAAACGAAGCGCGCCAGCAAAATGCCCAGTACCACGCCACTGGTGACGGTGCCTACGGCGGCGCCGCGCTGTTCCGGACGAGCAAGGCTGGCGGTGCAGGCGACCACCACTTGCACCACCACCGCCAGCAGACCCACCAGCATCATGGCGCCGAGCAGCACTCCCCAGCTCTCGGACAGGCCCACGGCACACAGCGCCGTTGCAGACAACAGCAGTTGGCTGACGATGAGTTTCTTCCGATCGAGCAGATCACCCAGCGGCACAATGAACAGCAGCCCGACCGCATACCCGGCTTGCGTGGCCGTGACCACTACGCCGATTGCACCGGATGAAACCCCGAGGCTGGCGGCCATCGATCCCAGCAATGGCTGTGCGAAGTAAACATTGGCCACCGCCATGGCGCAGGTGATTGCAAAGAGAAAAGTCTGCAAACGACTCAGCCCGGTCGTTGCGCTGTCAGCTGCGGCTTGCGCATTGATCAGGGTTTGCGTCTGACACGGCATCCTTGCTTCCTCTTAGTGTGGTTTTGAATTGAAACCGAGGCGTTGATCTTTATTCATTCGGGTTGTTAAATGCAACCACATTCAATAGCCGATCCATCAGGAATCACATGGCCCGACAACAAACATTGGCGCAGAGCGAATGCCCGGTGGCCCGAACCCTCGAAGCCATTGGCGATCGCTGGGCCTTGATGATCATTCGCGATGCGTTCGATGACGTGCGCCGGTTCAGCGAATTCCAGAAACGTCTGGGCCTGGCCAAGAACATCCTCACGGTCAAACTGAAAATGCTCGTCGAGCTCGGCGTGTTGCAGATTCAGCCCGCGTCGGACGGCAGTGCCTACAAGGAATACGTGCTCACCGACATGGGCCGCGCGGTGTTCCCCATCGTGGTCAGCCTGCGGCAGTGGGGCGAGCGCTTTCTGTTTGCGGAAGGCGAGGAGCACTCGATTCTGCTCGACAACGAACGGGCCGAGCCCGTTGAAACCATTGTCGTACGCTCCAGAGCCGGTGCCGTGCTGAGCCCGGAGGATTGTCACCGACAGGTTGTCAGGCGCGGGCAGTGAAACCGGGCGGATAGCCGTGGCGCGTATCGATAGCCGCGCCTTCTCGTGACATGTCGGGTCGGCGTCTGGCGGGTTTTTGATCTAGGCTGTTTTCGATCCTCGATCAGCAGCGGTGCGCCGTTGCCATATTTCCAGCAACGCGATTACCGGAGTGCCTGATGAGCCTTTCACCTTTCCACCTCGCCATCCCGGTCTACGATCTTGCCGCTTGCCGGCGTTTTTACGGTGAAGTGTTCGGCCTGGAGGAGGGGCGGTCCAGCGCGCAATGGGTCGACTTCAACTTCTACGGCCACCAATTGGTGATCCACGAACAGCCGAAAACGGCTGCCCAGCAAAGCGTTAATAGCAACCCGGTAGACGGTCACGACGTACCGGTCCCGCACTTCGGCATCATTTTGCAGTGGGAGCAATGGGAAGCACTGGCCGAGCGACTGAAGTCATTCGGCACGCAATTCGTGATCGAGCCCTACATTCGATTCAAGGGTCAGGTCGGCGAGCAGGCGACCATGTTTCTACTCGATCCCTGCGGCAATGCGCTGGAATTCAAGGCGTTCAAAGACATGAGTCAGGTGTTTGCCAAATGATCACAGCGTAGTGGTCTGGCCGTTGCGATCGCGTTCATAAACCTTGTTGGCCTGCAGCTTCTCCTTCAGCCAGCGCTCGGCCGTGCCCAAGGGCCGTTGGCGCGCCCACAATAGATCGACGCCGATTTGCCAGTCGGTATGCGGGTACGCCGACAGCTGCAACTCGACCAGTTCGCCATTGCCCAGTTCACGCTGGATCAGCTGGCGCGGCAGGGTCGCCCAGCCGAGGCCGGCGCGGACCATTTCGAGCAGGGCCAGATAGCTTTCCGCTTGCCACAGTTGCGTCGAACGCAGGTATTCACTGCTCGGCAGTTTGCTGGCGTGCGCACTGAACGCCAGGCGCCGGTGCACGTGCAAATCGTCGAACGTGACATTGTCCAGTTTCGCCAGCGGATGATCGGGATGGCAGACGTGCAGCATGATCAGTTTACCCAGTTGCTGGAACGCCAGTTCCCGAGGATAGCCCGGCTGCGAAAACGCCACGCCCAGCACCGCCTCGCCACTGCTGACCAGTTCGCTGACATCGCCGTAGACCGGGTGGCGAATGATCAGATCGACAAACGGGAAGGCCTGCTCGAACGCTTGCAGCACCGGCATGATCGGGCCGTACGGCGTTTCAATCGCCAGGGTCAGGCTCGGTTCGACGCTGTCCGAGAGGCAATCGGCGTGGGCCTCGAAGGTCATGCAGCGCTCCAGTACCGCCTCTGCCTGCACCAGCAATTTATGCCCGCTGGCGGTGAGGGCAGGGCTGCGATTGCGGCGGTCGAACAACTCGACGCCAAGGTCGGTTTCCAGATTGGCAATAGCCGCGCTGATAGTCGACTGCGTCTTGCCCAGCTTGCGCCCGGCGGCGGAGAACGAGCCGCTTTTCACCACCTGGACGAACATCAGCAACTGATCGAGTGAGAAGCGCACGCGGTGTACTCCGGGTTTGAGCGAGACGGCGATTGTGCCGCGTCTTTGCCATCGAAAAAAGCGATGGTTGCCAATTTGTTTCATCGTTAAAAACATTCAAGGATGACCCCGCGTCTTCGAACGCCGGGGCCGATTCTGTTTGTGCGTCTGTCCCTGACCGCCCGCGATTACAACCAACGCTGCCCCTTCAGGAGCTTGTGCCATGACTACACAACGCGTTCACCCGGTCGATGAGGTGTTGCCCCTGCGGCAGCTGGTCACCTTCGGTCTGCAGCATGTTCTGGTGATGTATGCGGGAGCGGTGGCGGTGCCGCTGATTCTCGGCAGTGCGATGGGGCTGACGTCGGCTCAGGTGGTTTTACTGATCAACGCCAACCTGCTGACGTCCGGTGTGGCGACGTTGATTCAGACCCTCGGCTTCTGGAAGTTCGGCGCGCGGTTACCGTTGATTCAGGGCTGCTCGTTCATTGCGCTGGCGCCGATGATCATGATCGGCAAGGAGTTCGGTCTCAGCCAGATCTTTGGGGCGGTGATCGCCGCCGGCTTCCTGACCATCGCACTGGCGCCGGTGTTCAGCCGCTTGCTGCGATTCTTTCCGCCCGTGGTGATTGGCAGCCTGATCACCATCATCGGTATTTCACTGATGCCGGCGGCGGCAATCTGGCTGGGTGGTGGCAATCCCGATTCGCCTGACTTCGGTCGCCCGGGCAATCTGCTGCTGGGTCTGGCCACGGTCAGTGTGACGCTGGTGATTTATGCGAAATTCAGCGGCTTCATCGGTAACCTCAGTGTGCTCATCGGCTTGTTTGTCGGCAGCCTGATCGCTGCCGCCTGCGGCATGACGCACTTCAATCGGGTCAGCGAGGCGGCGTGGTTCGAATTGAGCGCGCCAATGGCGTTCGGTCCGCCGGAATTCTCTCTGGTACCGATTCTGATCATGACCCTGGCGATGCTGGTGATCATGGCCGAGACCACTGGTAACTGCCTGGCCATTGGCAAACTGGTCGGCAAAACGACTACGCAGCAGACCCTCGGCAACGCCTTCCGCGCCGACGGCTTGTCGACCATGCTCGGTGGTCTGTTCAACAGTTTTCCCTACAACGCCTTCACGCAAAACACCGGCCTGATTGCACTTTCGACCATCAAGAGCCGCTTCGTCGTTGCCGCCGCTGGCGCGATCATGGTGTTGATGGGCTTGTTCCCCAAGCTCGGCGCGTTGATTGCGGCGGTGCCCACTCCAGTGCTGGGCGGCTGCGCGATCGTCATGTTCGGCATGACCACGGTGGCGGGCATTCAGGAATTGTCACGGGTGCAGTTCGAAGGCACACGCAACGCCATCATCGTTGCGGTGTCGGTCAGCGTCGGCGTCCTGCCAATGTCGTTTCCGGCCCTGTTCGAACACGTCGGCCCGACGCTGAAAATGGTGCTCGACAGCGGCATTTTCCTCGGTGCGATCACCGCCATTCTGCTCAATGTACTGCTCAACAAACAAAAACCATCGACCGACGCCGTCGGCGCTTCCACGGCCGAACTGGCTGACTGACCTTTGTTCTTTCCCACTGCCCAGGAGTTACCCATGAATCAATTCACTCAGCTTGTTCCGGCCGGCGTCAGCGATCTGGACCTGGCATTGCTGCGCCAGACCATCGCCCTGTCGCAGGCGTCGAAACAACGTGGCCGGCACCCGTTTGCGGCGCTGGTGGCGGACCGCGACGGCAAGGTCATTGCCGAAGCGGGCAACAATTCGATGACGCCGGAAGGTGATCCCACCCAGCATGCCGAACTGGTCGCGGTCGCTGCGGCGGCGAAGCGGTTGTCACCCACGGAGCTGGAGGCGTGCACGCTGTACACCAGCGCCGAACCTTGCTGCATGTGCGCGGGCGCGGTGTATTGGACCGGTGTCGGGCGAGTGGTGTATGCGTTGTCGGAACATGCTTTGCTCGGGCTGACTGGCGATCATCCGGAGAACCCGACGTTCTCGTTGCCGTGTCGCGAAGTGTTTGCCAGAGGGCAGCGCACGGTCAGCGTTTTCGGGCCAATGCTGGAGGCAGAGGCAGCTGAGCCGCATAAAGGGTTCTGGTCTTAGTTGATATGGATCGTTCCCACGCTCCTGCGTGGGGACGCATCCCCTGACGCTCTGCGTCACTTTTACTTCGCCGGGATGACATCCACACATTCCCCAGCGGAATGCCCCCCATGAAATCATTGGATTTTTCTTCTCCACGCTCACCGCGTAGCGTGTCGCAAAGACAAGGAGAATCGCCATGACCCAACCCGCCACTGACGCCGCCGGCAAATTCGACACCTCCCGCGCCAATGAATATGCCCGGCAAAGCCGCATTGCCTTGGCTGGCTACGATGCCTGTCACGACCTGTCGGCCTGCATGCTCGCCGCCAGCCTTGGGCAGTCGCGTCCGGCAAACGTGCTGGTGGTGGGCGCGGGGGGCACCGCGCAGGAAATCATCGCCATGGCCGCGCTGGAGCCGGATTGGCACTTCACTGCGGTCGATCCTTCCGGGCCGATGCTCGATGCTGCGACCGAACATCTGCGCGCCAATGATCTATTGCACAGAGTCCAGATACATCTCGGTCATGTCGAAGACTTGCCGGCCGACGCATCTTTCGACGCCGCCACCCTGATCGGTGTACTCCATCACCTGGGCGGTGACGAGGCCAAGCAACAAATACTGCGCTCCATTCAGGCCCGCCTCAAACCCGGCGCGCCATTGATCGTGGCCGGCAATCATTACGCTTACGCCAGTCAGCCGTTGCTGCTGCAAGCCTGGAGCCAGCGCTGGCGACAGCAGGGCGCAACCGCTGACGAGGTGCAGGCGAAACTCGGGAAGATTTTGCAGGGCGCTGATCCGCCGCACTCGGAGGCGGCGGTACAGGCTTTGTTACATGGTGCCGGGTTCGGCGATGCAACACGGTTTTTCAGCAGTTTGTTCTGGAGCGCCTGGCTGACGTGCAAGCTCAGCCAGGCGACCCGATTTGCCTAAGCCTCCGTCCAGTCCAGCGCAGCCGTCTCGCGCCACTTCACCTCCGTAATCCCATAACGCTCGGCCTGGGGTTTGGAAACCACTTTCAACGGTGGTTTACCCGGTTTCGGAATCGGCGCAATACCGGCGTCACAGCTCGCCCAATGCCAAGCGTCGGCGTTGCGCATACTCTTGGCGCGGATGACGAATGATTTTGGCTGGTCGTGATGTTTGTATTCGATGACGAAAATATCGGTGCTACGCATGAGTTCCTCCTTACGCTCATACGTAAATGATTTTGTCCGACAAGAAAAATTCAAAGGATTTTCTGGCCGGATGATCAGCGTCACTCAGCGCTCTAAAACGCGGTTCTTCATGAAGCCGCGCAGGTTCATCAGGAACAGGCAAAGCTGCAGAACGATCAGCGCGTAAGCCCCGGCATGGACGCCCCAGATCACCCACAGAAAATTGCTCAGACTGAAACAAACGAAGCCGCTCATGCGCCGTTGCGGTTGTTGCGAACCGATCAGCCACGCGGCCAGAACGGTGACCAGCATCGCCGGCCATTGCACCCAATCCAGATATGCCAACACCCTTTCCTCTGCACAGATTTGCTTGATGCAGAAAGGGTACACAGCAACCGAAGGATGGTCACCGCCCGCACGGCTCTGCGTAGCAATGGCGGTGAAAAAGGTTTCGCCCGGCAGAAGCCGGGCGAAGATTTCAGGCGCGCAATCAGTAATCCCAAATCGCAGGTATCCAACGGAAAGCAGCACCATTGATCGCGACCCTACCCACCGAAGGGAAGGCCAGATGCGTGGCGACGAACAGCTCGCCGCTGGCGGCGGCTTCCTTGAGCATGCGCACGCGCACTTCCACCGATTTGGCCGGATCGTGTTCGAAACCGTTGTGCCAGTCGGGGTGATCGAACGCCACCGGGAACAATGCGTCACCGGCAAAGGTCAGGCGCTCGCCACCGGAGTTGACGTAGACCACGCAGTGCCCTGGCGTATGACCACCGGTGAGTTTTGCAACTACGCCAGGTGCAACCTGACATTCGTCTTCGAAGATGTGCAACTTGCTTTCATAGTGGTCGATGAACGCGTTGGCGGTGCTGCGCAGGACGTCTGGTACTGGTGCGGGCATGTCGGTGCTGGTGAAGTCTGGCGTGGACCAGAAATTCACTTCGGCCGCGGTGACGTGGATGCGCACGTCGTGACGCAGACGGCTCTTCACCGAGTCGACCAGCAGGCCGCCGATATGGTCCATGTGCATGTGCGTGATGACGATATCAGTGATGTCGGCGAGATCCACCCCGGCAGCGGCCAGGCGCTTGGGGAACTGCCCGGCACGCGGGAAACCGGGGAATTGGCCACCGAGGCCGGCGTCGACGAGGATGACTTGTTCGCCGCTACGCACCACCAGCACGTTGAGCGCCCAGTCGAAGGCGTCAGGGCCCAGATACATTTCCTTGAACCAGGCGGCACGGTCGGCGGGGTCGGCATTGGTTGACATGGTCTGGGTCGGCAACGGCAACACGCCGTCGCTGATCACCATCACGTCAATGTCGCCCAGGCGCAGGGCGTAGCGCGACGGCACCAGTTCTTCGCTTTGCGTTTGCAGGGCCACCGCGCGGTTGGCGGTGAAGGAATCCAGATGCAGGGTCATGGTGTTCTCCTTGTTTTCAGGGCTAAAGCGGAGGTGAAATCAGGCTACAGGGATCAGCGGATCGGCGGCCGCGAGGGCAGCGCGACGATCTGCGGCGGGCGGGTAGATCCACACCGTGTTGATCTGCGTCTTCAGCTCTTTGGCTTCGGCCTTCACCAGCTTCAGCTGACGATCCCAGCCTTCGGTGTATACCGCGCCCCAGGCGCCCAGATCCAGGCAAGTCACGTACTTGGGCTGGCGATACATTGTCGGAGCGACGCCGAGTAGATCGGCGGCGGCGTTGTTGCCGGCGTAGCGACCCAGGCTGATCGCGTGCTGGCAAGACATCGCAGCATAGTTGCCGAAGTCGTCTGTGGCGGCGCGAGCGACATCACCAGCGGCAAAGACGTGATCGATGCCGTGCACCTTGAGGTTGCCATCGACGTGCAGGCGGCCCTGGCCATCGCGTTCGGCGTCGAGTTGTTCGGTGAGCGGGCTGGCGCGGAAACCTACGGTCCAGATCACGGTCTGGCTTTCGATGTGGCGGCCATCGGCGAGGGTGACGCCATTGGCATCCACAGCGGCAACGCTGGCATCGACGATCCATTCGATACCCAGGTCATTGGACGCCTCGATGATCGACGGGCGAATGCCATCACCCATGGTCGCGGCGATGTCCTTGCTGCGATCGACAATGATCACGCGCAGGTCTTGATCCTCACCGAGGATCGCACGCAGGCGCGCCGGCATCCCCGTCGCAGTTTCAATCCCGGTGAAACCGCCACCCGCGACCACCACGGTGTTGCGCGCAACGCTGGGCGGTTGGTTGCCGAGGGCGATGAGATGACGTTCCAGACGCGCCGAGGATTCGATCTGATCGACATCGAACGCATGCTCCTTGAGGCCAGGCACCGGAGGCCGAGCGAGCTGGCTGCCGCTGGCGAGAACCAGCCGATCGTAGGCCAGTTCACCCGGACGCCCGGCCTCGTCGCGGTAGCCGACTCGGCGCGCCCGGGCGTCGATGCTTTCAGCGGTGCCTTTGACGAAGCGCACACCCACCGCATCGAACAGCGCGTCGAGCGGCGCGTACATGCTGTGCACGTCCGGCTCGTAGAAGCGCGGGCGAATACGCAATTCGGCTTGCGGGGCGAGCAGCGTGATCTCGACATCCTGACGGGCATGCATATCCAGCAAACGCGCAGCGCTCAGCGCACTCCACAGCCCGCCGAACCCTGCACCGATCACCAATAATTGCTGTTTCATAATGTGCTCCCTGACGCTGATGGATGGATGACACCCGAGTCTGATGCGGACTCTGGCGTGACGATCACTGGCCGCCGTAACTGCTTGCCGTACTGCCTGGCGCTCAATCGCCCGCTGTGTAGAGCCATGCTAGGGCGGGGAGGCTGCGAGCGCAGTTGTCCATCGGTGTGCGTGGGCTACGCATGGGTGGAAGGGGGGTATACGAAGGTATGGGGGGCGAGGTGGGAATACCGGGCGAGGTGTTGTTCGAAACGAACATCGCCGCGATCGGCGAAGTCCTTTCGGGTTATGCCTTTTTCGGAGCTGGTGAGAATCAAGGAATCGATCAACCGCGCGGTGCAGAACAACATTCGCAGCTTTCTGGTCAGCTTGGACAGCGCCCACCTGGCTCGCTGAAATGGGCGACGCAGCGCAGGTGCCAGCACGCCTGCGCGGCCGATGCCGTTGTTCAGTCTGTGGGCACTACGTTATCCAACGCTTTGTTGACGGCCAATTCTCCTAGCATGACCACCTGCGCGATGCCCAACAGGGGATTGCGTCGTGAACCTTCCAGCATTCCGGCGAAATCGCTGAGCATCACCGTGGCGGAAGCCAGGGATTCGCAAGCGTTGACCAACAGTGATTCTGTGTCGGACTCAGGATTGACCATAAACAACGTGTTGGGACTGTAGGGCGTGGCGTTGATCTTGGCCGGCGCGAGGTAATGGTCGAGCGCGCGCTCGGCGGCGTCGTGAAGTTTTTTTGAATGGAAGGATTCATAAGGCGATACCGATTCGGTGACCGGCGGATGGGACGGTGTCTGTGACATCAGCTGAAACTCCGATGAGCGCCGCTTGAGCGTCTGGGTATGAGGACGACGCGCCACGGCTGTGGCGCGTCCGCTGGCAGTGAGGGGAGCACGCCCCCTCATGCCTCGATGGCCGGCTAGTTCGACACGCGTCGGCTGTCGAGCACGCGATTGACGATGAGCTCACTCAACATGATAACCTGCTGCAACATCAGCAGCGATCGACGCTGTGGATGGTCAATCACGCCGCCGATTTCGCGGGCCATGTCATTGGCGGCTGCCAGCGATTCACAGGCTTCGACGAGCAACGTTTCCTCATCCACCGTCGGGTCAATGAGAAAGATCCTGCCTGGCTGGCGCTTGGGAATGGTGGTTTTGAGCGTCTGAGGGTCGAGGTAAAAGTTGATGGCGCGAGCAGCCGCATCTTTTATCCGCTGAGGTTCCAGAGCAGGGTCGTACGGGATTGAATCCGCTTCCGGCGGGTTTGGGGTTACTTTGAACATTGATGAAGCTCCTAACACATTTAAGGGAGGCTTCACCCTTTCGCTACCAAACGAAGGGTGGCGGCCATGCACAGGTTGGTAGACCGGGTGTTAGGATCCGGCGCGCCCTAGGACGCCCTATACATGGCCACCGCAAATCCGAGACAGAAATCTCGACGGCAGATCTGTATATCTAACACTGCGGGCTACCAAACCCGATCACCTATTTCAGTGACCGACAAACGATAGGACCCGCAGCCTAGACGCACAAGCCGGCGGATTCTGAAGTACCCGTAGGCAGCGGCGCAAGGCGTTGTAGGCTTTTTGGAGGAGAAATCGGTGTAATTTAAACGTGCTTGCCAAGTCGTGTTTATGCGCTGTACGTGCCTGCTCATCTCACCTTTTCAGAATATCGGAGACCCGAATCTGTTTAGGCCGATCTCAAGGCCGTTGCGCCGTGGGGCGGAGAGTTTCAAGCAAGTCGCGTCGTAGACGGGCTTTTTAGCTCTTCCACTGTTGGCCGTAGATCAGCAGAAAAACGCCTCGGCTGGCAGGTGAAAAAATTACTTGTCAACACTGGGATCACAAATGACATAGCGCTTAGTCTGCTTTGAAAACGAACTCAAAACCAATTCCCATTTTTCTCAGGAGCTCGGCCACGCGCTCGAAGAACAATTCCCCCTGCTCCGAAACCTCGTACTTGCCGTAAACACGGATTACAAGTGACTTGCCGAGTGCAGCGGGAATCTTGTTATAGATCTCACCGCTTTCGATGAAAGCGATGTAGCCGTTTATCTTCCGTTGTAGCGCGAGCAGGTGCTCGGCTTGTAGGGTCTTATTGCCCCATTCTAGGTGGTCAGCGATGCCCAGGATGATGGCGCCACTGTCCGATTTGGGGATTCCCCACATATCGATAATGTTCGGGTCTGTTAAGGACACTGCGGATCCTTGGCCTCCAGCCGGTTTGTTCAATCCCTCTGAGGGAACCGAGCTACAGCTCTGTGGCTTGCCGCCCTTTGCTTTGCTTTAGCTCTACTAGCTCACACGCCTAGTGTCGAACAGCAAAGTCGTCCTTAAGCACAAATTCCATTCCGATGCCTACGCCTTTGAGTACCTCGGTCACGCGGTCGACAAAGGTTTCACCTTGCTCAGGTAGCTCATATAAACCATTGATGCGAATTTTCGGATTCTTGCCCTTGGCTGGCGGATAGCTTTCCAGCAGTTCGCCGCTCTCGATGAAGGCGATGTAGGTATTGATCTTCTCCTGTAGCAACAACAGGTGTTCACCCTGTTGGGCTTTGTCGCCCCATTCCAAGTGATCAGTGATGACGAGTACGACATTGTCGGGTTCCCACTCGGGCACTGCGATGATGTCGACGACTTTTGTTTCGGTGATGGACATGTCTGCTCCCTCAGAGGGTCGGGTCAGGTCGAATGATGTCGACTCTGGTAGGTGGGATTCGGGTGCCTCCGGTGAAGCCGGGTTTACCTTTGCCGACGACGGTTGCGCCGGTCTTTTCTATTTCTGGAAAGCCCAATTTCTGATTGCGCGTCAGTGGCGCTGTTTCCGAAGATTTGCATTCGACGCAGGAGATGTTGCCGTCCGCATCGCGGCCCATCATATCAATGCGCGTGCGTACACCGCTGTCGGTTTTGACGGTGACCTCACGAGCGGCTTCAGGTTTGATCTTACTGAATTCGTCAAAGGACGCTTCTTCGAACGCTTTGCCCTTTTGCTTATTCTTCTCTAGCTGCGTGCTGAGCACGATGTAGATGGGCTCAATCCCCGCATCCTCCGGGAACCAGATGATCGCATCCTGGAACTCAGGTGGGTGCGCGGGGTTGGCCAGCAGCGTGTCCGACTGTGGTGTCGGCGGATAGACCCAGACGGGAGGTAGCTGAGGGGCACCTTCCAGCGCTGGGATCCCCAGCACTCCATCGGAGCTTGCTCCGGGTGTCCAGGTCAGACCGATGCCGTCGCCGATGTCGGCGATGAATTTTTCGCCGTCTTTCTGCGCTTTGATGACCGGTACATTTTCCCAGTCCTTCTTGCCGCCGGTGTAAAAGCCGTAGGCGTTGACGGAGCCGTCCGGCAACGTTTTTACGTTGACACGAACACGCGTTCGGCCGGTTTCAAGCGTGGCGTATTGCTCGTCCTTATAGAAGGCACTGTCCGGGGCGATGCTGGTGTTGGGCATCAATAGCGCCACCGTGCCCACGGCCGCGCCTGCTGCCATGGCGCCTGCACCGTCGAGTAGGCCTAGCGCGAGTGAGCCACCCAGCCGATGGGCAACGGCACTACCGGTTGCGGAGCCGCCGACAAACTGGAGGGGCGTGCCTTCGGCGGTAATCGCTGCGCCAGTGGCCAACACGCCCCATAGCCCGTAGTCCGCCAGTTTTTCAACGGGGACGAACCCTGTCGGGTTGCTGTGGTTGATTTCGCCGTCGGGCAGGTTGCAGCTTTTGGCGAAGACGCAACCCTTGAGGCCGGGTTTCGCGTCTGGCGCTGGCGGGAGTTCTTTGTATTGCGCCCAGTGTTGGGCGTTTAGGTCGACAGGTTCGACGCCGGTGTTGCGGTAACCCTTGGGTGGGTTGGGGACGTAGCCGCTCAATCCTTGGTTCCTTGTTCTGGTCCTTTTTGAACGGGGTGGAGGGTGACAGGCGGAGTTTGCAGTGGCAGTTAGTGGCGCTTTGATTCTAGATTCTGAGGCGCATCTCATTTCCGTGTGATCAAGTCAGCGCTTAAGGAAATGGGGTAGCTCAACTACCTCCGTAATCTCTGGAGCTTCCCCTCGCTCCCAGCCCTCTCCTCGAGGAGAGGGAGCCGACCGTGTTGTCTTCTGTCAGAAATCGGCCTGATCGACCGAGTCGATAGGGGGCGATAAATCCAGGCGACACGCAATTCAATGCGATGAGGGCCTTATCAAGTGTTTTCAGATTTACGCGGTGCAAACTCAACCCAGGCAAGTAGCTCGTCCGCCGCAAAGGGTTTACGCAGGCAGGCAACGACATCGGCTTCTCGAAACTTGGCGCAAAGCAAACCACTCTGATCCGCCGACACAAAAATCACCGGCATCCGCCAGCCTCGCGCCCGCAGTGCATCCAGCATCTGCAAACCACCCATGCCCGGCATCTGAATATCGGAGATCAAACAATCAGTCTGCACCGGCCCGTCCGAGTCAAGGTAGTCCGCCGGCGCCGCATAGCAGAACACCTGATACCCCGACGCCCGCAGCAGGCTGCTCAGCGATGTGCGCATTGCCTCGTCGTCGTCCACTACCGCAATGACATGCGTCTTGTGCATAACGCTCCCGGGCCGGGCGGCCGAGCTGGTGACTCCTGTCGTTCTTGCACCATACGCTGATGGCCAGCGGGCAAAACTATACGTAGGTATAGCGGTTCAGCCATCGCGGCTGAAGCGACTGCGGTAGTCGCGCGGGGAGATCGACAGGTGGCGCTGGAAGCAGGCGCGCAGGCGTTCTTCATCGTTGAAGCCGCAGATGCGGGCGATTCGTTCGATTTTGTGCGGGGAGTTTTCCAGTAAGCGTTTGGCCGCTTCGAGTCGGAACAGCTCGAGCGCTTTCGACGGTGTGCGCCCGGTGCGCGCTTTATAGACCCGCGTGAAGTTGCGCAGGCTCATTGCGGCTTGCTCGGCGAGGCGCTCCACCGTCAGATTCGGATCGCCGAGGCGCTCCATGAGCCAAAGGTGCAGATCATCGAACATTGCAGCGTCCTGCGCCTGCGATTGCAGCAGCGTGCTGTATTGCGCCTGGCCGCCGGGGCGTTTGATGTACACCACCAATTCCCGCGCGACTTGCAACGTCACTTCACGGCCGCAATCGGCCTCGACCAGCGCCAGCGCCAGATCGATCCCGGCGGTGACTCCGGCCGAGGTCCAGACCTTGCCTTGCTGAATGAAGATCGCGTCGGCATCTACCTCGACCGCTGGAAAGCGATCGCGCAAAGCGTCGCACATCGCCCAGTGAGTGGCAGCGCGGCGGGCGTCGAGCAATCCGGCCTGAGCCAGCAGAAACGCACCACTGCACACCGAGACCACGCGGCGGGCGAGGTGAGCATGGTCCTGCAGCCAGTCGCTCAGTTCGCGGTGCTTCTCAAGGGTCTGGCAGATGTCAGGGGCGCCGGGCACGACCAGCGTGTCCAGCGCGGCGGTGTCGAGCGTGGTTAACGCTTGGGTGTCGATGGACAGCCCTTCGACGGTCTGGATCAAGCCACCGTTGAGGCTGGCGGTGTGCAGTTGATATCCAGACTGCCCGCGCTCGGCCATGGCTTTGCTCGCGGCCCAGAACACGGTTTGCGCACCGCTGAGATCGAGCAGGCTCAGGCGTGGGTAGGCGATGAACACCACGTCGCGCGGAGCCGTTGTAAAAGCGGGATGAGTGGACATCGCGGGCCTGCCTGTTTGCAGCGCTGGCGGCGGACTGCCTCAGCCTGGCCGATTTTCAGGGGTTTCTGGCCGGCCGGCAATGGCGCTGACTGTTAGCCTGATTGCTGACCGTCCGGCAGGTGTCTGGATGCGGTGGCCATCCTGAACTAGATTTATTGACCAGCCCAACGCGTGCTGCGATCTCGCCGAGGAGACACAATGACCTTGTGGTCGCATTCCAGCCCTGCGCAAAGTCCCGGCGTGCTCGGCGAGCCAGTGGTGTACGTGGTCGATGACGATGCCTCAATGCGCCAGGCGCTCGACAGCTTGCTGCGCTCGATCGGCCTCCAGGTGCAAACCTTCGACAGCGCCGGAGATTTTCTCGCGCAAGCGCAACGTGAGGTACCCGGTTGCCTGGTGCTCGACGTGCGCCTGCGCGGCGAAAGTGGCCTGACGTTTCAGGAACAGATGGAAAAAAACGGCTTGCGCATCCCCGTGGTGTTCATGACCGGCCACGGCGACATCGCCATGAGCGTCAAGGCGATGAAGGCCGGCGCGGTGGATTTTCTGGCCAAGCCGTTCCGTGATCAGGACATGCTCGACGCCGTGGCCAGTGCGTTGGCTCGCGACCGTGCGCGGCTGGCAGCCGAACACTCCGGCGCCGTTTTGTGTCGGGCTTACCAAACCCTGACCGCACGTGAGCGCGAAGTGCTCGGCTTCGTCATTGCCGGGCTGATGAACAAACAGATTGCCGGACAGCTCAACCTCAGCGAGGTCACGGTCAAGGTCCACCGTGGCCAGGTCATGCGCAAAATGGCCGCACGTTCAGTGGCCGATCTGGTGCGTATCGCAGAAGCGCTGGGCATCGAGCCTGTCCAGCGCAACCCCTGAGCGCTGGCGACGTGCAACTCACCGTGCGGCAAAAAACCTGAGCAGTGTTGACGCAGATGGGCAGCAGAAAACAGATTTTGTGGGACGACGGCGAGCGGGTGCTGTCCCGTGAGCGCGGTTCGAATGATGGCAGCCTTCTGGCGGTGCGTCCGGCGATGGGCCAGCCATTGCCGAGCACCCTGGAGCGTCTGGCGCATGAATACAGCCTCAGGGACGACCTCAATCCTGCCTGGGCGTTGCAGCCGACAGCTTTCGAGCGTACGGGCACCCGAGTTCGTCTGCTGTTCGACGATCCGGGCGGCGAGCCGTTGTCGCGGTTGCTGGTCGCCCCGCTGGATATCGAAACCTGTCTGGAATTGGCCACGAACATCGCCAAGGCACTGGGCCATATGCATCAGCGTGGTCTGGTGCACAAAGACCTGAAACCGCAGCATGTTTTTGTCCATTGTCATGATGGGCAGGCGCGGCTGACCGGCTTCGGCCTGGCCACGCGCTTGCCACGGGAGCGGCAAGCGCCCACGCCACCGGAATCTATCGCCGGGACGCTGGCCTACATGGCGCCGGAACAAACCGGGCGGATGAATCGTTCGATCGATTCGCGTAGTGATCTGTATGCCTTTGGCGTGACGCTTTACCAGATGCTCACCGGCTCGCTGCCGTTCAGTGCAAATGACCCGACGGAGTGGGTGCATTGCCATATCGCGCGGCTGCCAATGCCCGTGTGTGAACGGGTGGCGACGGTGCCGCCGATGTTCTCGCGACTGGTCATGAAACTGCTGGCGAAAACGGCCGAGGAACGCTATCAGAGCGCAGCCGGTGTCGAGCATGACTTGCGCCGTTGCCTCGATGACTGGCGCCGTATGCGGCAGATCGAGACGTTCACGTTGAACGAGCAGGGCGCCTGCGAGCGCTTGCTGATTCCGGAAAAACTCTACGGCCGCGAACACGAAGTGCAAACGTTGATCGATGCCTTCGCCAATGTGGTGCAGACAGGCGCGCCGACACTGGTGCTGGTATCCGGCTATTCCGGCATCGGCAAATCGTCGGTGGTCAGTGAACTGCACAAGGTGCTGGTGCCGTCGCGTGGCTTGTTCGCCGCCGGCAAGTTCGACCAGTACCAGCGCGACGTGCCTTATTCGACCCTGGTTCAGGCCTTTCAGGGGCTGGTGCGGACGCTATTGGGTAAGCGCACCGACGTACTGGCGGGCTGGCGCGAAGCACTGTTGCGGGCACTGGAAGCGAATGCGCGGTTGATCACAGATCTGATCCCCGAACTCAAGCTGATCATCGGCGAGCCGCCGCCCGTGCCTGAGTTGGAGCCGCAACAGGCGCAGCAGCGGTTCCTTCAGGTCTTGCAGCGTTTTATCGGCGTGTTCGCTCAGGCCGAGCATCCGTTGGCGCTGTTCCTTGACGACCTGCAATGGCTCGACGCGGCCACCCTTGATCTGCTCGAAGATATGCTCAGTCGCGCAGAGACCCCTCATCTGCTGCTCGTCGGTGCTTATCGCGACAACGAGGTAGATGGCGATCACCCACTCAGCCGCACACTCAAGACCCTGCATCACGCCGACGTACACATTGACGAAATTCGTCTGGCGCCACTGGCTGGCGCGCACATCGAACAACTGATCAGCGAGTCACTGCGCTGCCCGCCGGCGAGCATTGTCGCGCTGGCGCGGCTGGTACTGGACAAGACCGCTGGCAATCCGTTCTTCGTCATCCAGTTTCTGCACGCCCTGGCCGAGGAGAAGCTGCTGACATACGAGCCTGCGCGCCAGCGCTGGCGGTGGGATGTGCACCTGATCAACGGCAAGGGCTACACCGACAATGTCGTCGATTTGATGGTCGGCAAACTGGCGCGGCTGCCCCAGGAAACCCGCCAGGCGCTGCAACAACTGGCCTGCCTGGGCAACGTCGCGCGTCTCGACACGCTGGCCACAGTCCTTGATGTGCCGGTGCCTCACGTTCACTCCGCATTGTCGCCGGCGGTGCGGCTGGAGTTGGTCGAGCGTCAGGACGGTGCCTACAGGTTTGTGCATGATCGCATCCATGAGGCGGCGTATTCGCTGATCGCGGAAACCGAACGGGCGCAAATGCACCTGCGCATCGGCCGGCTGCTGGCACTGCAAACCCAGGGTGAGCGGCGCGAGGAGGCGATCTTCGAGATTGTCGGCCAGCTCAATCGCGGTGCGCATCTGATCAGCCTGCGTGCCGAGCGCGAGCAGCTGGCCGAGTTCAACCTGCTCGCCGGCCAGCGAGCGAAGGCCTCGACCGCTTATACCTCAGCACTGACCTATCTGGGCGCCGGCGCAGAACTGTTGGGCGAGCAGGGTTATGACAGTCGGCATGAACTGGGTTTCGCTCTGGAGCTGAACCGTGCCGAGTGCGAATTTCTCACCGGCCAACTGCAGCTTGCCGACTCGCGCCTGGCGACATTGGCCGAGCGCGCCGTGACCACCGTCGAGCGCGCGGCGGTGGCGTGCATGCAGATGGATGTCTACTTGCTGCTCGATCGCAGTGACCGGGCGGTGACGGTGTGTCTGGCCTTTCTGCGTCAGGTCGGCATCGATTGGCCAGCGCGTCCGGACGATATTCAGGTGCGCGACGAATATCAGCAGGTCTGGACCAGGCTGCGCGGGCGCAGTATCGAGCAGATGATCGACTTGCCGCTGATGGAGGATCCTGCCGCGCGGGCCACCCTCGATGCGCTGGGCAAACTCTTCGCGCCGGCGGTGCAGTCGGATCTGAACCTCGCCAGCCTGACCATTTGCAAAGCGATCAGCCTGAGCCTGCAATATGGCAACTGCGACGCCTCCTGCCTGCTCTATGCCAACTTCGGGCGCGTGTCGGGGCCGCGTTTTGGCGACTATGCCGCTGGTTATCGATTTGGCCGTCTGGGCTGCGATCTGGTTGATCGGCGCGGGCTCACGCGTTATGAAGCGAGCACTTGGTTGTGCTTCTCGATCTTCGTGGTGCGCTGGATGCGGCCAGTGCGCGAGTGCCGCGAACTGTTGCGCCGTGCGCTCAACGCGGCCCATCGCAGCGGCGATCTGCCGTATGCAGCGTTCGCTGGAAACAGCCTGATTTCCGATCTGTTGTTTATCGGCGAGCCGCTGGCCGAGGTGCAGGCGCAAGCGGAATCAGGGCTGGTCTATGCACAAAAGGTCGGTTTCGGTCTGGTGGCGGATTTCATGCGCTGCCAGTTGACGCTGATCCGCATGCTGCGCGGGCAGACGCCGACGTTCGGCTGTTTCGACGATGAGGGGTTCGATGAAACAGCTGTCGAAGCGCATCTGGCCGGTTCGGCGGATCTGGCGCTGGCGCGCGGCAAGTACTGGGTACGCAAGTTGCAGGCGCGCTATCTGGCCGGGGATTACGCGGCGGCCGCTGAGTGCGCGGCCCAGGCGCAGGGACTTTTGTGGGTGGTTTCGGCGTTTTTCGAGGAGGCCGAATACCATTTCTACGCGGCTTTGACCTTGGCGGCCCACGGCGAAACTGACGCCGGTGCTTTGCAGCGTCTGGGTCAACATCATGAACAGTTGCAGACGTGGGCGCGCTTGTGTGCAGAGACCTTCGCCAGTCAGGTGGCGCTGGTCGGCGCGGAAATGGCGCGCGTCACCGGGCAGTTGCTCGAAGCCGAATTGCAGTACGAGCAAGCCATTCAATTGGCTCAGGACAATGGTTTGCTCCATATCCAAGCGCTGGCCAACGAACTGGCCGCACGGTTCTACAGCGCTCGCGGTCTGGCCAGGATATCCCGCGTCTACCTGCGCGACGCACGTTATGCCTATCTGCGTTGGGGGGCTGCTGGCAAGGTGCGGGAGCTGGAGCGACGTCATCGTTTTCTGCGTGCCGAAGAGGCGCAACCGAATCCGGTCACCACGCTCATTACGCCAGTTGAACATCTCGACCTGGCAACGGTGCTCAAGGTCTCTCAAGCAGTCTCCGGCGAGATCGTCCTGGACCGTTTGATCGAAACGGTGATGCGCACCGCGATCGAACAGGCCGGGGCCGAGCATGGCCTGCTTATTTTGTTGAACGCCGACGTTCCCTATGTCGCTGCGCGAACCCGTATCGGCGACGGTGCCACGCAGTTGTGCAACGCGCCGCTGCACACGGTGGCGCTGGCAGAGTCGGTGCTCTACCAGACGCTGCGCACCGGCGAAAACCTGTGCCTGGACGACGCGGTTGCCGATCCGCTGTTCGCCGCTGATCCATACGTTCAGCAACGAGGCGCGCGCTCGATCCTTTGCCTGGCATTGATGAATCAGGCGCGGGTCGCCGGGGCGCTGTATCTGGAAAACAACCTGTCCGCCGGGGTGTTCAGCCCGACGCGTCTCGCCGTGTTGCGCCTGGTGGCGTCGCAGGCAGCGATCTCGCTGGACAACGCGCGCCTGTACCGCGACCTCGCCGAGCGAGAAGCGAAGATCCGTCGGCTGGTCGACGCCAACATCATCGGCATCATCGTCTGGGGCGTGGAAGGGGAAATCATCGAGGCCAACGACGCGTTCCTGCGCATGGTCGGTTACACCCGTGATGAGTTGCTTTCGGGCAATGTCCATTGGCGTGACATGACCCCGCCGGCGATGCGCGCTAACAGCGATATTGCACTGGCAACGGCGATCCACACCGGCCGGGCCCAGCCATTCGAAAAGGAGTACATCCGCAAGGACGGCAGTCGGCTGCCGGTGATTGTCGGTCTGGCCGCCTTCGAAGCGAGTCAGCAACAGGGCCTGGCCTTTGTGCTGGATATCAGCGAACGCAAGCTGGCTGAAGAGCAAGTGCGCGAAGGCGAGCGTCGTTATCGTCAGGTGCAAACGGAACTGGCCCACGCCAATCGTGTGGCAACCATGGGCCAGTTGGCCGCATCGATTGCCCACGAAGTCAATCAGCCGATCGCCGCCACGGTGACCCATGCCAATGCCGCGTTGCGCTGGCTCGGTGCAAAGCCACCAAATATCAACGAAGTCGAGCAGGGCCTGCGGCATATCATTCTCGACGGCAACCGCGCCGCCGACGTACTCGGGCGCATCCGCGCGCTGATTCACAAAACGCCACCGCAGCGTCAGCCTGTCAGCCTCAATCTGCTGATTGAAGAAATGGTCGGTTTCAGCCGTGGCGAAGCGCTCAAGCACGGCGCCGAAGTCAGCGTTGAGCTGGCGGCAGATTTGCCTTTCGTAGTGGCGGACCGGGTCGAACTGCAACAGGTGCTGCTTAACCTGATCATCAACAGCCTCGAAGCCATGACGATCATGGCAGAGGGGCAGCGACGTCTGCTGATTCGCAGTGAGGCGCTGGGTGATAACGTGCACATCAGTGTCAGCGATTCAGGGCCGGGCTTTGCCTGCGAGCGGGCGGAGCAAGTGTTCACGGCGTTCTACACGACCAAATCCACCGGGCTGGGCATGGGCCTGTCGATTTGCCGCACGATCATTGAAGGACACGGCGGCAAATTGTGGGCCGAGCGCAATGAGCCGAGCGGGGCGCGGGTGGTGTTTGGCTTGCCGCGTTGTGAATGAACATGATCAACAGCCAGGCTACCCGGGCATTGAGCCCGGGTGTTTCTGTCGGTGAGTTCAGGCCACCGGAATAGGATTTTCCAGCAGCGACAGATTGAACTGCTCGATCAACCCATGCTCGTTCGCGCCCTGGTTGGCTCGCAGCGGCAAGACTCGGTCAACCAGCACTTCGGTAGTGGCGGTTTCCAGCTTGATCAGGGTTTCCTCGATAAACTCGCCCAGCGGCATGGCGCGCTCGTCGCCGCTCTTGTGAATCAGGTCGGTATCAACCCAAGGCGGCGCGATTTCCAGGACCTTGACGCTGGTGTCGCGCAGCATGAAACGCTGCGACAGCGAGTAGGAATGGATCGCCGCTTTGGTCGCCGAATATAGCGCCGTGGTCGCCAGCGGCAGGTAGGCCAGCACCGAGCTGTTGTTGATGATGTAGGCCTCGGGCTGGCGCTTGAGGTGTTCGACGAACGCCGCGCTGACGCGCACAGGGCCGAGCAGGTTGGTCTGCAACAGACCGACGGCCTGCGCATCGTCGTAGTCGCCGGAACCCGCGTTGTCGAAGGGCATGATCCCGGCGTTGTTGATGATTACGTTCAACGACGGATGGCGGCGGATGACTTCGGCGGCGACGTCCTTGATCTGCTGCGCATCGTTGATGTCCAGCTGCACGGTATCGATGCCCGGATTCGCTTGGGCAATCTCTGCCAGCAGGGTCTGGCGACGACCAGCGATGATGACCTTGTTGCCGCGCTGATGCAGGGCCTCGGCCAGTGCGCGGCCGATGCCGGAAGTGCCGCCGGTGATGAAGATCGTGTTGGCTTCAAGTTTCATGAGCTGCGTCCCGCAAGTGGATTGATTGGTATGTGAGCCATGATGGAGAAAACCTGCTCCGACCTGAATGACGTATGTGGTAGTGTTTCAGGACATTCAACAAACGGAGCGCGACCATGCATCGAGTCGGGTATCTGCTCACGGAAGGTTTTCAGGTCATGGCGCTGGCGACCCAGTCGGTGTTCGAGTTCGCCAACATCGTCACCGGCAAAGCCGTGTACAAGGTGCAGAACTTTTCCCAGGCCGGCGGCATCGTCAGCTCCTCGCTGGGCTTGCACGTCGATACGTTGCCACTGACGCAGGCGGGGCTGGCCGACAGTTGGCTGGTGGCTGGCACGCTGACTCCGCTGACGCCGCCCGATGCTGACGTGCTGCAAAGCGTGCGCGGGCTCGCCGACGGCGCACGCCGCGTGGCCGGCATCTGCACCGGCTCGTTCGTACTGGCGCAGGCCGGTGTACTGGATAATCGCCGCGTGACCACGCACTGGGCGTTCGCCCCGGCGCTGCGCAGGATGCATCCGTCGGTGAATGTCGAGGACGACCGCATCTTCATCATCGACGGTCCGGTGTGGACATCGGCGGGCATGACCGCTGGTGTCGACATGGCGCTGGGTATGGTCGAGAAGGATCTGGGCAGCGAAATCGCCCGCTCGGTCGCCCATCGAATGGTGATGCATCAGCGTAGGTCCGGAGGGCAGTCGCAACATTCGGAATTGCTGTCGCTGTCGCCCAAATCCGACCGCATTCAGAGTGCGCTGGATTACGCGCGCAAGCACCTCAATCGCCCGCTGAGCGTCGAAGAATTGGCCGAAGTGGTGCACTTGAGTCCGCGGCAATTCACCCGCGTTTTCACCGCCGAAACCGGCCAGTCACCAGCCAAGGCGATAGAGAGCCTGCGCCTGGAAGCGGCGCGTTTGCTGATCGAGCAGAGCAGTCACAGTCTGGATGTAGTCGCCAGGGAAACCGGGTTTCGTGACCGCCGGCACATGCGCGAGGTGTTCATGCGCGGCTTTGGCGTGCCGCCGCAGGCGGTACGGCGGGATTCGCGGCGGATGGTGTGAGGCTCGTGTTGGTTAATCAACGTCCCAATACCAAGGAGCGAGCCTGCTCGAGATGACGCAGCCCATTCACAGCCACATAAACAGAAAACCCTCAGCCCGTTTAAACAGTTACTCCAGCCTTAAGCAAACGGCTACAACGCCTTGCGCCATTCCCTACGACTACGCCAGAATCCGCCGGCTTGTGCGTCTGCCGTTCCCTCCGTAACTTGATTCCTGTCACTGCTCATCAGTGATCGGGTCTGCAAGCCCGTCGGAAATCAGTCGCATAGCCCTGCCAAGGACACTCGTTCGTGTCCGCTCAATGGCGGCTTTGTGCGGGAGACCTTCGGGTCTGCCGGGTTCCTGATTTCCCGGTCTTGCAGACCCGCACACAGCTGCCACCCATCATCTGCAAGTGATGTTGGTAGCTCCAGACGAATAATCAGGAGTTTCACCATGTTCAAAGTCACACCCAATCCCCCAACCACCGACCCCGCATCGCCCTACGAATCCTGCGGCTCGAAAAAGCTTCACGAAGCCGCCGAACGCGCCCTCGATCACTACCTCGGCCCCGCCGAAATCCTGGCCAGCACCAACACTCCGGAACAGATGTTCCTCGCCAACCCGAAATACGACACCGAGTCCCTGCTGGCCAACGCCAGCGAATCCCTCGGCTCGGCCACCACCATGCTCTACGACTTCGCCGCGCTGCTCGACAACCCGCGCCGCAAGACGCTGCTGGGCATTGCCCAGGTCGTCATGCTTGGCGAGATCGCGGTAAATCAGGCGTTGGATAAAGTCGAAGTAGCCAAATGACCCGCAATGCGACGAGCGCAAAACCTCGTCCCAATCCCCGGGCGCGCCATGGCTGGCACACGGCCACGGCTTGCACCACCCGGCCTCGACTGTCACCCTTCGGGCCGTTCTTCAAGGATTAGAACAAGGAATCAAGGATTGAGTGGCTACGTTCCAAACCCGCCGAAAAACTACCGCTACGAACAAGCCAAACCCGTCGACCTGCACGCCCAGCACTGGGCCGAGTATGAGAAACACGGGAAAGAGCCCGCGCGCGAGCCTGAGAAAATAGGCATTGCGTTGAGGATCGGGGTTTTCTTTGATGGCACAGGCAACAATGCGAACAACTCTGCTGCGGGGTTGTTGTGTGGTGCTCAGCATCCGATTGCGCCTGAGGATATTCCAGCTAGCTGCATGCCTTATATGAGTGACCCGGATAGTAGTTATGGTGCCGGGCCTACGAATATCAAGAAATTGTTTTCTCTGTATAAAAAGACCCAGAAAGCCGAAGGCGATGGCTTTCTTAAGTACGTCTCAAGCCCAATATATGTCGAAGGTATAGGCACTGAAAGCAATCAGATGGATAGCGCTGTAGGTGCTGGAACGGGGCGAGGTGAGACTGGTGTCACGAGTCGCGTACAAGCGTCCTTCACGCAGATAAAACAAGCTATCGAAGAGGCACTGCAAGAGAACCCCGACAGTGAAATTGCGTCCCTGACGTTCGATACATTTGGCTTCAGTCGTGGGGCTGCTGCTGCACGGCACTTCGCAAATGAAGTGGTGCGGGGTAAGCAAGGAGCTTTAGGAGATCTCCTAAACCGGAACGCCGCAGATTTCAGTCGCACCTTTGATAATAAATACGGAAACGGCATCAAAATGGGTTTCATCGGGCTCTTTGACACGGTGCCCTCAATTGCCGGCTTCACCAATCTTGGCCGGGTGAAAAGTCCTATAGCTCCCGGTGTGAGGCTCTACCTGGACCGTCAATACTTCACGGATGTCGTACATCTCGTAGCGCGTGATGAGTGTCGCGCTAATTTTGCGCTCAGCCGAGTGAAGCCCGCGCACCCTGAGTACACTCTTCCCGGGGTTCATTCGGATATTGGCGGCAGCTATCTTGATGAAGTAGAGGAACGCGTGCTTGTCAGTCCGATGCAAACTCTCGATGTACCTCGGTACGTAGACGTTTCAACGACGTCGATTTATCACGACGCCGCGCGCGTAAAAAGCGAGTGGCTTGCTAAAGGATGGCCTCCGCATCTGCTGGAGGTTGTCACCCCGGCTTCCGTGGAAATTCCGCAGGAGCATCAAGACAGACTCTCACCGGGGCAGAAGCGGGTATATGCCGCTCTACAATTGAAACGTCCGGTGAGTGGAAAACTTTCGAGAGTTTATTTAAGAGTCATGTATCAGCTGGCAAAAGAAAAGGGTGTTCAATTCATTGATATACCGGAAGATGACGAATACTCCGTGCCGGCAGAACTGCAACCTCTGTGTGACCGATTTCTCACCGGAAACTACAGAACAACTGCAGAAGAAGAGGCTTTGCTCAAGCTGAAGTACATTCATACCTCTGCAAACTGGAATCATCCCCTTGGAAGAAGAGACGGGAGCGGTATTGATGCTGTTTACATCAACGCCCCGACGGAAGACGCGATCCGTGTACAACATCCTCACGTAGCTGATTGGAAGCTCTGGTAATGAAGTCTGTAATCGCTCTGCTTGTCGCCTTATTGTTAATGGGCTGCCAGAAAGGAGGTTTCGAAAGTGGAGAAAATGACCCCAAGTCTCCTTGGTGGCAAATAGGATTCGTTGAGCCGAATTACATGAAGATCTGGGTTGAGGACAGCTCGGTGCTGGATATCAATAACAGAATGTTTTTCAGAGTCGGTGGAAAATCCGCTCCCGGAGGCGAACCAGAAGATGGGACGGAGTCTGCCCGTGGTTGGGGAACAGTCGGTGGTTCTGGAGTTTTGGTTACCGGTGCTGACCTTCCTCGAATGATTTTTGTCCGTTGGCAGTCGATATCGGAGCAGAAAACCTATAAAGGCTTCATAGAGATTCCAGAAGAAGCGAGGCAACTGATGGTGCAGTCCACACATCAGCGGTGCCCGAAGACTCCCGAAAGAACCGCACGTTACTCCGCAACGCTGCTTGTGGGGCTCGCCCCGGGGGGAGTGCTTCAAGCGTGGGTCAGGGACTCCTGCCACCGCCCGATAAAAGTCTCCCATGCTCAAGGCGAACTCGAACCTCTCGGCCCGGAGCAGGGCAAGCATGGCGGGCGCTATGCCTATCCCGTGAGTGAGAAGGCCAAGCGTTACATTGATAAGTTCGGCATCCCGTACGGTAGTTGGTAAATGACGTTGATGGAGCGCCATCTACTTTTCAGGCGCCAGACCGTTTCAATTTCGCTGAGTCGAATTAGCGGGGCGGCGTCTTGAGAATAGAAAAGGCCGACCGTTTCGATGATGTCGACTACGATGCAGGCTATGAGTATCGAGGGTTCAATTACCTGATTCTGGATGGTGTCGATCAGTTTCTCGTCAGAACTTACGATGACCAACCCGGTAGCGCGACGGTTGTACGCCCTGCCATGACCACAAGCACCAGACTCAGAACGCTGGCGGAATTCTTACGAACGGAGCTGGAGGTAACTGCGATTTATCTCTACAGGGGTGAAATAGGAAGCTATGCCCAGGTAGACCTCGAGAGCCTGCAATTCTGCTGATCCGGTATCGAGCCGGGGGCGATAAGCAGGACTCGCCAACCAAGAGTCCCGCCACCACATCCCCTCAAACCTCAGCCTTCACCCCAACCTTCACCGGCGCTTTGCGATACGTCAGCAAAACAATCCCGCTCACTACAATCACTCCACCCACGATCTGTCCCCTGCTGAGCATTTGATCCAGCACAATCCAGCCCATCAACAACGTCGTCAGTGGTTCGATATTCATCACCGGGGCGTTGCGCGGCATGTCCAACCTGGGCACGGAAATGAACAACACAATGAAGCCGGTCCCATAAAGCACCACAAGCGTGGCGAGGGCCAGCCAGCCGGTTGAGGTGGCGGGAAGGTTGAGTCCGCCGGGGAGGGCGCCGGTCAGGCCGGCCAGGTTGACGCTGCTGAACACGATGAAGATAGTCAGCAGGCTGCGCACCGAGCCGCGCACCTGCGACAGTTTGTGGTCGGTGATCCACAGCGCGCAGGCGAAGACGCTGGCGGCGCAGAAGGCGAGTGCGACGCCCAGTAGCCATTCCGGGCCGACGCTGGCGCTGTCTGACAGACGTCCGGGGACGTCCAGTACGAACACCAATCCCACGAGAATCAAGCCCATCAACATCGCGGTGCGCGCGCTTGGTCGTGGGCCGCCCAGCGCCCAGGTCAGCAAGGCGAGCAGGATCGGAAACACGTTGGCCACCAGCAGCGCCAAAGCGACCGGGACCCGCGCGACAGCGGAGTACAGACACAGGCTCTGCGCAGTAATCAGCAGGCCCAACAACAGTTGCCAACGCCACGCGCCCGTCGGCAGACGCAGGCTTTGCCGCTGCCACAGAACGAGAATGGCCAGCACCAGCAAGGTCCCGCCCGAGCGCATCAGAATCGCCAGCAACACGCCCGCGCCATCATCAAAAGCGACCCGTGCCGCGACGTGGTTGCCGGCGAACGCACAACCCATGCACAACAGAATGATCACGGCGAGATAACGGGGGAAGGGCGGCGGTACGGTTGGCGCAAACTCAGGACGGGACATGGCAGATCTCAAAAATGATAGCCACTCGGGGTGGCTCAGGTTTTTATTATGTTGTCGTACAACTGCCCGATTTGTACCGTAATCGAGCAGACGCGGCAAGCTAGAAAGGCTTGAAAGACCGCGTAGGCGTGATGCTGGTTGAGTTTCAGAGGTCGTATAACTTGCTTTTAAGCCCGAGCATCGAGGAGAGCGGCCCAACCATCCTCCCGAGCCTGACCGACCAGGAAATCCACAAACGCCCGGGTTTTGGCTGGCAGCAGTTTCTGGCTGGAAAAGTACAAATAGATCTGTCCCGCATCGACATGCCAGCCCGGCAAAACCCTTTCCAGCGTGCCGTCCCGCAGATAAGGCAGCACATCGGGAACCGCCAACAGCGCAACCCCCAATCCCAAGCGCGCGCACTGACACAGCGCTTGCGGGTCGTTGACCAACAGGCGCGGCGTCAACTCCAGCGGTGCTCGTTTCCCGTCGGGCCCTTGCAGCATCCAGCTGCGCACCTTGCCGGTCTGTACCGAGCGCATGGCCAGATGATCCAGCGTCGCCAGCTCTTCGATGTGCCGGATGCGCTTGTGTGCCGAGAGGTATTCCTTCGATGCCACCAGAATCAGATGCGCCGGCGCGATGGCCCTGGCCACGACACCTTGCGCGAGTTCGATGCCGCCGCCGATAGCCGCATCAAACCCGTCCGCGATGAGATCGACCTGGCGATTGTCGACGTGCCATTCAGGGGTCACGGCGGGGTATTGCTTGAGAAACTCGGGCATCAGCGGCAACAGAAAATCCCTGGCGAAACCGGGTGCTGCGCTCAGACGCAAAAGCCCTGAAGGCTCTCCGGCATTGCCGGCCACGTCGGCAATCGCCGCTTGAACACTTTCCAGTCCCGAACCGACGTTGGCCAGAAAGCGTTCTCCCGCTTCGGTCAGCGTGAGTTTGCGCGTGCTGCGCTGAAACAAGCGTACGCCGAGGTTGGCCTCCAGCTGCGCGACATTGCGACTGACCGCCGCGGGAGTCAGGCCCAGGCGCCGCGCCGCCGCAGAAAAGCTTCCCGCCTCGGCGCTGCGCACGAATGAGAGCAAATTGCCTAAGGTTTCCATCTGCGCACCTTCAACGAATGATTGAAAGTGATTCTAGGTGGCTTCCACTACTGGTGGAAGATCAAAAGGCGTCTCATAGCCTCATCAACTCCAACCACCCAGAGGCTCGACCATGAACACTTCTACGCTTCCACTGACCGGCAAAATCGCCATCGTGACCGGAGGCTCACGCAGCATCGGCGCAGCAATCGCCAAGCGGCTCGCGGCAGATGGCGCCACCGTCACTATCACCTACAACGCATCGCCAGATCGCGCCGAAGCGGTGGTGCAGGAAATCGTTGCGGCGGGCGGCCAGGCTGTGGCGCTGGCGGCCGATGCGGGCAATCCCGAGGCTGTACGTGCAGCGATTGCCGAGGTTGCACAGCGTTTTGGCAAGATCGACATTCTGGTGAACAACGCTGGTATCAGCCTGCTCGGTGCCCCGGAGGACATCGCCTTTGAGGACTTTCAACGCATCCTTGCGGTGAACGTGACCGGCGTCTTCGTCGCCACTCAGCAAGCGCTCAAACACATGGGGCAGGGCGGTCGCATCATTCACATCGGCAGCTCGATGGTGCAATACGCTGCGTTCGCTACCGCCTCCGTCTACACCCTGAGCAAAGGTGCGCTGACCGGTTTCAGTCGTGGACTGGTGCGCGATCTGGGCCCGCGCGGCATCACTGTGAACACCGTCCATCCCGGCCCGACCGACAGCGACATGAACCCGGCCGACGGGCCTATTGCGGACTTCTTACGCCCGAGCATCGCCATGGGGCGGTACGGCGAGGGCAAGGATGTCGCCAGTGCGGTGGCGTACCTGGCCAGTGCGGACGCCGGGTTTGTCACCGGTGCAGAATTAATCGTCGACGGCGGCTTCACAGCGTAAGGAGAGCATCATGACTATCAGCATCATTGGTACAGGCTCCATCGGCACCGCCATCGCTCGGTTGCTCGTCAACGCAGGCCTGCCGGTCAGTCTGGCCAACAGCCGTGGGCCGCAGAGCCTTGCCGGTTTGGTCGACGAATTGGGTCCACTCGCACAAGCGGTGACGGCTCAGCAAGCCAGTCAGGCGGACATTGTTTTTCTGGCGGTGAACTGGTCGAAGATCCCCGACGCGGTACGCGATCTCGGGCCTTGGGATGGACGTATCGTGATCGACGCCAACAACCCGATCGAGGCGCCACTGTTCAAACCGTTCGATCTGGGCGGCCAGCCGTCTTCGCAAGTGGTGGCGCAGATGCTGCCCGGTGCGCACGTGGTCAAGGCCTTCAACCATGTGCTCGCGGCTCTGCTGAGCGATCCCTCCGCCGAGGGCGGCAAGCGGGTGCTGTTTTATTCCGGTGAAGATGCCGCGAGCAAAACCAAAGTTGCAGAGCTGATTACTCAACTGGGTTTTTACGGCATCGACCTGGGCGGTGTGCAGCAGGGAATGCTTGCGCAGTTTCCGGGCGGACCGCTGCCAGCCTTGAACCTGGTCAAACATGGTTGACCGCTGAGCCCGGGCAACCGGGCTTCACATACCAATCGAGGATTCAAAAATGTCTGGCTCAGATTCGCGAAATATCAATGAGGTGGAAAACTACGACGCCTTGCTGCGGGCCAACCTGCAGCGCGTGTTCAACGAGCGCGATGCACACAAGCGCATTGCGGCGGTGCAGGAGCTTTTTGCAGACACACCGACGATGTACGAACCGACTGGTATCGTCACCGGGCGGGCGGCGATTTCAGAGGTGGCCGGTGCGTTGCTGGATCAGTTCGGGGCGGACTTCGCTTTTGTTCCGGAGGGGCCGGCGGTTGGGCACCATGGCTTGGGTTACCTGCGCTGGCATGCGGGCCCGAGCGCTGGGCCAACTGTTGTCCGCGGTGTTGACGTGGCGGAAATCAAAGCGGGGAAAATCGTGCGGTTGTGGGTGTTGCTGGATGCGCCCCAAGGCTGAGCCGCACGGCAGGGTGGCAAATCGGATCCCGTTGCCGCCTGTCGCCGACTGCCGATCAGATTAATATCGCGCATTGACATATCGAAAAATCTCGATATCCTCGGCGCATGGAACTGATCGAAATCTTCAAAGCCCTCTCGAACCCGACGCGCCTCAAGATCCTTGAAGGCCTGAAGGATCCCGTCAAGAACTTCCCCCCGCAGGATGAGGGTGACGTTCTCGTCGAGGGTGTCTGCGTCAGCAGCATTCAGGAAGGTATCGGCTTGTCGCAGTCGACGGTGTCGAGTTACCTGGCCACGTTGCAGCGGGTGGGGCTGGTGGAAGTGCGACGCATCGGTCAATGGACCTACTACAAACGCAATGAGGCTGCTATCAGCGCGCTTGCAGAGATCATAGGGAAAGAGCTGTAAATTTTTTTTACTCTAGGATATCGAGAATTCTCGATATCCCTCTTTATCGATACGAGGTTTTGCCATGAAAGCGATGATTTTGAAATCCTTCGGCGGTCCTGATTCGTTCGAACTCAGCGACGTTCCAAAACCGGTTCCGCAAGCGGGCCAAGTGCTGGTCCGAGTGCACGCTACTTCCATCAATCCGCTGGATTATCAGGTTCGGCGCGGTGACTATCCCGATCTGGTGCCGCTGCCGGCCATTACCGGTCACGACGTGTCGGGCGTGGTTGAAGCCGTCGGCCCGGGCGTGAGCGCTTTCGCGCCGGGCGACGAAGTCTGGTACACCCCGCAGATATTCGACGGGCAGGGCAGTTATGCCGAGTACCACGTCGCAGCCGAAAGCATCATCGCCAGAAAGCCTGGCTCGCTGAGCCACCTTGAGGCGGCCAGTCTGAGTCTGGTCGGCGGTACGGTTTGGGAAGCGCTGACCGTGCGCGCCGTGCTCCGCGTTGGCGAAAGCATTCTGATCCACGGCGGCGCCGGCGGGGTCGGCCATGTGGCGATTCAGGTGGCCAAAGCCATGGGCGCCAGAGTGTTCACCACCGTGCGCGAGGCCAACGCCGATTTCGTCCGCAGCCTGGGTGCCGACGTGGTGATCGATTACACCCAAGAGGATTACGTCGAAGCGATCATGCGCGAAACCGCCGGGCATGGCGTTGATGTGGTGTTCGACACCATCGGCGGCGATACCCTGTCCCGCAGTGCCGACGCGCTCGCCCAGCTTGGCCGCGTGGTCTCGATCGTCGATATCGCGCAGCCACAAAACCTCGTTCAGGCCTGGGGCAAGAACGCCAGCTACTATTTCGTCTTCACCCGGCAGAATCGCGGCAAGCTCGATGAACTGAGCGCGTTGGTCGAGCGCGGCCAGTTGCGGCCCCACGTTGGCGCGGTCTATTCCCTCGCCGACATCCCGCTCGCCCACGCTCGACTGGAGAGCGCCAACAACGGTCTGCTGGGAAAAATCGCCATCGCCGTCGAGCCTTCACTCATCGTCTGAATCCGCTCACTGATTTTGGAGAAACATCATGGTTTACGAGATCGCTGTGCTGCCCGTTCACCCGCATCAGACTGAAGCCTTCCGACGCGCATTTGCCGAAGTCGAACCGTTGCTCACTCGCGCCAAAGGTTACGGCGGCCACTTGCTGGCGCAAGGTATTGAAACCCCCGAGCAATTCAATTTGATCGTGCGCTGGCAATCGCTTGAGGATCACTCGCCGGGGTTTGAAGAAAGCGAAGACCACGAGCGGTTCATGCTGGGGCTGGAGGATTACTTTTCGGCAGAACCGAGGGTCTATCACATTGAGGGTGGCGCTTTTCCGGGTGGCGACTTGAGCGTTGCGGGCAGTAGCTCAAGCACAGGGAGTTGAGTGTTCTGACGGCTTTCGTCACAAGCGGCTGCTGCCGATTTTCCTCCCGCGTTGAACCACTGCAATGATGGTAGGCTGCACGAGGTCAGCCGTACCTTCTGTACTCCTGAGTTTGTTCTTTTACTGTCTGCGCCGGCGCGCCTGTCGGCGCAGATGGATTTCCTCTATGGATTACAGCCATGCGCCTGCCAGATTTCATTCTCGAAAACCTAGAGCCGATCCTGCAGGCCTGGGAAGATTTCGCCCGCACCATTGAGACACCTGGTGCGGAACTCGATAACGTCGCGCTGCGCGATCACGCCGAGCAGATGTTGCGCGCCATCGTGATCGATCTGCGGACCAAGCAGACCATGAGCGAACAAATCGCCAAAGCCCAGGGCCAAGCGCCGCGCGACGATGAAGAAACAGCTGCGGAAACCCACGCGGTGACGCGGCTGATGGCCGGTTTTACCATCGATCAGATGGTGTCGGAATACCGCGCGCTGCGCACCAGTGTGCTGACCCAATGGCTGCGTCAGGTCAAGGATGGCAAATCGGTGAATGTCGACGACATGACGCGTTTTCACGAAGCCATCGACCAGGCGCTGGCCGAGTCGATTGCCAGCTACTCGCGCGCCGTCGAGGCGTCGCGCAACGTGTTTCTGGGGATTCTCGGCCATGACTTGCGCACGCCGCTGGGGGCGATTCTGCTCGGTGCGGATATGTTGCGTCGTACCGAAGCCACCGACCCGCGCACCGGCAAAGTGGCCAGGCAGATCTACGCCAGCGTGCAGCGCGCCAGCCAGATCGTGGGCGACCTGCTGGATCTGACGCGCTGCCAGATGGGGCCGGGGATTCCGGTGAAAAAATCCTTGATCGATCTCAGCCCTGTGTGCGAGCGGGTGATCGAGGAAATCCGCGCCTTTCATCCGCAGGCCAACGTGCGGTTCGATGCGACGGAAGCGGTGATGGGAGCGTTCGATGGCGCCAGGATGGAACAGGTGTTTTCCAACATCATCAGCAATGCGGTGACCCACGGCGATGATAAGTTTCCGGTCTCGGTCGAGTTGCAGGTCCGCGAGGATTGCGCGGTGTTCACCGTACATAACGGCGGCGAACCGATCCCGGAGGATGTATTGCCGTTCATCTTCAATCCTATGGGGCGCTTCTCGCAGCGCTCCGTAGTTGATCACGGGCCCGTCGCTGGCCTCGGGCTGGGCCTGTTTATCGCTTCGGAAATCGTCGCCTCGCATGCCGGGTCGATCGAGGTCAGCTCTGACCTGAAGGGCGGAACCGTGTTTCGCGTAAAGCTTCCGGTTAATACCGAAAGCCCCGTCACCATCTAGGCCAATCGATGGAGGGCCGGCCCCGGCCCTCCAGCCTGATCACTCCTCCATCACCTCAACCAAACCGCGATCCTCACCGAGAAACCCGCCACTCTGGTGCTGCCACAGCCGCGCATAGGTGCCGTTCTTCTCCAGCAATTGCGCGTGGGTGCCTTGTTCGATGATGCGGCCTTCGTCCATGACGATCAGCCGGTCCATCGCTGCAATGGTCGACAAGCGGTGGGCGATGGCGATCACGGTTTTGCCCTGCATCATTTCATCGAGGCTTTCCTGAATCGCGACTTCAACTTCGGAATCCAGTGCGCTGGTGGCTTCGTCGAGCAGCAGGATCGGTGCGTTCTTCAGCATCACCCGGGCGATGGCGATGCGTTGTCGCTGGCCGCCGGAGAGCTTGATGCCGCGTTCGCCGACCAGCGTGTCGTAGCCGCTGTGGCCCTGCTTGTCGCTCAACTGGCTGATGAAACCATCGGCCTGGGCGTTCACCGCCGCGCGGTGGATGTCTTCGTCGGTGGCGTCCGGGCGACCGTAGGCGATGTTGTCGCGGATCGAGCGGTGCAACAGCGAGGTGTCCTGGGTGACCATGCCGATCACGCTGCGCAGACTGTCCTGAGTCACCTCGGCGATGTTCTGCCCGTCGATGCGGATCTCGCCGCGATCAACGTCGTAGAAGCGCAGCAGCAGGTTGATCAGCGTCGACTTGCCCGCACCGGAGCGGCCGACCAGGCCGATTTTTTCGCCTGGGCGAATATGCAGGGTCAAGCCGTCGAGCACCTGGCGTTCGCCGTTGTAGTTGAAGCTGACATTGTCGAAAACCACTTCGCCGCCGGCAGGCTCCAGTACTTTGGCATCCGGCGCGTCCTGGACTTTCGGGCCGCTGGTCAGGGTGGCCATGCCGTCCTGGACGGTGCCGATGTTCTCGAACAGCGAGGTCATCTGCCACATGATCCAGTGCGACATGCCATTGATGCGCAACGCCATGGCGGTGATCGCCGCAACAGCGCCGGTGCCGACTTCGCCCTGATGCCACAGCCACAACGCATAACCGCCGGCACCGAGAATCAAAGCCACCACCAGCGCCTGATTGACGATTTCGAACTGGCTCACCAGACGCATCTGGCGAAATCCGGTGAGCTTGAAATCTTCCATCGCCGCGCGGGCAAAGTGCGCTTCACGCTTGGAGTGCGAGAACAGTTTGACCGTGGTGATGTTGGTGTAGGCGTCGGCAATCCGCCCGGTCATCGACGAGCGCGCATCGGCCTGTTCCTGGCCGACCTTGCCCAGACGCGGCACGAAATACACCATCGCCAGCCCGAACAAAACGATCCACGCCAGAAACGGCAGCATCAGCTTCAGCGCAAAGCCACCGGCCAGCGCGATGATCGCAATGAAGTACACGCCGATGCCGGGGAGAATTTCGATCAGGGTGAAAAGCACCTCGCGCACCGACAACGCAGTCTGCATGACCTTGGTCGTCACCCGGCCGGAGAACTCGTCGGAGAAGAAGGACAGACTTTGCCGCAGCATCAACCGGTGAAAGTCCCAGCGCAGGCGCAGCGGCAGATTGATCGCAAGGATCTGGTGCTGGACCATCGTGCGCAGCGCCACCAGGCCTATGCTGACTACCAGCACGATGCCGATGCCCCACAACACGCGGCTTTCCTCATCACCCGCGGCGCCGCCGGATTGCCAGGTCGAGAGCAGATCCACCACTTGCCCGAGGAAAGAAAACAGCCACGCCTCGTAGATCGACACGCTGGCGCTGAGCAGGGCGAAGGCCAGGATGTAGCCGCGCGCCCCCCGGGTGCAGGCCCACAAGAAGCGCATCAGACCGACTGGCGGTGGCGGCGCCTCGTCGGGCGGGAAGGGGTCGAGCCTTTCTTCAAACAGGCGAAGCATTGTGGTCTCCGAAGTGATCAGGGTGTGGGGATTCTGCCATCTATCGGCGTTGTTGCGGGTTTCAGCGTCGTGTTGCAGATAAATGCTTGTGCCTTGTCTTGACCGCAGTCAGGCGCAGAAGCTCAACGCAATCGTGCCAAGCGCAACCTTTCGTCGCTGATCCAGACCTGACACGGCACGCTCATCAACCTCTTTGAACTCTCGCGCAAGCTGCTCCGTCATCTTCTATGTGGGGGCTCGAGGCAATGTTGCCGTGTAGTCCCGTTTTTCCGTTTTCAAGTCAGAACGCGAGGGGCCACATGAATACTCAAGACAGCAGGGCAGGCTTTGAATCAGCTGATCCGAACAGCAAGCCTGGACAGGCTTTTGAACATTTGAAGGACGACGTCAACGAAGCAATTGGCGGCGCGCGGCAACAGGCCGACGCGCAATTCGGACAGTACCGGGACACCGCGGCCGAACAGATAGAGGCACTGGCCCAAGGGGCAAAGAGCTTCGTCTCGGAGTTGCAGGACAAGGACACGCTGGGCATGTCCGACTACCTGACGGACATGGCGGATTCCATGACCGGGCTGGCGGGCAACTTGCGCGGCAAGAGTGCCGAGCAATTGCTGCACGATGCGGCGGATCTGGCGCGCAGCAATCCGGGCCTGTTCATCGCCGGCAGCATTGCTATCGGTTTCGGCCTGTCGCGGTTTCTCAAAGCCGGCACGGCCGCAGCAGCGACGGTCAGCGCCGAACATGATCCGGCGGCGGGCACGTCATCGACGCCACCGCCAGCCGATTACGGTGCGCAGCGACCCTATGAATCGTCAGTGCCGTCATCGGCCCACGCCAATCCGGGACTGGCCACCGGCATCACGCCGACCTCGCCCAGTGACAGCGATCACCCCTCTGATTTCGCCGCGGCTTCCGTACCGCACGCACCCGACGCCAAAGGAGAACTGTGATGAACAGAGATGAATCTGATCTGAGCGGAGCAAGGCCCCTCGGCCAAACGGATGACGCTTCGGTGGTCGGCCTGTTGCGACAACTGTCCCGCGAAGTCCCGGCCTTGTTCACCAAGGAACTGGCACTGGCCAAAGCCGAACTGCAGAGCAGCCTCAGCACGTTGAAGGCGGGCATCGGTGCGGTTGCTGGTGGTGCGATCGTGTTCCTCGCCGGCTTCATCATTCTGCTGATGTCGGCGGTGTACGGCCTGAGCCTGTTCATGGCGCCATGGCTGGCCGCGCTGATCGTCGGCGTGGTGGTGATGATCATCGGCTTCGCCATGCTGCAATCCGGGAAGAAGCAATTCGAGCCATCTCACTTCAAACCTGATCGCACCCTCGACGCCTTGAACAAGGATCAGGAAGCGCTGCGGAGGAAAGTCTCATGAAAAGCGAACTGGATATCGAAGCGGAAAAAAGCCCGGAGCAGATCGAGCGCGAAATCGATGCGCAACGCGCGAGCATCGGCAACATCGTCGATCAACTCGAGAGCAAATTCACCCCCGGACAGATGATCGATCAGGCCTGGGGAATGATGCAGAGCAACGGCTCGACGTTCCTCACCAATCTCGGCACCAGCGTGCGCAATAACCCGGTGCCAGCGGTGCTGACTTCCGTGGGGCTGCTCTGGCTGATGATGAGCCAGAATCGCCCGCCAGTGCCGCAACCGACCTATCGCAGCGGGCCGGATCAGGACAAGGCCGGCGAGTGGGCCGACGGTTTGGCCGACGGCATCGACACCGCCCGTGCGCATTTGCACTCGACTACAGACTCGCTGAAGGGCGGCTATGAGGCGCTGAAAGGCAAGGCCAGCCACCTCGGTGAAAACGTTGGTGCAGCGAAGGAAAACCTCAGCCATGCGATGCATGACGCCAGTGATCGACTGTCGCGTAATTCGCAAGTGCTTGGTCAGCAATTCAGCCACCTGCTCAAGGAGCAACCGCTGATGGTGGCTGCCGCTGGGGTTGCGCTCGGTGCATTACTCGGCGCGGCGTTGCCGACCACTTCAACTGAGCAGCGCTACATGGGCCGTACCAGCGCTGGTATGGTCGACAAGGCCAAGCAAAAAGCTCAGGAAGGGTATGAAGCAGTGCGTGACACGGTGACTCGAACCACTGAACAAACCGAGGTTGAGACCAATCCGGATCCGGCGCGGCCGTCGTCTTCGGATTTGTCACAGGGTCTGGGTACGTCTTGAAAGTGAGCAACAAGGGAGGCCTGCAATGGGCCTCCCTTTTTATTGGACTGCGAGTCAGGTCGATACCTCATTCTGCAAGCCTTTCAAATATTCGACCAACGTCTGTGCGCAGGCTTCAATTGCGCCGTCGACTACCAGTTCGAAACCATGGGTATTTTCGGTCGGGATCGCGATGCAGCCGGCCTGGGCGCTGATGCCTGAACTCATCACCGCACTGGCGTCGGAAGCGAAATCCACCAGCAGCGCGAACTGTGGATCGAAGCCGCAACGCTTGGCGGCGTCGGCCAAAGCCATGACCACGCCGCGCGAGTAATAGCCTTTCTGGTCGCCGGTATCGATGATCGGGTCGACGCCCAATCGCGTTGCGTATTCGCTCATCACTGGGCCGACCTCCACGGCAATCGTGGTGTCACCGGGCAGGTGCGCAGCGGCATACATCGCACCGGCGTTGCTTTCTTCCTCGAGGGTGGTGAAGACGAAGTAGGTGTCGTGCGCCAATTCGGTCGGGCTGCGCTTGAGTTGCTCGGCGGCCTGGAGCATGGCGACGACGGGCGCGCGGTCATCGAGAAAATGCGCAGCGGTGGCGTCACCCACCCGGAACGGCGTGCGCCAATGCTGGCTGAGCACGACGCGGGTGCCAGGACGCACGCCCATGTCTTGCAAGGTTTGCGGGTCGTGGCGGGTGATGATGTGCACGTCTTTCCACTCCACCGCGCCGCTCATCACATCCTGGCCCTGCGGCGAACCTGTGGTGGCGTGCATCGAGCCGAATGAGAGCACGCCGGGCAGGGTTTGCGCATCGCCGAGAATATCCACCGGACAGACACCGAAATTCACCGGGTTCGCACCGCCGAGGGCAACCACCCGCAACGTACCGTCCGGCTCGACGCGTTTGACCAGCATGGCGATCTCATCCATGTGGCCCATGATGCGCACAGCGTGCTCGCCGTCCGGATCGGGTTCGCGGCCCTTGAGCAGGCCGATGACATTGCCGGCCCGATCGGTCCAGACCTCGTCGCAATGGCGCCGCAGTTCTTCCAGGCAGATCGTCCGAACTTCGTCTTCCTGACCGCCAGGCCCGCGTGCCATGAGCAAGCGGCTCAATAGTGTTTGGGTGGATTCCTCTGTGTTGCGCGGCGAAGGCGTTTGGTTATCCGACATGCATGCTGACCTCCTTGCATCGGCGGACGTGTATCGACCGCTCAGAATTTAGGGGGCAGATTGGCGGAAAAATTCAGATTGCGTGGTGCCAGGCTATTCGCGATGCCGCTGGACCTGTGGGAGCGAGCCTGCTCGCGATATCGGTGTGTCATTCAACGTGGATGTATCTGATCTGGCGCCTTCGCGAGCAGGCTCGCTTGTATGGTAGGACTTGAAGGGAGGAGGAGGGACAAGGCTCGATTCTGACTGTTAG
>NZ_JBEOPW010000020.1:0-117441 GCF_040310465.1 Pseudomonas sp. H26/SER47-MNA-CIBAN-0231 | reverse complement strand
GAAAAATGCTCCGTATCTTTCGATACGGAGCATTTTCTTTGAGCGCTGCGCAGATTGCTAGGTTTTCACACAGTCTGTCTCGGCGGGTTTCTTTTTAATCAGCTCAACACTCAGGCTCAGTTGACCTTCGCGTTCAACTCACCCTTCAGATAACGCTGGTACATCGCTTCAAGCGAGATCGGTTTGATCTTCGAAGCATTACCAGCAGTACCAAACGCTTCGTAACGCGCGATGCACACGTCACGCATTGCTGTCACGGTGGCGCCGAAGAATTTACGTGGGTCGAATTCGCTCGGGTTGGTCGCCATCAGGCGACGCATGGCGCCGGTGGAGGCCAGGCGCAGGTCGGTGTCGATGTTGACCTTGCGCACGCCGTGCTTGATGCCTTCGACGATCTCTTCAACCGGGACGCCGTAGGTTTCTTTGATGTCGCCGCCGTACTGGTTGATGATCGCCAGCCACTCTTGTGGCACGGAGGACGAACCGTGCATCACCAGGTGGGTGTTGGGGATGCGCTTGTGGATTTCCTTGATGCGGTCGATCGCCAGCACGTCGCCGGTTGGTGGCTTGGTGAACTTGTAGGCGCCGTGGCTGGTGCCGATAGCGATGGCCAGGGCGTCGACCTGGGTGCGTTTGACGAAGTCAGCGGCTTCTTCCGGGTCGGTCAGCATCTGGCTGTGATCCAGAACGCCTTCGGCGCCGATGCCGTCTTCTTCACCGGCCATGCCGGTTTCCAGCGAACCCAGGCAGCCCAGCTCGCCTTCTACCGAAACGCCGCAGGCGTGAGCCATGGCCACGGTTTGTTGGGTAACGCGGACGTTGTAGTCGTAGTCGGTCGGGGTCTTGCCGTCTTCGCCCAGCGAGCCGTCCATCATCACCGAGCTGAAGCCCAGTTGAATCGAACGCTGGCAGACGTCAGGGCTGGTGCCGTGGTCCTGGTGCATGCACACCGGGATGTGCGGGAATTCTTCGATCGCCGCCAGGATCAGGTGACGCAGGAATGGTGCGCCGGCGTATTTGCGGGCGCCGGCCGAAGCCTGGACGATCACCGGGGAGTCAGTCTTGTCAGCGGCTTCCATGATGGCGCGCATCTGCTCAAGGTTGTTGACGTTGAAGGCTGGAACGCCGTAGCCGAACTCGGCTGCGTGGTCCAGCATCTGGCGCATGCTGATAAGTGCCATTGTGTGTGTCTCTCCCGGTTGAGGGTCGTTGATCGTGCCAGCCTGCCGGAGCGGCGGCGGCTATTCAAGTTAATGCAGATCGGGGGTTGAGGCCCGGTCTGGTGATTCGGCGTTACCAAAACTGTGTGAACAACAGAGAATCCCTGTGGGAGCGAGCCTGCTCGCGAAAGCGGTCTGACAGACACTGCATCATCGACGGCAAGATTGCTTTCGCGAGCAGGCTCGCTCCCACATTTGGATCTCTGTACACCAATTCAATCGTGTTACTCGGCCTTGCAACCACGGCCAATCAGGTCATTGGTGGCGACCCAGTACACCAGGCCTTCGTCACCCTTGACGTGAAACGCCAGCATGCCATCGCTGTACAGCGTGCCCGAGGCGCCCGGCTCTTCTTTCAGGCGATAGACCTGATCACCGCCGCCGAGGCGAACGTCGACTTCCTTCTGGCCGGCATCGGCGTAACGCCACAACACCTTGGCCTGGCTGTCGCAGGTCCAGGTCGTCCAGTTGTCTGCCGGGGCCGACGACTGAAACAGGTTCAACTGCGCGCAACCGCCCAACAATGCCAACGCCGCAACGGCGATCAAGCCTTTCATCCGTGTTCCTCGACTGACGACGCACGCCGCCAGCCCTGAGTTAAAGAGTCAGACCCGTCAAGGACAACCATGTTCCTTGACCGGGGTTTGCGTCTCGTATTTGTCCAGGCCGTCCGGGCCCGAGCGCTTGTTCAGCACCGGGTTGGTTTCGGCCTGCCAGTCGGCCTGGTAACAGCCCTTCTGCGGCTCGCTCGGTGCTGGCGTGGCGTCAGCCTTCGGGGTGCTCCCGCAGGCCGCCAGCGTACCGGTCAGCAACAACAGCGCTAACGACTTGACCATGTGAACACTCCTTTGCCTGGCCAAACGGGCGGCCTCAGGCCTTGGCCCGGCTTTCCAGGACTTCAACGGCAGGCAGCACCTTGCCTTCGACGAATTCGAGGAACGCGCCACCACCGGTGGAAATGTAGGAGATCTGCTCAGCCACGCCATATTTATCGATCGCCGCCAGGGTGTCGCCACCGCCCGCAATGGAGAATGCCGAGCTTTCGGCAATGGCCTGGGCCAGCACTTTGGTGCCGTTGCCGAACTGATCGAACTCGAACACGCCGACCGGGCCGTTCCACAGAATGGTTTTCGACGATTTCAGCAGCTCAGCGAAGTTGGCTGCGGTTTGCGGGCCGATGTCGAGAATCATGTCGTCAGCCGCAACATCAGCGATCAGCTTCACAGTCGCTTCAGCGCTTTCGGCAAATTCCTTGGCGACCACGACGTCAACCGGCAACGGCACGCTGACTTTCGCCGCGATTTCACGGGCGGTGTCGAGCAGGTCCGGTTCATACAGCGACTTGCCGACCGGGTGGCCGCCGGCAGCGAGGAAGGTGTTGGCGATGCCGCCGCCGACGATCAGTTGATCGCAGATCTGGCTCAGGCTGTTGAGTACGTCGAGTTTGGTCGAGACCTTGGAGCCGGCAACAATGGCCGCCATTGGCTTGGCCGGTGCGCCCAGGGCTTTGCCCAGTGCGTCCAGTTCAGCGGCCAGCAACGGGCCGGCAGCGGCGACTTTGGCGAACTTGGCGACACCATGGGTCGAACCTTCGGCGCGGTGAGCAGTTCCGAAAGCATCCATCACGAACACGTCGCACAGGGCCGCGTACTGCTGGGCCAGGTCGTCGGCGTTCTTCTTCTCGCCCTTGTTGAAGCGTACGTTTTCGAACAGCACGATGTCGCCAGCCTTGACTTCAACACCACCGAGGTAATCAGCCACCAGCGGCACTTCGCGCCCGAGCGCTTTGCTCAGGTAGTCGGCGACAGGTTTCAGGCTGTTCTCGGCGGAGAATTCGCCTTCGGTCGGACGGCCCAGGTGCGAGCAGACCATCACTGCCGCGCCTTTTTCCAGGGCCAGCTTGATGGTCGGCAGCGAAGCCAGGATGCGCGCGTCGCTGGTGACAACACCGTCCTTGACGGGGACGTTGAGGTCTTCGCGGATCAATACGCGCTTACCTTGCAGATCGAGGTCGGACATCTTCAACACGGTCATGGGTCGCACTTCCTACGGTTTTTTTGAAGTTGCTGTTTGCAGATAGTGGTCTGCAACGTCCAGCATTCGGTTGGCAAAACCCCATTCGTTGTCGAACCAGGCCAGAATGTTCACCAGTTTGGGGCCGGAAACACGGGTCTGACTGGCATCGACGATGGCCGAATGTGGGTCATGGTTGAAATCACAGCTGGCGTGCGGCAACTCGGTGTAGGCCAGAAGGCCTTTGAGCGGGCCGCTGGTGGCGGCTTCGCGCAGGATCCGGTTGACCTCGTTGGCGTCAGTCGCGGTGGCGGTCTGCATCGTGATGTCGAGGCAGGACACGTTGACTGTCGGCACGCGCACGGCTTTGGCCTGAATTCGCCCGGCAAGTTCCGGCAGCAGGCGCTCGATACCGCGTGCCAGACCAGTGGACACCGGGATCACCGACTGGAACGCCGAACGCGTGCGGCGCAGGTCTTCGTCATGATAGGCGTCGATCACCGGCTGATCGTTCATCGCCGAGTGAATCGTAGTGATCGACACGTAATCGAGACCGATCGCCTGATCGAGCAGACGCAGCAGCGGCACGCCGCAATTTGTCGTGCACGAGGCGTTGGACACCAGCAGTTCGTCGCCGGTCAGGCAGTCCTGATTGACGCCGTAGACGATGGTAGCGTCGACATCCGCTTCGCTGGCCATCGGCTGCGAGAACAGCACACGCGGCGCGCCGGCATCGAGAAAACGCTGGCCATCGGCACGGGTGTGGTAAGCGCCGGAGCATTCCAGCACCAGATCGACGCCCAGCGACGCCCAATCGATGCCTTCAGGGGTGGCACTGCGCAGGACCTTCACGCAGTCGCCATTGATATGCAGACAATCGCCCTCAACCCGCACTTCGCCGGGAAAGCGGCCGTGGGTGGAGTCGAAGCGTGTCAGGTATTCGATGCTGGCCATGTCGGCCAGATCGTTGATCGCGACAATTTCAAACCCGGCCTGCGCGCCGCGCTCGAACAACGCCCGCAAGACGCAACGACCAATGCGGCCGTAGCCGTTGAGTGCAACTTTGTAGGGACGCGGTTGAGGCATGGGGTTCTCGATTACCGTGGTGAATCATGCAGTGCGATATTGCCTGAACCAACGCTTTCGCGAGCAGGCTCGCTCCCACATTGGAATGCATTTCCCTGTGGGAGCGAGCCTGCTCGCGAAGGCGTCAGCCCGGACAACACAACTGTCAGATTTAGTCTTCCAGCAGCTCTTCAGCCTGACCGAGGATGTTTTCCAGGGTAAAACCGAACTCTTCGAACAATGCCGAAGCCGGCGCCGACTCACCGTAGGTGGTCATGCCGATCACGCGACCTTCCAGCCCCACGTACTTGAACCAGAAATCGGCGTGGGCCGCTTCGATGGCGATACGTGCGCTGACCTGCAACGGCAGAACCGACTGCTTGTACTCCGCATCCTGAGCATCAAACGCGCTGGTGCAAGGCATCGAGACCACGCGAACCTTGCGGCCCTGCTCGGTCAGTTTGTCGAAGGCTTGAACCGCCAGACCGACTTCCGAACCGGTGGCGATCAGGATCAGCTCAGGCTCGCCTGCGCAATCCTTGAGCACATAACCACCACGGCTGATGTTGGCAATCTGGCCAGCATCGCGTTCCTGGTGCTGCAGGTTCTGCCGCGAGAAGATCAGCGCCGACGGGCCGTCCTTGCGCTCCAGCGCGTTTTTCCAGGCCACTGCCGATTCCACGGCATCGGCTGGACGCCAGGTGTCGAGGTTCGGCGTGCTGCGCAGGCTGGTCAATTGCTCGATCGGCTGGTGCGTCGGGCCGTCTTCGCCCAGACCGATGGAGTCGTGGGTGTAGACGTGGATCACGCGTTTCTTCATCAAAGCCGACATACGTACGGCGTTGCGTGCGTATTCCATGAACATCAGGAAGGTCGCGCCGTAAGGCACCAGACCGCCGTGCAGGGCGACGCCGTTCATGATCGCGGTCATGCCGAACTCGCGCACGCCGTAGTACATGTAGTTGCCGCTGGCGTCTTCAGCGCTGACGCCTTTGCAGCCTTTCCACAGGGTCAGGTTGGAGCCGGCGAGGTCAGCCGAACCGCCGAGCATTTCCGGCAGCAGCGGGCCGAAGGCGTTGAGGGTGTTCTGGCTGGCTTTGCGGCTGGCGATGGTTTCGCCCTTGGCCGCGACTTCGGCGATGTAGGCCGAGGCTTTTTCCGAGAAGTCGGCCGGCAGTTCGCCGCTCAGACGACGGATCAGCTCGTTGGCTTCAGTCGGGAATGCAGCGGAGTAAGCGGCGAAACGCTGATCCCACTCTGCTTCGACCGCGCGGCCAGCTTCTTTGGCGTCCCACTCCGCATAGATCTCGGCCGGGACTTCGAACGGGCCGTGGTTCCAGTTCAGTGCCTGACGGGTCAGGGCGATTTCTGCGTCACCCAATGGGGCGCCGTGGCAATCTTCCTTGCCCTGCTTGTTCGGCGAACCGAAACCGATGGTGGTCTTGCAGCAGATCAGCGTCGGTTGAGCGCTCTTGCGCGCGGTTTCGATGGCGGTCTTGATCTCTTCCGGATCGTGGCCGTCGACGTTGCGGATCACCTGCCAGTTGTAGGCCTCGAAACGCTTCGGCGTGTCATCGGTGAACCAGCCTTCGACTTCACCGTCGATGGAAATGCCGTTGTCATCGTAGAAGGCAATCAGCTTGCCCAGGCCCAGCGTGCCGGCCAGGGAAGCGACTTCGTGGGAAATGCCTTCCATCATGCAGCCATCACCGAGGAACACGTAGGTGTGGTGGTCAACGATGTTGTGGCCGGGACGGTTGAACTGCGCGCCCATGACTTTTTCCGCCAAGGCGAAACCGACGGCGTTGGCCAGACCCTGACCCAGCGGACCGGTGGTGGTTTCGACGCCCGGGGTGTAACCGAATTCGGGATGACCTGGAGTGCGGCTGTGCAGTTGACGGAACTGCTTGAGGTCGTCGATCGACAGGTCGTAGCCGGTCAGGTGCAGCAGCGAGTAGATCAACATCGAGCCGTGGCCGTTGGACAGCACGAAGCGGTCACGGTCGGCGAACGACGGGTTGCTCGGGTTGTGCTTGAGGTAGTCGCGCCACAGCACTTCGGCAATATCTGCCATACCCATAGGGGCACCGGGATGGCCGCTGTTGGCTTTTTGCACGGCATCCATGCTGAGGGCACGAATGGCGTTGGCACGCTCACGACGGCTAGGCATCGCTGATCTCCTGGGTGTGAATAGACTGAAACGGAAAAAGGAGGGCATTTTCCCTCACCCATGCGCCTCGGGGCAATGACAGATAGTCATCGGCAGGCGTTTTTCCAATCGATAGCACAGGTTTCGCTTGGTGAAACCTTTCCGCTATTCGTTTGTAGAGACTGCCGTCCGCCGAGAAGTGCCATTTATCGAGCAATATCAAAACTTTTTGATATTGGCCTTGCGGTGCCTTGCCCCCGTCTCTAGACTGCCAGCCCTATGAACTTACGCGTGCCTTCCATTCGCCATGACGATTGCGACGAGCTGGCGGCCTTGTGCAAGGCCGGCGGCGATCCGCTGCGGCTGAATGTATTGCGCGCGCTGGCCAACGATTCGTTTGGCGTGCTGGAGCTGGCGCAGATTTTCGGCATCGGCCAGTCGGGCATGAGCCACCACCTCAAGGTGCTGGCGCAAGCCGATCTGGTGGCGACACGCCGTGAGGGCAACGCGATTTTCTATCGTCGCGCCCTGCCCCACAGCGGATTGCTCGGCGGCAAGCTGCACGCGGCATTGCTGGAAGAAGTCGACGATCTGGATCTGCCTGATGAAGTGCAAGCACGCATCGAGCAGGTTCACGGCCAGCGTGCCGCCGCCAGCCGGGATTTTTTCGCCCGGGTCGCGGAAAAATTCCGTGCCCAGCAGGATTTGATCGCAGGCCTGCCGCAGTACCGTGACAGCGTGCTGGCCCTGCTCGACAAACTGAACTTCGATGGTGCAGCCACGGCCATTGAAGTCGGCCCCGGCGATGGTGCTTTTCTGCCGGAACTGGCCCGTCGCTTCGGCACCGTAACCGCGCTGGACAACAGCCCGGCGATGCTCGAACTGGCGCGTCAGGTGTGTGAACGTGAACAGCTGGCTAACGTCAGCCTGCAATTGGCCGATGCATTGAACGGCACAAGCCTCAAGGCCCATTGCGTAGTGTTGAACATGGTCCTGCACCATTTCGCCGCCCCGGCCGATGCGCTCAGGCACATGGCCGATCTGCTGCAACCGGGCGGTAGCCTGCTCGTGACAGAGTTATGTAGCCACAACCAGAGTTGGGCCAGGGAGGCCTGCGGTGATCTCTGGTTGGGGTTTGAACAGGACGATCTGGCCCGTTGGGCCACCGCTGCGGGACTCGTTCCCGGGGAAAGCCTCTATGTAGGCTTACGTAATGGTTTCCAGATCCAGGTTCGCCACTTTCAGCGACCGGCTGGCGACACTCACCATCGGTAAATTCAGGAAAACATCGAGATGAGCGAATACTCCCTCTTCACCTCCGAGTCCGTGTCTGAAGGACATCCGGACAAAATCGCCGACCAGATTTCCGATGCGGTGCTGGACGCCATTATTGCCCAGGACAAACACGCTCGCGTGGCCGTGGAAACCCTGGTCAAGACCGGCGTCGCCATCGTTGCCGGTGAAGTGACCACCAGCGCCTGGGTCGACCTGGAGCAGATCGTTCGTGACGTGATTTGCGACATCGGCTACACCAGCTCCGAAGTCGGCTTCGACGGCGCGACCTGCGGCGTGATGAACATCATCGGCAAGCAGTCCCCTGACATCAACCAGGGTGTCGACCGCGCCAAGCCTGAAGATCAGGGCGCCGGCGACCAGGGCCTGATGTTCGGCTACGCCAGCAACGAAACCGACGTTTTGATGCCAGCGCCGATCACCTTCTCGCACCAGCTGGTGCAGCGTCAGGCTGAAGCACGCAAGTCGGGCCTGCTGCCTTGGCTGCGTCCGGATGCCAAGTCGCAAGTGACCTGCCGTTACGAAGGCGGCAAGGTTGTCGGTATCGACGCTGTTGTTCTGTCGACCCAGCACAACCCGGAAGTGTCGTACAAAGACCTGCGCGAAGGCGTGATGGAGCTGATCGTCAAGCACGTACTGCCTGCCGAACTGCTGAGCAAGGACACCCAGTTCCACATCAACCCGACCGGCCAGTTCATCATTGGCGGCCCGGTAGGTGACTGCGGTCTGACCGGCCGCAAGATCATCGTCGACAGCTACGGCGGCATGGCCCGTCACGGCGGCGGCGCGTTCTCCGGCAAGGATCCATCGAAGGTTGACCGTTCGGCTGCCTACGCTGGCCGTTACGTGGCCAAGAACATCGTTGCGGCCGGCCTGGCCGAGCGTTGCGAGATCCAGGTTTCCTACGCGATCGGTGTGGCCCAGCCTACGTCGATCTCGCTGAACACCTTCGGCACCGGCAAGATCAGCGATGACAAGATCATCAAACTGGTGCGTGAAGTGTTTGACCTGCGTCCATACGCAATCACCACCATGCTCGACCTGCTGCACCCGATGTATCAGGAAACCGCAGCCTACGGCCACTTCGGTCGTGCGCCGCAGACCAAGACCGTTGGCGAAGACAGCTTCACCACGTTCACCTGGGAAAAAACCGACCGCGCCGACGCCCTGCGTTCCGCCGCTGGCCTGTAATACCCTGGCTGCAAGAAAGCCCCGCACGGTTCGCGCCGTGCGGGGCTTTTTCATGCCTGACAGATTTTTGAGATCTGTGTGGGAGCGAGCCTGCTCGCGAAGGCGCCCGCCCATGCAACGTCAATTCAGAATCCGGAAACACCTCGAAAAACACCCCAGGTAACGCATTTCGAATCCTCACCTACCCTTCAAATATTACCCCCGAGCAAGGACGCTCAACGATGCTCTTCACACTGCGCCTGTTGCTGGCCTTCCTGCTGGCACTCATCACCCTTGTCAGCCAAGCCAACTGTCCGAACTGGGATCTTTCCCAAGCCCAACGCGAAATCACCACCCTGCAAAACCGGATCGACCAATGGGACGACGCCTATCACCGCGAAGGCCGCTCATTGATCAGCGACGAACTCTATGACCAGTCCCAGCTGCGTCTGAAAGAATGGCAAGCCTGTTTTAACCAACCCTCATCCCCGCAGCCGTTGCGCACCGCGTCCGGCACGGTCACCCACCCCATCGCCCATACCGGTCTGGACAAGCTGCACAAAGCCGAAGACGTCGCCCACTGGTTGCGCGATCGCCAGAACGTCTGGGTGCAGCCCAAGGTCGACGGCGTGGCTGTCACGCTGATCTACCGCCAGGGAATATTGCAGCAGGCGATCAGTCGCGGTGACGGGGTCAACGGCCAGGACTGGACCGCCTCCGCGCACAGGATCGCAGCCATTCCGCAACGGTTGAGGCAGCCACGGGATCTGCTGGTACAGGGCGAACTTTATTGGCGCCTCAACGCACATGTTCAATCACAGTCCGGCAGCGTCAATGCCCGCGCCACCATCGCCGGGCTGATGGGACGCAAAACACTCGATGTTGAACAGGCCGCCGGGATCGGCCTGTTTGTCTGGGACTGGCCGCAAGGTCCTGTGCGGCTGCCGGAGAGATTGTCCGAACTTCAGACATTGGGGTTCGCCACAACCGAGCCCTATACCCAGCCCGTCACCCGATTCGAAGACGCGCAAAAATGGCGCGAGCACTGGTATCGCTCGCCACTGCCCTTTGCCAGCGACGGCGTGGTGCTGCGCCAGAGCCAACGGCCACCCGCCGAACGCTGGCAGGCTCGCGCGCCGTATTGGGCGATCGCCTGGAAATACCCTTTCGCCCAGGCATTGGCCGAAGTGCGCAAGGTCAATTTCAAGATCGGCCGCACCGGGCGGATCACGCCGGTGCTGGAACTGCTGCCGGTCAGACTCGATGACCGCGAAATCAAACGGGTCAGTGTCAGCTCGCTCAAGCGCTGGCAAACCCTCGACATCCGTCCAGGCGATCAGGTGGCAATCAGTCTGGCCGGGCTGACCATTCCGCGCCTGGACAGTGTCGTGCTGCGCACCAGCGAACGGGCAGACATCAGCATTCCCGATGCCGGCGATTACCACATACTGAGCTGTTGGCAACCGACGCCGGGGTGTGAAAGCCAGTTTCTCGCGCGTCTGACCTGGATCAGTGGCAAGCAGGGCCTGGCCATGCAGCATGTCGGGCGTGGCACCTGGGAGAAACTTTTGGAAACAGGCCGTCTGAAACACCTGCTGGATTGGCTGACCCTCGATGCGTCAGAGCTTGCTAACATTGCCGGCCTCGGCGAGCGCAGCAGCGCACGGCTGATCGACAGTTTTCAGGGCGCGCGGCAACAGCCGTTCGCTCGATGGTTGAAAGCGCTGGGCATGCCGCCGACCGGACAGGCACAACTGGACGATTCGTGGCAGGCCCTGGCACAACGCGACACTGAACAATGGCAGGCAGAAGCCGGCATCGGCCCGGGACGCGCGGCGCAACTGAGCGCATTCTTTCGCGACCCGCAGGTACTGGCTTTGAGTGAAACCCTGAAAGCCGCCGGAATCGACGGCTTCTGAACCTGCAATCCCCGCCCGGCGGGAACCCAACGGCCGGCCAGACGCTCCAACAGCGCAGTGCCCTCCCACCCCGATTGCCTTTGCACATGGAGCTTTTATGAAATTTCTCGCACCGCTCGCCCTGCTTACTCTTTGCGGCGTCATGGCCGCCCCGGTCATGGCCGAAGAAGACGGCCCGGGCCTGACCGGTTGCGCTGCCAAGAAGCAGGGCATCATCAATCAGATCGAACAGGCCAAGTCGCGCGGCAACATGGAGCAGCAGGCAGGCCTGGAAACCGCACTGCGTGAAGTGAACGAACATTGCACCGACGCCGGGCTGAAGAAAGAGCGTGAGAACAAGGTGCTTGAAGCCAAGCATGAGGTGAGCCAGCGTCAGGCGGACCTCGACAAGGCCATGAAGAAGGGCGATCCGGAGAAGATCAACAAGCGCAAGGAAAAGCTCGCCGAGTCGCGCAAGGAACTGCAGGAAGCGCTGGACGAGATCGATAAGTAACCGAAGCCCTTTGGGGAGGGGACTTATCCCCTTCCGGCGGCGAGGCCGTCGCAAATTCGACTGGTCGGGTCCGACTGAAAAAACCCGGTTGTATGGTTTTGGGGCTGCTTCGCAGCCCATCGGGGATAAATCCCCTCGCCACAAGGCACTCAGCAGTTTCAGGAATCAATGATCGCGAAACTCTTTATGGCAAGCACTGCAGGCATCTTCAACTTTCTGCACTGCCGGCCCGAGATTGCTGGCCTTGTACGGCTGAACCTGACTGGCGACCACCAGTTCACCGGTAGCCGCTTCGAGGGCGCGGGCCAGTTCCTGAAAACGCGCCTGTTTCTGCCAGACATCGTCCTTGGCGCTGGTGTGATCTTCCTCGCGCACCTGCGGGAAATGCTTCCAAGGCTCATGGGCCAACGCATCAAGTCTGAACGCACCTTCGGCAAATTTCGGCCCGTCGAAGGCAATGCGCCCACGCAACATGCCGCCGAGGTCTTCGCTGGTCTTGAGCATCTGCTTGAAGATCGCCTTGCGCTGGCCCAGCGGCGAATTCGGGTCGACACCGCCACAGGCGGACAAGGTCAGGCAGGCCAGCAATACAACAGCAATGGGTTTCAGAGTCATGGTGGCTTCAGGTCGCGGAAATCGGCGGCCAGTATCCTCGGCTCACCGCCAAACACCAATAGCCCTATTAAAAATACGGGTTGGTCGAGCGCATGGAGCACTCGACCAACCGGCACAGGAATCACTCCATGAACAGCCGCTTCACGGCCTGGCGTCACCCGCTTATCGCCACCCTTCCACTGCTCGCCATCCTCGCCGGTTGCACAGGCGGCGACAGCGCCAAACCAAAAACCCATGCGCTGGCCACCTATTCCAGCGCGACCTGGGAAGCCTTGCCCGCGGTCTCCGACAGCGATCTGGTCGCCGGTTTCGGCTCGTGGCGCAGCGCCTGCACACGACTCAAAGCCGACGCAGTCTGGGGGCCGACCTGCGCTGCGGCGGTGAATGTGCCGCAAAGCGCCGCCGAGATTCGTGCATTCCTCAAGCAGAATCTCGATGTCTACGGCCTGCGCGCCGAGAACGACAACCCCAACGGTCTGATCACCGGCTACTACGAACCGGTGTACCCCGGCAGCCTGACGCCCACCGCAACGGCGAACGTGCCGGTGTACGGCGTGCCGGAAGACATGATCATCGTCTCGCTCGACAGCATCTACCCGGAATTGAAAGGCAAGCGCCTGCGCGGCCGCCTCGAAGGTCGCGTGCTCAAGCCTTACGACGACGCGGCGACCATCGAATCCAAAGGCGTGAAAGCGCCAGTGGTCGCCTATCTGACTGATCCGATGAATCTGCAATTTCTACAGATCCAGGGTTCGGGCCGGATTCAGACCGAGGACGGCAAACAGTTGCGCATCGCCTACGCCGATCAGAACGGCCACCCGTACCGGCCGATCGGTCGCTGGCTGGTCGAGCAAGGCGAGCTGAAGAAAGAAGACGTGACCATGAGCGCGATCAGCAACTGGGCCAAGGCCAACCCGACGCGCATTCCGGAACTGCTCGCCAGCAACCCGAGCTACGTGTTCTTCACCCGCAACCCGGACAGCAACGAAGGCCCGCGCGGCTCGCTGAACGTGCCGCTGACCGCCGGCTACAGCGCGGCGGTGGATCGCAAGGTGATTCCGTTGGGCAGTCTGTTATGGCTGTCGACCACCAAGCCGGATGGCACCCCACTGGTGCGCCCGGTCGCGGCGCAGGATACCGGCGGCGCGATTGCCGGTGAGGTGCGCGCGGATCTGTTCTGGGGCACGGGTGATGCGGCCGGGCAACTGGCCGGGGACATGAAACAGCAGGGGCAGATATGGATGCTCTGGCCTAAAGGGGCGGCGTTGCCGCAGGTCCCGCAGGTGGCGGATACACCGAAGCAAAAATCTTAAATTCTTCGTGGCCTGATCCATCGCTTTCGCGAGCAGGCTCGCTCCCACATCTGGAATGCATTTCCATGTGGGAGCGAGCCTGCTCGCGAAGAGGCCGGCAGCAACAGCCGATAATCAGATCGACACAAAGAAAAACGAAGCAATCAGCCCCATCCCGATAAACCACACCACCGAACGCAGTGCAGCCCAGTCGGCCAGATAGCAAATGATGTACAGCAGGCGACTGGTGATAAACAGCACGGCCAGCACATTGACCGTCACCAGCTGCGCAGTGCCGACCAGATGCGCAACGATCACCGCAGCGGCAAACGCAGGCGTTACTTCAAAGCTGTTCAGTTGCGCGGCGTGGGCGCGACGGGCGACGCCATCGACGCTGTCGAGAAAGTCCCGTGGATCATAATTGTCCTTCAAGCGGAAACCGCCGGTGGCCTTCGCCACGATCGTGCACACGTACGGCAGGAAAATCGCGATCAACACACACCACAGAGCCACTGTCATAACGTCGTCCTTTTTTCGATTGGAGAAATTGGCGAGCGATCAGAAATTCATCACCAGCATGCCGATCAGCACCTGCCCACAGGCTAAGAGCCGCGCCCGGCAGAAAGGTTCTTTCAGCTGGATATAACACGGCAATTCCAGCGAGCCGTCGATTAGTCAGATTATTGATTCGTCATGTGTCAGCAGCTGTTTATACTGCAACCCACCGCGCCGTACTCAGCTGCACACCAAAAAATTCCAATAAAAGCTGCCTGCTCCGCTTTCTTCGAAAACGGTCGCTGGCACGCGTATGCCTGATCAAAGCGTCAAGACTACCGACAGAGACCTTGCGCATGCCCCTCGCTTTAATTGCACTCGCCGTTGCCGCGTTCGGCATCGGCACTACCGAATTCGTCATCATGGGCCTGCTGCCCGACGTCGCCCGCGATCTGGCGGTGAGCATTCCTCACGCCGGGCTGCTGATCACCGGTTACGCCCTGGGCGTGGTGTTCGGCGCACCGATCCTGGCGATCGGCACCGCCAATATGCCGCGCAAAGCGACACTGCTGGGCATGACGCTGATGTTCATCCTCGGCAACGTGCTCTGCGCGCTCGCGCCGAACTACGCGACGCTGATGGCGGCGCGGGTGGTCACGGCACTGTGTCATGGCGCGTTTTTCGGCATTGGCTCGGTGGTTGCTGCCGGCCTGGTTGCGCCGAACAAACGCGCGCAAGCCATTGCCATGATGTTCACCGGCCTGACCCTGGCCAACGTGCTTGGCGTGCCACTCGGCACAGCGCTTGGCCAATACGCTGGCTGGCGCTCGACCTTCTGGGCGGTGTCGGTGATCGGCATTGTTGCGGCGCTGGCGCAGTGGTTGTGGCTGCCAAAACACATCGCGATGGACAAAGCCAACCTCGCCAGCGAATTCAAAGTGCTGGGCAAGGCCAACGTGCTGCTGGCGCTGGGCATGAGCGTGCTGGCCTCGACCAGCCTGTTCAGCGTGTTCACCTATATCGCGCCGATTCTGCAAGACATCACTGGCGTCAGCCCCCACGGCGTGACGGTGATGCTGCTGTTGTTCGGCGTCGGCCTGACAGCGGGCAGCATGCTCGGCGGGCGTCTGGCCGATAGCCGCTTGCTGCCGTCACTGGTCGGCGTGGCACTGGCAGTTGTGGTGATTCTGGCGGCGTTCAGCCAGACCAGCCGCGCGGTGATTCCGGCGGCGATTACCCTGGTGCTGTGGGGGATTTTCGCCTTTGCGCTGTGCCCGATTCTGCAGTTGCTGATCATCGATCAGGCGCATGAAGCGCCGAATCTGGGTTCGACGCTGAACCAGAGCGCGTTCAATCTGGGCAACGCAGCAGGTGCCTGGATTGGCGGGCTGGTGGTTGCCAGCGGCGCGGATCTGGCGGACCTGCCGTGGACCGGGGCGCTGGTCGGCGTGCTGACGGTGCTGACGGCGCTGTTGTTCATTTACCTGCAACGTCGACGGGCGAGTGCGGTCAATGTGTCTGGCTGAGACCTCTGCGACTGACTACCTGTGGCGAGGGGATTTATCCCCGTTGGGCTGCGCAGCAGCCCCCAAAAACCTTCAATCGGGTTTTGTCAGAAATAATCGATAAACCGGATTGCGACGGCTTCGCCGCCGAGCGGGGATAAATCCCCTCGCCACAATGAACTGTGGTGTGTCCCATGTCGCTCTTCGCCCATCAAACCCCTGCGTCCAACCTCCGGTCGCGCTCCATTCACTCTCCATCCAAAGGACCCCGGATGCTTGAACTTGTCGCCGCTTTCATCTGCCTCACCACCCTCCTGACCTTCGTCAATTTCCGCTTTATCGGCCTGCCGCCGACCATCGGCGTGATGGTTACCGCCCTGCTGTTCTCACTGCTCCTGCAAGGCCTCAGCGTCCTCGGTTTTCCCGGCCTCGAAGACCGCGTGCAGCAACTGATCGGCCAGATCGATTTCGGCGATCTGCTGATGAACTGGATGCTCTCGTTCCTGCTGTTCGCCGGCGCCCTGCACGTCAACCTCAATGATTTGCGCAGCTACCGCTGGCCGATCGGCCTGCTGGCGACCTTCGGTGTGTTGATCGCCACCGTGGTGATCGGCAGCCTGGCCTTCTACATTTTTGCCCTGTTCGGCTGGCATGTGAGTTTCCTCTACTGCCTGTTGTTCGGCGCGCTGATCTCACCGACCGACCCGATTGCCGTGCTCGGCGTGTTGCGTACCGCCAACGCTTCGAAGCCACTGAAAACCACCATCGTCGGCGAATCACTGTTCAACGACGGCACGGCGGTGGTGGTCTTCACCGTGCTGCTGGGCATCGCGCAACTGGGCGAAACCCCGACCGTCAGCGCCACGGCCATGCTCTTCGTCCATGAGGCGATTGGTGGTGTGTTGTTCGGCGGACTGATTGGTTATCTGGTCTATCGGATGATCAAAAGCGTCGAGCAGCACCAGATCACCGTGATGCTGACGCTGGCCCTGGTGATCGGCGGTTCGGCGATGTCCACCGAACTGCACGTCTCGGCGCCGATTGCGATGGTGGTGGCCGGTCTGATCATCGGCAACCTCGGGCGCAATCTGGCGATGAACGACATGACCCGGCGCTATCTGGACGGTTTCTGGGAGTTGCTCGATGACATGCTCAACGCGCTGCTGTTTGCGCTGATCGGCATGGAGCTGTTGCTGCTGCCGTTCAACTGGCTGCACATGGCCGCCGCAGGCCTGCTGGCGGTGGCGATTCTGCTGTCGCGCCTGCTTACCGTGGCGCCGGCGATCCTGCTGCTGCGGCGCTGGCGCTCAGTGCCGGCCGGCACCATCCGCATCCTGACCTGGGGCGGTTTGCGCGGCGGTGTTTCGGTGGCACTGGCGCTGGCCCTGCCGCTGGGCCCGGAACGCGACCTGCTGCTGAGCATCACCTACATCGTCGTGCTGTCGTCGATCCTGCTGCAGGGCCTGACCATCGGCAAACTGGTCAAGCACGCGACGCGCAACGAGCCGGCCAGCGTGGCTGAGCCAGCCCACCACTGATCATTTCTTGATCGACTGCGGATCGGGCTTAACAGCCTGATCCGCAGGTTCCTTCGGCGCACCGCTTTCGCTGCGAATCTGCGCATGGCTGATCAGCGCGAAGATAAAGCTGCCGCCGATGATATTTCCCGCCAGCGTCGGCCCGGCGAACACCGCCCAGAAATCACTCCACGGCAACTCGCCGGCAAACACAAGATAGGACACTTCCGCGGATCCGACGACGATGTGGGTGAAGTCGCCCAGCGCCATGAAGTAGGTGATGAGGATGATGATCCACATCTTCGCGCTCTCCATGGACGGGATCATCCAGACCATGGTGGCGATCATCCAGCCGGAGACGATGCCCTTGGCGAACATCTGACTGGCGCTATGCTCCATGACCTTGCGGCCGATTTCGAGGAAGGCGACGTCGGTCTTGCTGTCGAAAATCGGCAGTTCCAGCATCACGTACGCCACCAGAATCGTCCCGCAGAGGTTGCCGACCAATACCACTGTCCACAGACGGATCAGGCGCAGGAAATTCTTCAGCGTCGGCCTGGTCATCACCGGCAGCACGGCGGTCAGGGTGTTTTCGGTAAACAGTTGCTGGCGCGCGAGGATGACCGCGAGGAAACCGGCGCAGTAGCCGAAACTGGCGATCACCTTGAATTCGTCGCCGTCGGGCAGGCGCGAATTGAGCAATCCCATGCCCATCAGCGACAGGCCCATGGTCAACCCTGCCGCCAGCGCCGACCACCACAGCGCGGCAATGCTGCGCTCCAGTTCCTGGTCGCCCTGAGTGCGGATGATTTCATGCAGAACGGCCGCGCGCGGCGGCTGGCTCTTCTCGACTTCGTGCTGCTCCTTGGCCGAGAGGTCGGGGGTCTTGTCGCTGGTGGGGGTGGTCATGGCGTGGCAACCGGTGGGGGGGGGATGTAGCTACGACCGTTGCGCTTCATGGCTGTTCAGTGGCCAGGCGAATCTCCGCTGAATTGGCAACCGCTTTCGCGAGCAGGCTCGCTCCCACAAGGATCACGCTGTACCTGTGGGAGCGAGCCTGCTCGCGAAGAATGCGCCGTCGATCTTATTGAACGGCCTCGTCATCCTTGAACTGGTCTTTCACGTATTTGATCTCGGTCCGCCCGTGCGGCGCCGGCAGGCCGTCTTCGCCGAGGTTGACGAACACCATCTTCTCGACGGTCAGGATGCTCTTGCGGGTGATCTTGTTGCGCACTTCGCAGGTCAGGGTGATCGAGGTGCGGCCGAATTCGGTGGCGGTGATGCCCAGTTCGATGATGTCGCCCTGGCGCGAGGCGCTGACGAAGTTGATTTCCGAGATGTACTTGGTCACCACACGCTGGTTGCCCAGTTGCACGATGGCGTAGATCGCGGCTTCTTCGTCGATCCAGCGCAGCAGGCTGCCGCCGAACAGGGTGCCGTTGGGGTTGAGGTCTTCGGGTTTTACCCATTTGCGGGTGTGGAAATTCATGTTCACTCCTGAGCGCTTGCCGAAAGATGCGCCCATCTTGGCAGACTGATCAGTCAGGCTCCAGGCAGCTGCGACTATGGTCGCCATTGGCGATCTTCATCCAGCCGACAGAAACCCTTTGGAAGATCAGCCCGGGCGGCTATAATCGCCCCCGTTTCAAAAAACGGTAACGTTCACTGGCTACCGTTTTCCCGCCACCTGTCCGAGGGGCGCTGCAGCAGGTTAGACCTGTCAGGCTCGGATGGGGCGTTGACCGGCTCACGCCGGACACTAAACGCACAACGGCGCCCATTCGCATACATTACGAATGGAGGCTCTTCATGAGCGCTGTCAACACGCCTGCCGATTTTACCGATTACAAAGTTGCCGACATGTCCCTGGCTGCCTGGGGCCGTCGCGAAACCATCATCGCCGAATCGGAAATGCCTGCCCTGATGGGTCTGCGCCGCAAATACGCTGCCGAGCAGCCGCTCAAGGGCGCGAAAATCCTCGGCTGCATCCACATGACCATTCAGACCGCCGTGCTGATCGAAACCCTGGTTGCCCTGGGTGCCGAAGTACGCTGGTCGTCCTGCAACATTTTCTCTACTCAGGATCAGGCCGCTGCCGCAATCGCTGCTGCCGGTATTCCGGTGTTCGCCTGGAAAGGCGAGACTGAAGAAGAGTACGAGTGGTGCCTGGAGCAGACCATCCTCAAGGATGGCCAGCCATGGGACGCCAACATGATCCTCGACGACGGCGGCGACCTCACCGAGCTGCTGCACAAGAAATACCCGCAAGTGCTCGATCGCGTTCACGGCGTAACCGAAGAAACCACCACTGGCGTACACCGTCTGCTGGACATGCTGGCAAAGGGCGAGCTGAAGATCCCGGCGATCAACGTCAACGACTCGGTGACCAAGTCCAAGAACGACAACAAGTACGGCTGCCGTCACAGCCTGAACGATGCGATCAAGCGCGGCACCGACCACCTGCTGTCCGGCAAGCAAGCGCTGGTCATCGGTTACGGTGACGTGGGCAAGGGCTCGGCTCAGTCGCTGCGTCAGGAAGGCATGATCGTTAAAGTCTCCGAAGTTGACCCGATCTGCGCCATGCAAGCCTGCATGGACGGTTTCGAACTGGTGTCGCCGTTCATCGACGGTATCAACGACGGTTCCGAAGCAAGCATCGACAAAGCGCTGCTGGGCAAGATCGACCTGATCGTGACCACCACCGGTAACGTCAATGTTTGCGACGCGAACATGCTCAAAGCCCTGAAGAAGCGCGCCGTTGTCTGCAACATCGGTCACTTCGACAACGAAATCGACACCGCTTTCATGCGCAAGAACTGGGCATGGGAAGAGGTGAAGCCACAGGTGCACAAGGTTCACCGCACCGGCGCTGGCAGCTTCGATCCACAGAACGACGACTACCTGATCCTGCTGGCCGAAGGCCGTCTGGTGAACCTGGGCAACGCCACCGGTCACCCGAGCCGCATCATGGACGGTTCGTTCGCCAACCAGGTTCTGGCACAGATCTTCCTGTTCGGCCAGAAATACGCCGACCTGTCGCCAGCGCAGAAAGCCGAGCGTCTGACCGTTGAAGTGCTGCCGAAGAAACTCGACGAAGAAGTGGCCCTGGAAATGGTTCGCGGCTTCGGCGGCGTGGTCACCCAACTGACCAAGCAACAGGCTGACTACATCGGCGTCACCGTCGAAGGCCCGTTCAAGCCGCACGCCTATCGCTACTAACAGGCGCTGAAAGCTCGCTCTCCCTGTGGGAGCGAGCTTGCTCGCGAAGGCGATTGATCATTCAACATCACGGTTGTCTGACCCAGCGCTTTCGCGAGCAGGCTCGCTCCCACACGGGATTGCAGCGCCTCGAAGGTACTTGTTTACAAGGGTATGACCATGTCCCAAGACCGTCGCTACAGCTTCGAGTTTTTCCCGACCAAGACCGATGCCGGGCAAGAAAAGCTGCTCGCCACTGCCCGTCAGTTGGCCACCTACAACCCTGATTTCTTTTCCTGCACCTACGGCGCTGGCGGTTCGACCCGTGATCGCACGCTCAACACCGTGTTACAGCTGGAAAGCGAAGTCAAAGTACCCGCCGCTCCGCACCTGTCGTGCGTCGGTGACAGCAAGGACGACCTGCGCGGCCTGCTGAACGAATACAAGGCTGCCGGCATCAAGCGCATCGTTGCCCTGCGTGGCGACCTGCCGTCCGGCATGGGCATGACCAGCGGTGAGCTGCGTCACGCCAATGAACTGGTGGAATTCATTCGTGAAGAAACCGCCGATCATTTCCACATCGAAGTCGCCGCTTACCCGGAAATGCATCCGCAAGCGCGCAACTACGAAGACGATCTCGCCAACTTCGTGCGCAAGGCAAAGGCCGGTGCCGACAGCGCGATTACCCAGTACTTCTTCAACGCCGACAGCTACTTCTACTTCGTCGACCGTTTGCAGGCGCTGGGCGTGGATCTGCCGATCGTGCCGGGGATCATGCCGATCACCAACTACAGCAAACTCGCGCGCTTCTCCGATGCCTGCGGTGCGGAAATCCCGCGCTGGATCCGCAAGCAACTGGAAGCCTACGGCGACGACACGCGAAGCATTCAAAGCTTCGGCGAACAAGTCGTCAGCGAAATGTGCGAACGCCTGCTGCAGGGCGGCGCACCGGGGCTGCACTTCTACTCGATGAACCAGGCCGAACCTAGCCTGGCCATCTGGAACAACCTGAAGCTGCCGCGCTGAAGGTTTTCCATGCGATAAAAAAGGCCCTCACCGGGCCTTTTCACTAAAAAGCACAAATGGAATGTTGTCGTCGATGATCTGCGCGCAAACAAAAACACGCCCTCAACTGGTCTATCTGGTTTTCGGTGCCGAGACTTACCATCAGGAAGCTGTTTTCAGCATCGCCAGTGCTCTGGCGTGGTTGCGCGAGACACCGGATGCCGCGATCGATATCCAGGTCTTCAGCGACAATCCGCAACCCTACGAGCATCTCCCCGTACGCATTCGCCCGCTGGACGCCGAAACGCGCCAGAAATGGAGCGAACCCCACGGTTATCATTTCCGGATCAAACATGTCGCGTTGCGCTCGGTACTTGAAGAGCATGAAACGGCGCTGTTGATCGACACCGATACATTTTTCCACTGCTCGCCGCTGAAACTGTTCGAGCGGGTGCAGCCCGGCACCCTGCTGTGCAATGACTACTACGCTCGCTATGGCGACAACAAGATGAGCCTGCTCTACCGCACGCTGTCGGCCACACTGCTGGACAAAGGCCTGACTGACGATCACATGCGCCTGCTCAACTCCGGCGTCATCGGCCTGCATCGGCAGGATGCCCACGTGCTCGACCGCTCCATCGCTTTGATTGATGAGCTGTTCCCGTCGGCACAGGGCGCCTACACCCTCGAAGAGTTCTGCCTGTCAGTGGCCGCCTACCGCACGCTCGACGTCAACAAGTGCCCGGATCTGATTCACCATTACTGGAGCCGCAAGCACCTGTTCAGGGCCAAGGTTCAGGCCTGGGTCGCCAAACATGGCGACAACCCGACCGGCGAGGCTGCACTGGACGACACCCGACGTGTATCACCGCAACTGCCGCGACCGCCGCGCCTGCAACGGATGTTCTACAAGCTCATCACGCTGCTGCTGCCGGCACATCTGCGTCAGTTCATGCGCGAAATCCTTTACGGCTGCTATGAACATCCCAACGAGTTCGATCAGGCGTGTGCAGCGGTCTGGTGGGACAAGGCGCTGGAAAACCAGCAGCAACGCATTGGCAAGCCGGTTTGCAGGCACTTGCTCAGGGACTGGTTCAGTCGCGGCCTGGTCAAGCGGATCCTTGGTTCGCGTCACGCGAAGGTCCACCAACACCTGCTGAAAACCGCAAGTAAATAAGGCCATCACGGCCATTGCGCCCGGGGTCTGCGCGAAACATGCATGCCAGAGCTTCTCATCAGGCGTTTCGCGTACTAACCTCAGGCCATGCCCCTTATTGCCCAACTGCTGAGCGTTATTCTTTTGACTTGCCTGAGCGTCGCCGCTCGGGGGGAGAAGTTGCGTATTGTCACCGAGCCGTGGGCGCCGTACGTCTACGAACAGGGTGGCAAAAACCTTGGTCTTGACTACGAAACCACCGCCATCGTGTTCCAGCGTCTGGGCATTGAAGTGGAATGGCAGTTCCTGCCGTGGAAGCGCTGCCTGTCGATGCTCGAGACCGGCCAGGCCGACGGTGCGCTGGACATCTTTCACAGCGCCGAACGCGACGCCACCCTGCTCTATCCCAGCGAACCGTTGTCCGATGTCGAATTCGTGATGTTCTACGCCAACGACCGGCCGCATCCATTCAACACCCTCGAACAACTCAAAGGCCTGACCATCGGCACCTCGCCGGGTTATCTGTACAGCCCTGATTTCAGCCAGTCGCAGCTGTTTACCCGAGAGCCGGCACCGACCCATGAAGCCAATTTCGGCAAACTGGTGCGCGGACGCATCGACCTGCTGATAACCGATCGCCGCGTCGGTCAGCATTTGCTCGATGAGCTGAATATTCGCGATCTGATCACGGAAAACCCGACGGTTATCAGCCGTCAGAGCCAGTTTCTTGCGGTTCGGCGCAATGCCGGCATGGATTTGCTGGTGCAGCGTTTCGGTGCCGAGCTCAAGCGTTTCAAGCGTGAACCGGCCTACGCCGAGCTCAGCGCGCGCTATGGTGCCGCACCTGTTGAGGGCGCACCAATGCGCCCGGCCACGGCCGGCGGCAAAACCGTTGAGCAGCAGGAAAGCAGCGCGCAGTGATTGCTCTGTTATACTCCGGCGTTCCCGCCAGGCTCACGCCCGGACGCCCGGAACCGTAACAGGCCTCTCGACCCGCTACAGCGCAGCTTCCAGCCCGCGCGAGCGCTCCTGACGTGCCTTCGGAACCGCCGCTGGACCGGACGGGATTGCGTCCTCTTAAACGTGATTCGCGCCAGGCAAGACTCCCATTGGGCCAAGCCCTAACTAAAACAGGATTACTCATGTCCTTTGCTTCCCTCGGTCTCTCCGAGGCTTTAGTCCGTGCCATCGAAGATGCGGGCTATACCGAGCCTACTCCGGTGCAACAGCGGGCCATTCCCGCCGTGTTGCAAGGTCGCGACCTGATGGTGGCGGCTCAGACAGGTACCGGTAAAACCGGCGGTTTCGCCCTCCCGATTCTGGAGCGGTTGTTCCCCAACGGTCACCCGGACAAATCCCAGCGTCACGGCCCGCGCCAACCGCGCGTGCTGGTCCTGACCCCGACCCGCGAACTCGCGGCCCAGGTGCACGAGAGCTTCAAGATCTACGCCCGTGACCTGAAATTCGTCAGCGCCTGCATCTTCGGCGGCGTCGGCATGAACCCGCAGGTCCAGGCCATGTCCCGTGGCGTCGACGTCCTCGTCGCCTGCCCGGGTCGCTTGCTCGACCTCGCCGGCCAGGGCAGCGTCGATCTGTCCCACGTGGAAATTCTCGTTCTCGACGAAGCCGACCGCATGCTCGACATGGGTTTTGTCCACGACGTGAAGAAAGTCCTCGCACGTCTGCCGGCCAAGCGTCAGAACCTGCTGTTCTCGGCGACTTTCTCCAAAGACATCACCGACCTCGCGGGCAAACTGCTGCACAACCCGGAACGCATCGAAGTGACGCCGCCGAACACCACGGTCGAGCGCATCGAACAACGCGTGTTCCGCCTGCCGGCCAGCCACAAACGTGCGCTGCTGGCGCACCTGATCACCGCCGGCGCGTGGGAACAGGTGCTGGTCTTCACCCGCACCAAGCACGGCGCCAACCGTCTCGCTGAATACCTGGACAAACACGGCCTGCCGGCGGTGGCGATCCACGGTAACAAGAGCCAGAACGCCCGCACCAAAGCCCTGGCCGACTTCAAGGCCGGCGAAGTACGCATTCTGGTTGCCACCGACATCGCTGCCCGTGGCCTGGACATCGATCAGTTGCCGCATGTGGTCAACTTCGAGCTGCCGAACGTCGATGAAGACTACGTACACCGTATCGGCCGTACCGGCCGCGCCGGTCGTTCGGGCGAGGCGATCTCGCTGGTCGCGCCGGACGAAGAAAAACTGCTGAAAAGCATCGAGCGCATGACCAAGCAGAAGATTGCCGACGGCGATCTGATGGGCTTCGACTCCAGCACCATCGAAGCCGAGAAGCCGGAAGCCCGCGAGCGTCCGGACATCCGCAACCCGCGCAATTCCCGTGGCCCGCGTGGCGACGGCCCGAATGGCGGCGGCGGTGGTGGTGGTCGCAAGGACAAAGGCAAAGACAAGGGCAAGGGCAAGGAAAAACCGGCCGGTGAACGTGGCGAGCGCCCTGCCCGTCAGCAGAAACCGCGCGAAGGCACCCCGAGCCGCGAACAGCGCCCGAGCCAGACACCGCGTGCAGCGGCTGACCGTGCCCCGGACGAATTCCTCGACGACGATATCGATAACTTCGGTAACCGCGTTGACTACGTGCCGAAGGCCGCTCCTGCCGGTGGCCGTGGCCGTCGTCCGGGCGCACCGGCGCAAGGCGCGGGCGCACCACGCGGTGGCCAGCCTCAGGGTCGTCAGAACGGTCCGCGCAACAGCAACGGCTCGAGCACCGGCACGCCACCAGCCAAACGCAGCGGCCCGCGCAATGGCGCTCCGCGTGACGGTCAGGGTCGTCGCGAAGAATCCGCGCCGCGCAATCGCCGCCCGGCCCGTGACGATCAGCCTCGCAGCGAACCGGCCGTGCAGAATCCGCGCAGCAACGGTCCGAAGATCATGCACAAGGAATCGAAAGCCGACCGCTTCCCGACGCCTGAGCAGCTCGATCAACTGCCAAGCCGCCCGCGTGGCGAGAAACCAGCACTGCTGACCCGCAATCGCTGAGTTTCAAACCGCATAAAAAATGCCCCGACTCGAAAGAGCCGGGGCATTTTTTTGACTTGTGAAAATCGCAAGATCACTCAAATCCCTGTGGGAGCGAGCTTGCTCGCGAAAGCGGTGTGTCATTCAACAAATCAAGTAATTGACCTGACGCCTTCGCGAGCAAGCTCGCTCCCACAGGTTTTTCAGTGACGCGAAGTGATGTATCAGACAATAAAAAACGCCCCCGGCCTTGCGACCGGGGGCGTTTTCATGTGGCGGCGAAATTTATTTCGCTTTCACACCTTCGAACGAAACATACAGCTCGACCGCATCGGACTTCGGACCGAGGTCTTTCTGCTTGCCGAAATCGGAACGCTTGATGGTGGTGGTGCCTTCGAAGCCGGCACGGTAGCCGCCCCATGGATCCTTGCCTTCGCCCAGGAAGGTGGCCTTGACGACAACCGGCTTGGTTACGCCCAGCAGGGTCAGGTCGCCGGTCACGTCAGCGGTGTTGGCACCGGTGGACTTGACGCTGGTGGATACGAAAGTAGCCTTGCCGAACTTGCTGGCGTTGAGGAAATCAGCGCTGGCGATGTGCTTGTCGCGCTCGGCGTGGTTGGTGAACACGCTGGCAGTGTTGACGTTGAACTCGATCTTGCTGTCTTCAGGCTTGGCAGCGTCGAAGCTGAACTTGCCGTCGATGTCCTTGAAGGTACCGGTGATGTAGCTGTAGCCCAGGTGGCTGATCTTGAAGTCGACGAAGGCGTGCTGGCCTTCCTTGTCTACTACGTAGTCAGCAGCCATTACGTTGGCGGACAGCACGGCAGAACCGATTGCCAGAGCGGCCAGAGTCTTTTTCAACATGCTTTCTTTTCCTTTGAGTCGAGGTTGAATTTCAGGCTTTGCGACCGAGCATTCGAGTGAGGGTCGCATCACGATCGATAAAGTGGTGCTTCAATGCTGCCAACGCATGGAGACCGGAAAAAATTACCAGTGCCCACGCCAGCCAGAGATGAATCACCCCAGCGGTATCTGCCTGATCCGGTAGTCCGGAGAGCAGTGCAGGGACTTCAAACAGGCCAAACACCGGGATCCCGACACCGTCTGCGGTGGAAATCAGGTAACCGGCAATCATCACAGCGAACAGCGCCAGATACAGAAACCCGTGGCCGAACTTGGCGCCGATACGGGTCATGCGGCTGTAGCTTTGCAGCGTTGGCGGCGGCGGGCTGATGAAACGCCACACCACCCGCAACACCATCACCGCGAGCAGCACCAGACCGATGCTCTTGTGCAGATCCGGCGCGTCTTTGCGCCAGGTGCTGTAGTAATCCAGCCCGACCATCCACAGACCCAGCGCAAACAGCCCGAAGACCGCCAGCGCCACGCCCCAGTGCATGAAGATGCTGACCCAACCATAGCGCGAAGAAGAGTTACGTAGCTGCATTGCCCAAATCCTGTGAGAACTGCGAACCAAGACTAGCGAGTTATCTATCGAATTAAAGCGGAAAATTTTGCTTTGAAATATCGAGAAATACGATCAAGAGTCTGCAAGCGAGGTGTTAAGGAAGGATTAAAGGCGATCTCAGGATAGGGCGCTTGAACAAATGAACGGTTTTGATATCGGGCGCCTGCGCAAACCCAAGCAAAAGTGGCTGAGGAAACTGCCGAACGGGACAGAGTTCTTCAAGTGGGAGTTTTAACTGACCAGCCATTCATGGCCGATCAGTTATGAAGTACCGCCGGCGGTTGCAGGCATTCGGCACTGTAGGGGTCTATGTGGCACTTGTGCGCCAGTTCAGAACCATAGCCGCCGGGGAAAAATTGCCCGTTGCTACATCCGGAAAGTGCAATCAAAACCAGTATCGCGATAAGCGTTTTCATAGCATGCCCCCAATTTTTTCCAGCATAAAATTGGCGCGCTGGCAGCCGCTATCACCTCATTCCGAGCATCTTGTGGGAAGGCTCCGGTACGCCGGTAAGTCCCGTAACCGGATGACGAAGGACTGAACCGCAGGGCAAAAAAAACGCGACCCGAGGGCCGCGTTTTCATGTGAACAAAGCCTTACTGCGCCTTGGTCTCGGTCGTTGCAGCAGGCTTGGCCGCCGGCTTCTTCGCCGGTTCAGCTTTTTTCGCCGCCGGTTTGGCCGCCGGCTTTTTCGTTTCGGTTTTGGCCGCAGGCTTCTTCGCCGCTGGCTTGGCCGCTGCTTTTTTCGCCGGCTCGGCTTTCACCGGGGCCGCTGGTTTCGGTGCTTCCACCGGCGCTGGCGCAGGGGTCGGTGCAGGCGCTGGAGCGGCCGGAGCAGGTGCTGGCTCTGGCGCTTTCGCAGGCTCAGGCTTTTTCTCGTCATCCGAACCGCCGAACAGGTTGCTGAAGAAGTTGCCCTTCTTCGCCGCCACCGCACCCGCCGCGCCTGCCGCTGCTGCAGCCGGAACCACTTTGGCTGGCTCGAACGATTTGCCGGCCGCCAGATCTTCAACCTGGCTGGCCGCGCGCTGGCCGGTGCGCAGTGCGCCTTCCAGGGTGCCCGGGTACAAGGTGTCGGTGTGCTCGCCGGCGAACGCTACGCGTTGCAGCGGACGTTCCCACAGGCGCCAGAACTTGCTGATCTGCCCCGGGCCGTAAGCCAGGTAGGCGCCGCCCATCGACGGGTCGGTGCTGTAGCGGCGGATTTCATAACCGGTGAACGAGCCACGGGCCTGTGGATAAAACGCGTGCAGACGGATCAGCACCTGATCGACCATCTGCTTGTCGCCGAACGCCTGCATCACACGGGCGTTATCGCCGGACAGGTTGATCACCACATTGGCGCCGCCCTTCAGCGCCGGCTCGATCCAGAGCATGCCTAAACCTGCGTTGCTGTAGATCTCGCCGGACATGCGCGATTTGCTTTCCCACACGGGCGTCTTGAACTTCAGCATGATCTGGTCGCGCCAACCGTAGTTGGTGCCCTTGATCGCCGCCAGATGCTGAGCATCCAGCGCCGGGGTCAGGGCGATCTTGTTCAGTGCGCGCAACGGCACCGCCAGCACCACGTAGTCAGCCTGATAGCCGACGCTGCCAACTTTGACGGTCACGCCGTCCTTGTCCTGGATGATCGCCGAGACCGGCGAGTTGGTCTTGATGGTTTTGATCTGTTTGACGAAGGCCTGGGCCAGGACCTGGCTGCCGCCGACCAGACGCGAGGCGCGCAGGTCGCGGTCGGAAACGCCGCGATAGACGCGGTTCTGCTGAGCGAAATACAGCAGCGACAGACGCGAAGGCTCGTCGTAGTGGGTGCGAATGTCCTGGTTGATCAGCTGACGCGCGGTGGCCGGCAGGTTCTGCTTGTCGAGCCAGCTCGATACGGTGATCTGGTCCAGCGCATGCAAAGTGGCGGTCGCCGCCGGGTTCTGCGGGTCGTCGATCGAGCGCGCCAGATCGTCGAGGGTCTTCTGGTAGCGCTTGAGCGCATCGGCGGTGGCTGGCTGCTTGGTGGCCAGATCAGCGGCGGAGAAATAATCGCCGTCGATCAGATAACCCGGCGTACGCACGAATTCCGGTGCCGACGTGGTGCCGAGCTTGAAGGTCGACACGTACTTGTTCAGCACCGGCTGAGTCTTGTCGTTGCCGATCCACTCGCTGGTGGCCATGCCCGAGCGCCCGCCCAGACTCGGTTTGGCTTCCAGCAGGGTGACCTGCCAGCCTTTGTTCTGCAGTTCGTAAGCAGCGGTCAGACCCGACAGGCCGCCGCCGATCACGATTGCGGTTTTATCCTTGGCCAGCGCCGTAACGCTGAACAGCCCCAACATCACCAGCGCACAGGCGCGCAGCCAACCGACAGACATTCAGCGAACTCCGGAAAAACATGTGGGAAAAAGCAGTTTTGCGAGTCAGACGACTCAAAGAACCGCGAAGAATACGTTAGCCATCAAAACGCCGCCAGCGACGTCTATCGGCTCAGACAAAGTAGCTCAATCGACACAATGGGTTGTTCCCGCGCGATGCATTGCATAGGCTTGCGCGATTGTTCGCCCGCGCCTGACGCGAGCCGCCTCGAGGAGACTGTAAATGGGCCTGAATAACCAGTGGATGCGACGCGATCTTGCGGTGTTGTGGCATCCCTGCACCCAGATGAAAGACCACGAACAGCTGCCGCTGATCCCGATCAAGCGCGGCGAAGGCGTCTGGCTCGAAGACTTCGAAGGCAAGCGCTACCTCGACGCGGTCAGCTCGTGGTGGGTCAACGTGTTCGGCCACGCCAACCCGCGTATCAACCAGCGCATCAAGGATCAGGTCGATCAACTCGAACACGTGATTCTTGCCGGTTTCAGCCATCAACCGGTGATCGAGCTGTCCGAGCGTCTGGTGAAGATGACCCCGGAAGGCTTGAACCGGGTGTTCTACGCCGATAACGGTTCGTCGTGCATCGAAGTCGCGCTGAAGATGAGCTTTCATTACTGGCTCAATCGCGGCCAGCCAAACAAGAAGCGCTTCGTCACCCTGACCAACAGCTACCACGGCGAAACCATGGCGGCGATGGCGGTCGGCGATGTGCCGCTGTTCACCGAGACCTACAAAGCCCTGTTGATGGACACCATCAAAGTGCCGAGCCCGGATTGCTATCTGCGCCCGCAAGGCATGAGCTGGGAGGAACACTCACGCAACATGTTCGCCGCCATGGAACAGACGCTGGCAGAGAATCATGACAGCGTCGCGGCAGTAATCGTTGAGCCGCTGATTCAGGGCGCCGGCGGCATGCGCATGTATCACCCGGTGTACCTCAAGCTGTTGCGCGAGGCCTGCGACCGCTATGGCGTGCACCTGATCCACGATGAAATCGCCGTCGGCTTCGGCCGCACCGGGACGATGTTCGCCTGCGAACAGGCCGGCATCCGCCCGGATTTCCTCTGCCTGTCGAAAGCCCTCACCGGCGGCTACCTGCCGCTGGCGGCGTGCCTGACCACCGACGAGGTCTACAGCGCCTTCTACGACGACTACCCGACCCTGCGCGCCTTCCTGCACTCGCACAGCTACACCGGCAACCCGCTGGCCTGCGCTGCGGCACTGGCGACGCTGGACATCTTTGAGCAGGACAACGTCATCGAGAACAACCAGGCGCTCGCTCAGCGCATGGCCTCGGCGACGGCGCATCTGGTCGATCACCCTAACGTGTCGGAAGTGCGCCAGACCGGCATGGTCCTGGCGATCGAGATGGTCAAGGATAAAGCCACGAAAGAGGCCTACCCTTGGCAGGAGCGTCGTGGCTTGAAGGTGTTCCAGCATGCGCTGGAGCGCGGTGCGTTGTTGCGGCCACTGGGCAGCGTGGTGTATTTCCTGCCGCCGTATGTGATCACCCCGGAGCAGATCGACTTCCTGGCCGAAGTGGCCAGTGAAGGTATTGATATTGCGACGCGTGACAGCGTCAGTGTTGCGGTGCCGAAAGACTTCCATCCGGGATTCCGCGACCCGGGCTAACCGTAATTTCTCGTTCCCACGCGCAGCAAAGGAATGCAGCCCGGGACGCTCCGCGTCCCAAAGCGGACGCAGAGCGTCCATTGAGGCATTCCCACGCAGAGCGTGGGAACGATCTAATCTGAGAGACCCGAAATGAGACTGTCCCGCTTCTTTATCGACGCCCCGCTGAGCACTGGCGAACACGAACTGCCGGAGGCCCAGGCGCATTACATCAGCCGCGTGTTGCGCATGGCCGAAGGCGATGCGGTGCAGTTGTTCGACGGTTCCGGCCATGAATTTCGCGGGTCCTTGGTGGACGTCGGCAAGAAACGCGTGGTTGTACAAATCGACGAGCAATTCGCCGGACAGGTCGAATCGCCGCTGCAGATCCACCTCGGCCAGGGCCTGTCCCGGGGCGAGCGGATGGACTGGGCGATTCAGAAAGCCACTGAACTGGGCGTGACGCAAATCACCCCGATCTTCAGCGAACGCTGCGAAGTGCGGCTCAAGGACGAACGCGCCGACAAGCGCTTGCTGCACTGGCGCCAAGTGGCGATCAGCGCCTGCGAACAGTGCGGGCGTTCACGGGTGCCGGTGATTCATCCACCAGTGTTGCTGGCGGACTGGATCAAGCAGACCGAAGCCGAATTGAAACTGGTGCTGCACCCGGTCGCAGAACCGCTGGTGAGTCATGCCAAACCGGCGACGCTGGCGTTTCTGATCGGACCGGAAGGTGGCCTGACGGATGGCGAAGTCGAGCAGGCCAAAGGCAACGGCTTCCACGCCGCCCGCCTCGGCCCACGGGTGCTGCGCACCGAGACCGCGCCGGTGGTGGCGCTGGCGGTAGCCCAGCAACTTTGGGGTGATTTCTAAACCTTTTTGCCGGACTGATCGTTCCCACGCTCTGCGTGGGAATGCAGCCCGGGACGCTCCGCGTCCCGAACAGCGTGACGCAGAGCGTCACAGGAGGCGTTACCACGCAGAGCGTGGGAACGATCAGTCAGCCGGGCTACAGGACGTAAAACAGAATCGCGACAAAATGCAGCAAGCTCCCGGCAATCACGAACAGATGCCAGATGCCATGGGCATGCCGCAGCCGGTGATCGAGGGCAAAAAAGATAATCCCCACCGTATACAACACCCCGCCCGATGCCAGCCAGGCAAACCCGGCCGTGCCCAGCGCGGCGATCAGCGGTTTGACCGCAACCAGCACGATCCAGCCCATCACCGCGTAAATCACGATCGACAGAATCCGTGCCTCGGAGCGCGGTTTGATCTCTTGCAGGATGCCGATCAGCGCCAGCCCCCAGACAATCCCGAACAGCGTCCAGCCCCACGGCCCGCGTAACGTCACCAGGCAGAACGGCGTGTAGCTGCCGGCGATCAGCAGGTAGATCGAGAAATGATCGACCTTCTTCATGATCGCTTTCTTGCGCCCGCGCACGCTGTGGTACACGGTCGAGGCGCTGTAGAGCACCAGCAAGGTGAAGGCGTAGATCGCCACGCTGACGATCTTCCAAGGACTGCCGTCGAGGCTGGCAATCACCAGCATCCATACGCCGCCGATAAACGCGGCGATGGCTCCGACCAGATGGGTCCAGGCGTTGAGTTTTTCCCCGTGATACATGTGTCGCATACCTCGTAGTCACTACCGCAAGCGCGCAAGGCTCGGGCCTTGAGCGTAAAAGCGCAATGTTTCTGTTCAACCTCGCCTGCGCGGCCCGCAGGAATTGGGCACAATCGGCCGATACCAAAAAGAGTCCGCGCCATGCTGATCGACGAAGAATTGACCCTGAAAAAACTCGAGGTGTTCCTCGCCTTCATGCGCACCGGCAACCTCGCCCGCGCTGCCGCCGAACTGCAGACCAGCAACGTCAGCGTGCACCGCGCCATTCACTCTTTGGAAAATGCCCTGCGCTGCCCGCTGTTCAAACACGAAGGGCGCAACCTGACGCCGCTGGAAAGCGCTTATGTGCTGGAAGAACGTGCGCAGAAGCTGATCAACGACGTCGTCGACAGCGTGCGTCTGACCCGCGAAGCCGCCGGGTTCTCCGCCGAGCGTTTCAAGCTCGGCTCGCTGTATTCGCTGACGGTGAAGACCGTGCCGCAGCTGATCATGGGCCTGAAGATCCGCCGCAGCGAACTCAACATCGACCTGATCCTCGGCTCGAACATCGACCTGCTCTACAAGCTGAAAAACATGGAAGTCGACGCGATTCTGGTGTCGCTGGACGACAGCATCAACGATCCGGATTGCGAGCAGATTGCGCTGTTTTCCGACGACATCTTCCTCGCCACCCCGGCCGATTCAAAATTCGCTCAGCGCAGTGAAGTCGATCTGGCGGAAGTGCGTGATGAAACCTTCATCACCCTGACCCAGGGCTTCGCCACCCATCAGGACGGTGTGCGGGTGTTCAAGCAAGCGGGATTCGAGCCGAAGGTGGCAATGCAGGTCAATGACATCTTCACCCTGCTGAGCATGGTCAGCTCAGGGGTGGGGTACGCCTTGTTGCCGGGGCGGATTGCGGCGGTGTACGAGAATCGGGTGAAGCTGATTCCGTTGCAGGAGAAGTACCGGTTGCAGCAGCACATTGGCGTGGTGTTTCTCAAGGCCAAGGAGCGTGATCCGAATCTGCTGGCGTTGCTGGCGGAGTGTCGGATGTATGCCAATCGCCAGGCCAGCTCATGATCGTTCCCACGCTCTGCGTGGGAACGATCAATGTCAGCTCTGCGTCCGCTTTGGGACGCGGAGCGTCCCGGGCTGCATTCCCACGCAGAGCGTGGGAACGATCAATGTCAGCTCGGTCAGCCCATCAACCCGCGCATCGCCAGAAACAGCAGCGAAGGCCCCAGCAGACATCCAAGCGCGGTGTAGAACGCCGCCGTCAGGCAACCGTACGGCACCAGCTTCGGATCGGTGGCCGCCAAGCCTCCGGCAACACCGCTGGAGGTGCCCATCAAACCACCGAAAATCACCGCGCTGCGCGGGTTGTTCAGGCCGATCATCGGTGCCACGAACGGTGTCATCACCATCACCAGAATCGCCTTGATCAGCCCCGCCGCAATCGACAGCGCCATCACCTCGGAACTGGCGCCGATCGCCGCGCCGGTCACCGGGCCGACGATGTAAGTCACGGCACCGGCGCCAATGGTGGTCAGGCTCACCGCATCGGTGTAGCCGAACGCCATCGCCACGCCGACGCCGGCGACGAACGAGGTGCCAACGCCGACAAACAGCGCCAGCACACCGACGAGTCCGGCGCGTTTGAGCTCATCGACACTCACTCCAAACGCCGTCGCCACAATCGCGAAATCCCGCAGCATCGCACCGCCGAGCAGGCCGATGCCGGACAGCAGCGGAATATCCACCACGCCTTTTTGCCCACCGGTGAGTGCGCCGCCGATATACGACAGCACCAGCCCGAGCAGAATCGCAATCGCTGAACCGTGCAAACGGCCCTTGGTGAAGGTGTTGGACATCCAGTAGGACACCCACATGGTCAGGCCGACAATCAAAAAGCCGCTGATCAGACCGTAGCCGGTGATCACTTTCATCATCGATTCGTACATGGCGATCACCCCGCAGTCTTGGCAGGAGCAATCGGCGTCTCTTGCTTGTTGCCCATGCGCGTCAGCACCGGCACCAGAGCAAAGGCGATCACTACGGCGAGGGTGCCGGCAAGAATCGCCATCGGCCCGCCCTTCAGCGCACCGTAGACATTCTGCTGCGCGGCCATGGCGACCACGATGGGAATGTAGATCGCGCTCCAGAACTCGACGCCCTGCTCGGTCTTGCCCTTGAGCCAGCCGCTCTTGTAGAGATAGCTGCCCAGGCCGATCAACAGCAGCATCGCAATACCGACACCGCCGACGTTGGCCGGCACGCCGATCAGCTTGCCGAGCAATTCACCGACCCAGATACCGACCAGCGTGCAAAAGGCGAGAAACGCCACACCGTAAATAATCATTGTTGTAGTCCTCAAAGTGCATCGTCGAATGTTGTTTTTGTTGTTCGAAGCTTGAGTCGCGGCGGTTTTAGAGTTGGCGGCCACCCTCCTCGCGCAACAGCGCTTGCAGGGTATCGAGGCGGGCACTGTCGAAGGCAGTGACGGTGCCCTGCTCGAACACCCGGCGCGCCAGCCCGGTCAGCACCGCACCGGGCGGCAGTTCGATCTGTAGACGCACGCCGCGCTCGTAGGCGCTTTGCACGGTGCCGCGCCAGTCCACCACGCGGCACATGTTGAAAGCGAGGTCATCGCGCAGCGCTTCGACTTTGGCAACAGGCCTTGCGCGACTGCCGCTCAGATAAGCGATTTTCGGGTTCTTCAGTTCAACCTTGGCGAAGGCCTCGGCAAGCGCCTGCGCCGGTTTTTCCAGCAACGGGCAGTGCGACGGCACGCTCACCGCCAGCCGCTTCGCCACTCCGGCGCCGCGACTGCGCGCCAGTTCGGCCACTGCTTGCATGGCCTTGTCGCAGCCGGCGATGACCACTTGGTTATCGGCGTTGATATTGGCCAGATACACCGGCGCATCTTCGCTGTGCACCTGGGCCAGCAGGGTTTCGACTGTGGACAACTGCAAGCCGATGATCGCGGTCATGCCGTAGCCCTGTGGATAAGCCTGTTGCATCAGCTCACCGCGCAGACTGACCAGATGCAGCGCATCGCTGAAACTCAAGGCTCCCGCCACCACTGCCGCCGGGTAGGCGCCGATGGACAGGCCGGCGACGTAATTCGCGCTCAGTTCATCCAGCAATAACTGCCGCGAAGCAGCGACACCGGCGATCAGCAGGCACAACTGAACCGCTCGTGTCGTGCGCAATGCTTCGGCTGAATCCAGCAGCGCAACATCTTCGCCGAGTACATCACTGGCCTCGACCAGCGTTTCCCTTGGCAAACGCTGGAGCATGCCCGCTTGCTGCGCGCCCTGGCCGGGAAACACCAACAGGCTGCTCACGCTGCCTGCTCCTGCGGGTGCCACGGATTCGTCACCAATGCAGCCTGATGCGCATTTTTCAGCAGCACTCGGGCCGAACCGCTGGCCCATTCCCGCAAGGCCACAGCGCCGAATGGGGTCTGCAATTGCATGTCGACCCGGCACACAGCCTGATCGAAAAGCTCCACGAGTTTGCATGCCTGATTGCGCGTGATCATCTGCGGCGCACGCAGAATCAGATCGAGATCACTGCCCGCGTGCATCGCTGCAAAACCACTGGCCAATTCAAACCCGACACTGCCGCTGACACCCCAGACCCAACCGCAGTCATCGAGTATCGGCCGCAGTTGTTGGAGCCCCTGCATCACCGGCAGATCTCGTTCGCATTCAACATGACGAAGGGCCTCGGGACTGACCCGACAGGCAATCGAATCCAGCGGCATAAACGTCGCCAGCCGCTGCTCGCGCAACACACCACGAACGCCGACCGCGACCAGACCTTCCTCGCTCAAGGCTCGGCGTACCACCACCGGTTGCCCGGCCGCCAGCGCCGCGATCGCCCACGCCGGCGCATCCGCCGGCAACTGCGCCGGGGTCATGCCCCAGAGCAGATCGTGGGCCAGGGGCAGGTTCACCACTGCGCCCTCAGCAATTCGCGGACTTTGCTGGAGGCGGCACGATTGCTCGCACCAAGTCGCCCTTTCAAATCAGTGCTGGTCACATCGCTGATCGCTTGCTTCAGGCACTCAGTCACGCGCGTCAGATCTTCCTCTGTCGGCTGTTCAATCTGCTGCACCGAGAGGGTTTCCCAGAGCAGACCAAGGCTGGCGTAGCTGTCGATGTCATAGGCCATCGGCGGCACGCTGGCGGCCAGCGCCTCCAGTTCCTCGACACTGCGCAAGGTGACCCGCGCCGCCGAGGCTTTGCCCATTGCGTGGACCATCACGCCGGGATCGCGCAAAGCAATCAGGCGATTGGCCTGATAACCGTGGGCGAGAAATGCACCCGACATGGCCTTGCCCACCAGCAGCGCAATCACCGGATGCCCGGCCAGACGCGCACGGGCATAACTGTCCGCCGCGCCGGCCAGCGCCTGATGAATGCCGAGGGCTTCTTCGCGGCGGCCATACGCCTGGCTCGGCACATCGACGATGGCGATGATCGGGCGCTTCTGTGCGTTGTCGCGGTCGGCGCTGATCGCGTCATCCACAGCCTTGGCCAGACCCCAGCCTTCGAGCAGACCGACCTCGCCATTGCGGGCGCGAGGAAAACGATTGTCCGGGTCGGCGACCACGGCGATAAACCTGCCGAGCTCAGCGTCGGCGACTTTCAACGACGGCGGCAAACCTTCGACGACACTGGCGCCAGCGCTGAGCGCATTGAACCAGTGCAAACCGCGCAATGAATAACCGCTCATGAGCGCTCTCCTTGATACAGATCGCGAACCACCGACGGTTCGATTTGCAGGTCAGTGTTCAGCTTGCCGAGGCGTTGCAGGAACCACTCGGCGCGTTGACTGCGCGGCTGTGCCGGCAGGCCTTGCTGGAGCAGTTGGCCGACCTGCTGACGAATCTGCGCCACGTCATCGCCGACATAACGGTCCACCAGTCCGGTGTTGAAACGCTGTTCGCCGCCGGTCAGGCTCCAGATGAAGGGCCGGTCACGGGAGTCGTATTCCTCGATCCCGGCTTCCTGCTCGATCACTTGCGGGCCGTTCAGACCGAGGCGTGCTTCCTGGGTCACCAGCAAATAACTGCACAGCGCAGCAGCAATCGACATGCCGCCGAAGCAACCGACGCTGCCGGCGACCACGCCGACCACCGGTTGGTATTGCTGCAAATCCACAATCGCCGCGTGAATATCGGCAATTGCCGCCAGCCCTAGATTGGCTTCCTGCAAGCGCACGCCGCCGGTTTCCAGCAGCAATACGGTGCGGGTGGGGATGCCGTTGCGGTTGTCATCAGCGGCCAGTTCCAGCGCACCGGCAATCTTCGCCCCGCCGACTTCACCAAGGCTGCCGCCCTGAAACGCACCTTCAACCGCCGCGATGACCACCGGCAACCCGTCGAGGCTGCCCTTGGCGATGATCACCCCGTCGTCGGCTTGCGGCACCACACCTTGGCGCTCAAGCCATGGCGACATGACCCGTTGAAACGGATCGAGCAGTTCGCGAAAGGTCCCGGCATCGAGCAAGGCTTGCGCCCGCTGCCGCGCGCCGAGTTCGACGAAGCTGTGTTTGTTGAGCAACGCTGCGCTGTCAGTCATGGCCGATCTCCTCGAAACCCTGTTCCAGACGCAAGCGCACCACCCCCGGCGTCGCGCCGAAATCGTGGATGTCGATGGCCATCGCCGGCGGCGTAGTGCCGTCGAACATCCGCGCAAACAGGTGCTGCCAGCGCTGCTGCGCGCCGTTGACCGAGGTCTGCACGTTGATCGTCAGTTTGCCGGCCAGACCCGGTTCGATCAGCACTTCCAGATCACCCGAGCCGACACAACCGACCAGCGCACGCCCGCGTGGCGGCTGCCCGGCGGGGAATTCAAACGATAGGTTTTCCATCAAAACGCTCCCTGAGAGATGCCGTCGCGCTCGATACGATCGAGCAGCAATGTGGCGGCGAGCAGGTCGGCGGCGCCACCGGGCGAGGCATTCAACGCGATGAGTTGTTGATCCAATTCGTACAGGCGACGACGACCGCTGAGGCTGGCGCTGCCACCGGCATCGAGCACCGCTTGCGCGCCGGCCTGCATGGCGTGCAGGCCCGGTTCCCCGGCGCGGTAGAGCACGCAGGTGTCGGCCAGCTCGGTCATGATCGCCAGCAATGCATCGAGCCGGGCGTTCTGTTCGCCGTGGCCGTTGGCGCGGCTTTTCTGCAGTTGCGGCAGGCCCCGTTGCAGCACGGACGGAAAGCCCAGTTGCGCTTCCTCGCGAGCACCGCGTGCGCCGTAACGCTGGGCGACTTGTGCGCCGTGGCTGAGTGGTTTCGGCGCGTAGCGGTCGTCGAGCAGTGCCAGGCGGGCGGCGCACAGGGCGATGGATTTCGGTTGCAGCGCGGCGGCCGTCACCAACAGTCCCAACGCCCAGATCGCGCCGCGATGGGTGTTGACGCCGTTGGTGGTCACGAGCATCGCTTGCTCGCCCTCGCGACCGATGCGGCCAATCGCTTCGCGTAACGGCACACCGACTTCGCCGATCTCCAGCGCCGCCTCGGCCATTTCCTTGAATGCCGGCCACAAGGCCAACGCCGACGCGTGCATCAGGCCCAGGTGCAGATCGGTGTGTGCGCCATTGCCGCGACGGTCGACCAGCGCCGGTTTCGGCGACAGATCGGCTTCGTCGATCAGCGCGTCCACCGCCAGATCGGCCAAGCGGTCAGCCAGAGAAAGCGGTTTCGCTTGCAGGTTGAATGCGTGCATTACCAGCTCCTGAATTTGGCGGGCGGGTTGTACAGGCCGCCGGACCACTCGACCAGATCGGCGACGCTTTTCGCTGCGAGCAATTCGCGGGTGGCGTCGGTGCGGCGGATGCCGAGGTCTTCGGGCAAGGCGATCAGGCCTTCGCGGCGCATGCGTTCGGTGTCTTTCGGGTTGTGCCGCAGGCCGATGGCGGTAACCCCGGCAACCGCTGCGATCATCGCCTGGCGCTCTTCCAGCGAGCGCGCCTTGTACAGGTAGGCGATGCCTTCTTCGGTGAGCAGGTGGGTAACGTCGTCGCCGTAGATCATGATCGGCGCCAGCGGCATGCCGCTTTTCTTCGCCACTTCCACGGCGTCGAGGGTTTCGACGAAGGTCGGTTTGCCGCCCTCCTGGAAGGTCTCGACCATTTGCACCACGAGTTTCTTGCCGCGTTCGAGCATCGGTTGCGGCCCATCGGCGTGGCGCATGTCCAGCCACGCCGGAGTGCCGTGACGGCGGCCGCGCGGGTCGTGGCCCATGTTCGGCGCACCACCGAAACCGGCGAGACGGCCCCGAGTCACCGTCGAGGAATGGCCGTCGCCATCGACCTGCAATGTCGCGCCGATAAACAGATCCACCGCGTATTGCCCGGCCAGTTGGCAGACCATGCGGTTGGAACGCAGCGAGCCGTCGCGGCCGGTGAAGAACACATCGGGCCGAGCGGCGATGTAGTTTTCCATGCCCAGTTCGGTACCGAAGCAATGCACGCTCTCGACCCAGCCGCTTTCGATCGCCGGGATCAGCGTCGGGTGCGGATTGAGCGTCCAGTTGCGGCAGATCTTGCCCTTCAGCCCGAGGGATTCGCCGTAGGTCGGCAGGATCAGTTCGATGGCGGCGGTGTTGAAACCGATGCCGTGGTTGAGCGACTGCACGTTGTGTTTTTCGTAGATCCCGCGAATCGCCATCATCGCCATCAGCACGTGCACAGGCTTGATGTGGCGTGGGTCGCGGGTGAACAGAGGTTCGATGTAGAACGGCTTGTCGGCGACCACGACGAAATCGACCCATGAAGCGGGAATGTCCACGCGCGGCAGTTCGCTGACGTCGTCGACCAACTGGTTGACCTGAACGATAACGATGCCGTCGCTGAACGCCGCCGGTTCGATCAGTGCCGGCGTGTCTTCGGTGCTCGGGCCGGTGTAGATGTTGCCGGCGCGGTCGGCCATGAAACCGGCCGAGAGCACAACGTTGGGGATCAGGTCCACGACGAGGCGGGCGTAGAGTTCGATGTACGTGTGAATGGCGCCGACTTCGAGCAAGCCATCTTCGAGCAACTGGCTGATGCGCAGGCTCTGGGTGCCGGCGAAGGAGAAATCGAGCTTGCGGGCGATGCCGCGTTCGAACAGATCAAGGTGCTCGGAGCGGCCGACGCTGGGCATGATCATGTGCAGATCGTGGAGCTTGGCCGGGTCGGCCTTGGCCAGTGAACGCGAGAGGAAATCCGCCTGCTTCTGGTTGTTGCCTTCCAGTACCACACGGTCGCCGGGATGGATCAGCGCTTCGAGCGCGGCGACGATGTTGTCACTGGGCAACACCGCGCCATCGGCGAGCCCGCGCACCTTGTCGAGCCGGCGCTGCTTCTCGTCACGCCGCCGCGTCCAGCGCGAGTCGGGGGAAATTGTTGTTGTCATGCTCACTCCACGGGTTCGCTGTCGTGGAGCCAAGTTAGGCGTGTGTGGTGAGGGCATCAATCAAGCTGGGTGGTGAATCATTACGCTGAGCGTAACGTTCAAAAGCTACCCTCACCCTAGCCCTCTCCCGGAGGGAGAGGGGACTGATTGGGGGATGCTTGGGAATGACTCTGACCTGAACCCGTTGTAGTGAATCCATAATCGACTCGGTCATTCAGGTCGATGTAGGACGCGAGACACCTCGGTCGGCTCCCTCTCCCTCTGGGAGAGGGCTGGGGTGAGGGGCTTTCAGTCGGTTGGCACCATTTTGTCCAGCACGCGGTTCACCGCCATCTCCGCCACCATGACAATCTGCGCGATGCCCTGCAGGGTCTTGCGCTGTGAGCCGTCCACCGAGGCGGCGTGGTTGTGCAACATGACTGTCGCCGAACCCAGGGTTTCACAGGCGTCGGCCAGCAAGGATTCGGTGTCGGCTTCGGGATTGGCCATGTACAGCGTGTTGGGGGTGTACGGCGGGGCCATGAAGTCGGCGGTCGGAGGGCCGAGGTAATGGTCGAGGGCACGCTCGGCGGCTTCGTGGAATTTCTTTGAGTCGGGGGATTGGTAGGGCGATGCCGGGTCTTTGGTCGGCGGGTTTGGCGTTACTTTGAACATGAGCTGTGTTCCCGTTGTTGAGCGCCAACCCCTTGGCTACTAAACGAAAGGGAGGCGACTGTACGCAGGTTAGTAGACCGGGGAACTCAGCTTAAGCCGGCGCGCCGAAGCGCCCTACGTACAGCCACCATCAAGCTCAGATGCGGAACACCTGTGATGAATGCACGACCAGCTGAATTACCGCGGGCTACTAAACCCGATCACTGGGAATCAGTGACCCGATCCAAGTTACGCAGCAAGCCCTGGGCGCACAAGCCGGCGGATTCTGGCGCAGGCGTAGGCAGCGGCGCAAGGATTTGTAGCCTTGTGCGGCGTAACACTGGGTGTCTTTAAACAGCTGCAGCAGGCACTGTTTAAGACATGGCAGAAATCTGGGATGCGCCTGTAGGAATGTGGTGATGCAGTTGGCCCCATCGCTGGCAAGCCAGCTCCCACAGTGTCCGAGTTGTATTGGAATTTTGTGTACCACACAAAACCCTGTGGGAGCTGGCTTGCCAGCGATGAGGCCAGTCGGTACACCAGAACATTCGGATCAGCCTACTAGGCCAGCCTCCACCAACAACCTCTCCAGCCCCAACAAATCCGGCACCTTCGCCACCTGCTCGCCCACCTGCACCGCCGCCTGTTCCAGCGCACACAACGGCACATCGACATAACTCAACTGACTGTCCAGCTTGTACGACCGAGGAATCCCCTGCACCAACAGGGCGATGAATCTGAGCTGCGGCAAGCCGCCCAGCGCATTCAGAATGACGATCCGCGCCCGTTCGCCGATGACGATTTTCTGCCCGCAGGCCGATTCGAAACTGATCAGCGGAATCTGCCGCTCGCGCCACGTTACCCGGCCCAGGTACCACGGCGGCGTGTCGAGGTCGAAGGCGCTGGCCTGGTAGTCGATCAGCTCGGCGATGGCGACATTGGGCAGGATCAGGTTGCGATCGGCCAGCGGCAGCAGCAGCCCGGTGAGCTGGCTGGTGCGCGGGTTATGCCGGTGCTCATGCATGTTTCTTGCTCCACTGGGCGATGCTCTCCAGCAACACCGATTCCTGATACGGCTTGCCGAGGTAGTCGTTGACGCCGATGGCCATGGCGCGGTCGCGGTGTTTCTGCCCGGTGCGCGAGGTGATCATGATGATCGGCAAGTGGCACAGGCGTTCGTCGGCGCGCACCTGGGTGGCGACTTCGAAGCCGTCCATGCGCGGCATTTCGATGTCGAGCAGCATCAGGTCGGGCATGTGCTCTTCGAGCAGCAGCATCGCATCGACACCGTCCTTGGCGGTCAGCACGTTCATGCCGTGACGTTCGAGCAAACGGCTGGTGACCTTGCGCACCGTTACCGAGTCATCGACGACCATGATCAGCAGCGGCTTGTGCGGCTCGCTGTCGATCTCCGTGCGCGCCGGCTCTTGCGCCAGCCGCGCCTGCATCGCCCGGATCGGTGCGAGCAGATCCAGAATCAGCACCACCCGGCCATCGCCGAGAATCGTCGCCCCCGACACGCCCTGCACCGCCGCGAACTGCGGGCCGAGGCTCTTGACCACGATCTCGCGGGTGCCGGCCATGGCGTCGACCAGCACCGCAATATGGCGGTCGTTGCAATGCACCAGCAGCACCGGCAACGGCAGGTTCTGCCCGAGCAGTTTTGGCCGTGGCGCAGTCTTCAACAGCTCGCCGATATAACACAGCTCATAACGCTGGCCGGCGTATTGATAACTCGGCGGATCCTGACGGAAGTGCCCTTCCAGATCATTCGGCAACACGCGCACGATGCCTTCGATGGTGTTCAGCGGGATCGCGTACTGATCCTCAGCGCACTGCACCATCAGCGCGCGGTTGACCGACACGGTGAACGGCAGGCGAATGCGGAAATGCACGCCCTGCCCCGGCACCGAATCGATGCTCATGCTGCCGCCGAGTTGGCGCACTTCTTCGTGGACCACGTCCATGCCGACGCCACGCCCGGAAATCTGGGTGATCTTTTCCGCCGTGGAGAAACCCGGCTGGAGAATGAACTGCAACACATCGCGGTCGCTGATCTCGGCGTCGGGCGCCAGCAGACCGCGCTTGATCGCCTTGCGCCGCACGGCTTCCAATGGCACACCGGCGCCGTCATCGCGGATGTCGAAAACCATGTCGCCGCCCTCGCGGGACAGATCGAGGGTGATCTGCCCTTGCGCCGGTTTACCCGCCGCCAGCCGCACCTCGGTGGATTCCAGGCCATGGTCGACGGCATTGCGCAGCATGTGTTCCAGCGGCGCGGCCATGCGCTCCAGCACGTTGCGATCCATCTCGCCATCAGCGTTGCCGACGACGAATGCGACATCCTTGCCCAGCTCTTCGGCGACCTGACGAACGATGCGTTTCAGACGCGGCACCATGCGTTCGAACGGCACCATGCGCGTGCGCATCAGGCCTTCCTGCAATTCGGTGTTGATCCGCCCCTGTTGTTGCAACAGGTTCTCCGCGTCGTGGTTGCGGCGGTCGAGGGTTTCCTTGAGGTCGAGCAGGTCCGAGGCGGATTCGAACAGCGCCCGCGACAGTTGCTGGAGCTGCGAATGGCGATCCATTTCCAGCGGATCGAAGTCTTCATAACCGAGGCGTTCGCCATCGGCTTGCTGGCGGCTGAGGATGCGCCCTTGGGTTTCGGTGTCAAGGCGGCGCAACTGATCGCGCATGCGCTCGATGGTGGTTTCCATCTCGTTGAGAGCAATCTGCGCATCGTTGACTTGCTGCTCGATCCGCCCACGAAAGATCGAGGTTTCCCCGGCCAGGTTGACCAGTTCATCAAGCAGCTCGGACGAGACCTTGACCATGTCTGCGCCAGCATCGGCGGCGGGTGGCGCTGCCTCAGGCTTGATCACCGGAGCTGGCGCCGGCGGCGCTTCAACCTGCGCCGGATGGCTGAAATTCTGGATCGCGCTGATCAGCCGATCGGCCGGCGGGCACGGTTGCCCGGCGCGCACGCCATCGAGCATTTGCGCCAGCCGGTCATGGCCGCGTTGCACCAGCGCGAACAGTTCGGCGGATGGTTGCAGCGCACCGGTGGAAAGACTTTCGTAGAGAAATTCCAGCTCATGGGCGAGGTCGCCGATCGGGCCGATTTCGACCATCCGCGCGCCACCCTTGAGGGTGTGCAGATCGCGCAGCAGGGTTTCAATTTCCTGCCGGTTGCCCGGCTCGGCCTGCCAGCGTAACAACGCGGCGCCGGAGCTTTCGATGATGTCGAAACCTTCTTCGAGGAAGATTTCCAACAGTTCCGGATCATGCCCGGCGTTGTCGTGTTCGACCGCTGCGGGGGCAGATTCGCTGGCGGCCTGGCCCTGACGCAACTGACGGATCGCGTCGATCAGATCCTGCGCCGGGGTGAGCGCTTGATGCGCTTGCAGTTGCTCCAGCATCAGCGCCAACCGCTCATGACTGTGCTGCAACAAACCTTCGAGCGCGGCGCTGTGGTTGTAGCGCCGATCGACCAGCCCTTCGTAGAGGTTTTCCAGTTCCTGGGCAAGGTCGCCGACGGCCTCGACCTCGGCCATGCGCGCGCCGCCCTTCAGCGTGTGCAAGTCGCGCTGCAATGACGACAGCGGCGCGGCGTTGTCCGGGTCCTTGCGCCAGCGCTGCAAGGCTTGCCCGGCGCTGTCGAGAATGTCCACCGCCTCTTCGAGGAAGATTTCGACGATCTCGTCGTCAGGCTCAAGGGCGGCAACCGATTGCTGCAATTGCGCGGTGGCGCTGCCCAGTTCGCGAATGTCCAGGGTGCGGCTGCCGTCGCTGCGGATCAGGCCCATCGCCGCCGGGTCGAGGCCTTCGTCGAGCAAATCCTGCAAGGCGCGAATCCGCTCCGGCTGCGGGGTGATCTCCTGGCCGGCGGCGAGTTCGTCGAGCATGTTGATCAGCGCTTCGTGGGCCAGTTGCGCTTCGTGAAAAAACCGCTCACTGACCGCCAGGCTGCTTTCTTCCACCGCGCCATACAGGTCGAGCAAGGCTTCGCACAAGCCATCGACCGCCTGCAGATCGGCCAGATGCGCGCCTTCGCCGAGGGTGGTCAGTTCATCGAGCAGAGCGCTGAGTTCCTGGCGTTCGCCGGGGTGCTGCTGCCAGCGCTGCAAAAGGTTTTCGGCGTCGAGGAGGATGTCCATGCCCTGGGCGAGGAAGTTGTTGATCAGCTGCGGATCGCGCTTGAGGCGCAGGCCGCTGTCAGCGCCATCGGTGCTGGCTTGCAGGCGCTCGGCGAGGAGCGCCTCGGTGCGTTTGATCAGCGACTGCGCACCGACAATCGGCGCCAGCGGATCGTGTTTGAGCTGGCGCAGGCCGACGCGGAACAAGCCCTCGGCTTCGAGCAGCAGTTCGACCTCGTCCAGATCCAGCGGCAACTGATGCGCCTTGAACTCGCGGGCCAGTTGATCCAGCGAAGCCGCCAGTTCGGCCATCGGCAATACGCCGGCCATCGAGGCACTGCCCTTGAGCGTGTGCAGCGCCCGTTGCAGTTCGTCGCTGGCCGGCAACGGCACCTGTTCGGCGGCCTGATCGAGGAAACGGTTGAGGCTGGCGAGGTGGGTTTCGGCTTCTTTGCGGAAGATTTCCAGCAGCAGCGGATCAAGCGCGGCGACGTCGTCGGTGTCTTCGGCAGCCAGCGGCTCATCGCCTTTGGCCAACGCGTGGGCGCGGGCGGCGAGTTGGTCGACATCGTTGCGCTGGCGCTGACGCTGGGTGGCGAATTCGTTGATCAGCTCGGGCAGCAGCAACACGGTGTCGCCGAGCAATTGGCGCAGCACCGCGCCGGGCTCGACGCTTTGTTCGAGCACGCGGTTGAGCAGGTTTTCCACCGCCCAGGCCAGTTCGCCAAGGACCAACGCGCGGACCATGCGCCCACTGCCCTTCAAGGTGTGAAAGGCCCGGCGCAGTTCGGTCAGCGCGGCGCGGTCCTGGGGATTGGCGGTCCAGCGCGGCAGGTATTCGTGGAGGACCGCGAGGACTTCGTCGGTCTCTTCGAGGAACACTTCGCGCAGTTCATCGTCGACCGGTTCTTCATCGGCCGGCGGCGGCATCAGGCTGTCGGGGCTGTTGCGCGCCGGCGGGTTGAGCGCCGACAGCGGGCTGGCCAGCACCTCGGCCAGCGACTGCACGACGTCAGGGTCGTCGAGGGTTTGCAGATCCTGCATGACCTGCGCTTCGCTGGGGCTGAGCACCTCATCGAGCACCGGCACCTGCGCTTCGCCGGGCTGCTCGTTGGCGAAGAAGCCGAGGCTGGCAAGGCTGTTTTGCGCGACATCGAGCAGATGCTCGGCGGGCGCCTGCGGGTCGTCGCTCAGGCGTTCGAGGTAATACTCCAGGCTGCTGATCACATCGGCCAGATGATCGAGTTGTTCCCAGCCCGGTTCGTGGGCATCGAGCATCAAATGCTCGCGAATGAAACCGTTGCAGGCCTCGACCAGACTCGCTGCACGGGCCAGCGGAATCATCGCCAGGGCGCCGCGCACCTGTGTCAGCAGTTCGGGCAGCGAGTGCAGATGCTGGCGGTCCCAATCGGCGTCGATGTAGTCGACGATCATGTCCTTGGCCTGTTGCAGGCAGATGCGCGCTTCCTTGATCACGATCTGATGGATCTGCGTCAGGTCGGTGGTCGGCAGGCGCGCGTCTTCGGCGCTTTGCGTCTCCACCGTGCCGACCATACCGGCCAGCGTCGCTTCGACGTAGAGCAAGGCCCCGGCGACGTCCATGAGGATCGCGTCGTTCGGTTCGCGCTGGCCCTGAGCGAGGCTGAGCACCACCGCCAGTTGGTCGATGATGACTTTGCGCGGCTGGCCGAAACCCAGCACCGCGAGGGTGTCGGCAATCTGCCGCAGCGGCGCGAGCAGGCTGTCCAGATCCGAAGCGTGCTGGCGGTCACTGCGCACGAACAGATCGAGGCGCTCCTTGACCCGCACCAGCTCTTCGCACAGCGCCGCCAGCACCGAGCGCATGGCATCGCGGTCGGGGCCGGCGAGGCGCGCGCGTTCTTCATCGACCATCGCGCTGTCGGGCAACGCGTCGTCCAGGGAGTAGTGATCTTTCATGGTCAGCATCTGCCCGGTGGGATGTTCGGCTTTGGCAATATAGAACAACAGGCTTTTCAGCAGCTCGGCCGGCGCCGGTTGATTGAGCCCGACGATGCCCTGCTCGAGCAGGCGCTTGAGCTCTTGGTCGGCGTCCTTGAACAGGCTGCGCAGCGCCGGACTGTTGGCGATGACGCCCTCGCGCATGCCCTCGACCAATGCCGAGGCGATTTGCCACAAAGGGCTCAACGGCGCATCGCCGCTCAGCGCTTCAAGGCGGGTAAAGACCTTGGCCAGATAACCGAGGTGCGTCTGGTCATCCTGTTCGCGCAGCAGCCCGACCAGGGCCATTTGCAGCATCTGCCGCAGTTTGCGCAGCACGTTCGGCAGATCGGGCGGTTCCAGCGCGGCGAGTGCCGCGTCGCCGAGCGGCGCCAGCTCGGGCAGTGGCGGGCTGAACAGGCTGGTTTCCGCCAGCAGGCTTTCACCACGGGCGCTACGCAGATCGTTGATCAGCGGCAACACCACCAGCGGCAGGTCGCGGCGGGCGCTCTGCACGCGGTCGAGGTAAAGCGGCAGTTGCCCCAGGGCTTGCAGCATCAGGTGCAAGGCTTCGTCGCGGTGTGGCACGCGTTGATGTTGCAGGGCTTCGACCAGATGCTCCATTTCTTCGGCCAGTAACGCTGCGCCGTAGAACTCGACCATCTGCAGGCTGCCGTGGACCTGATGAATGTAGGCCAGGCACTCGTCCAGCCCGGGGAAGGCCTGCGGATCGTCGAGCACGGCCTCGATCGCCTGATGCGCCAGCTTCAGCGTTTCGGCAATTTCGCCCTTGACCCATTCCAGGGCCACGTAGTCGTGCCGATCACCCATAACCACTCCACTCACGCTTTATCTGTCGCCGCCGGCAAGGTGAAACCGGACACCGAACGGCGCAACTGACTGGCCATTTTCGCCAGGTTGCCGATGCTCTCGGCGGTGGCCGTGGACCCCGACGAAGTCTGCGAGGTGATCTGCTGGATCACGTTCATCGTCAGCGAGATCTGCCCGGCCGAAGACGTCTGCTGTTGCGCCGCGTTGGAAATGCTCTGGATCAGCGCGGCGAGGGTCTTGGACACGCCTTCGATTTCTTCCAGGGCCACACCGGCATCCTGCGCCAGTCGCGCGCCGCGCACCACTTCGGTGGTGGTCTGCTCCATGGAAATCACCGCTTCGTTGGTGTCGGCCTGAATCGCTCGCACCAGGGTTTCGATCTGCCGGGTCGCGGCGGACGAACGCTCGGCCAGCCGCTGCACTTCGTCGGCAACCACGGCAAAACCGCGCCCGGCATCCCCGGCCATCGATGCCTGGATCGCTGCGTTGAGGGCGAGAATGTTGGTCTGGTCGGCGATGTCATCAATCAGGCTGACGATGTCGCCGATTTCCTGAGAGGACTCGCCGAGGCGCTTGATGCGCTTGGCGGTGTCCTGAATCTGTTCGCGGATGTTGTCCATGCCGTGGATGGTGTTGTGCACCACCTCGTTGCCTTTGTTGGCGATTTCCACGGAACGCTCGGCCACCGCCGACGATTCGGCAGCGTTGGCCGACACCTGATCGATGGACTCGGCCATGTCGCTGATGGCTGTCGAGGCTTCGGAAATCTGCTGCGCCTGTTGCTCCGAGGCCTGGGCCAGATGCATGGCGGTGGCCTGGGTTTCCTGCACAGCAGCGGCAACCTGGCCGGCGGTGAGGTTGATGGTGGCGACCAGATCGCGCAATTGGTCGACGGAATAGTTGATCGAGTCGGCGATGGTGCCGGTGAAGTCTTCGGTCACCGACGCGGTCACGGTGAGGTCGCCATCGGCGAGGTCTTCGATTTCGTCGAGCAGGCGCATGATCGCGTTCTGGTTGCGCTCGTTCTTCTCGGCGGTCTCGCGCAATTGCCGATTGGTTTCGCGGACCATGACCAGACCGATGAGGATGATCGAGGCCAGCGCCAGCAAGCCCAGCACATAGCCGCCAATGGTGTCGGTGTTGCGCCCGCCGGCCAGATGCTCGAATCCGGTGGCCAAGTGCGAGGCTTCGTCGAGCAGGGTTTGCGACAGGGTGAAGATGTTGCTCGCCGATTCGCGGACCTTGAACAGCTCTGGCGAGGTTTCGAGGATTTCATCCACGGAGCCGGAAACGAACTGGAACAGCTCGGAGATTTCGCTCAAACGCGCACGGGCGTCGCGGTCTTCGACCTGGCTGATTTTCAGCGCCGGGTTGCCCTGCAACATGCCGTTGAGCACCAGACCGAAACGCGCGGCATCACGACCAAACGCGTCGGCGGCCTGCTGCGAGTTTTCGTCACCGGCGAGCACGGTGTTGACTGCGCCAAGAATGCGCTCAGCCAACAGCGATTGCCGTTGCGCCATCGCCACCTGCGCCGCCGGGGCGCCGCGCTGGAGCAGGATTTCCACGACTTTTTCGTATTCGATCTGCAACTGCGGCACGGTTTCGGCCAGCGTTGCGGCGACCTGATGCAGCGACAGCACGGTCTGTTCGCTGGTGAGGATCGCATCGGTGTTTTTCAGCAGGCGCTCCCAGTCCATCTGCACCGCGCGCATTTCCGGGCGCACGGCGACGGGTGCCGGGGGCAGGCCGGTGTTCGGGTCACCCTTTTTCAGGTAACCCCAGCGCTGGGCAAAATCGTTGCGCGCATCACTGAGCAGTTTGAAGGCGGCCGCCTTGCCCGCCGCCGCTTCGGTGGCGTTCTTGGCGATGCGTTGCGAGAGCACGCGCAGTTCGCCGGCATGGCCGATGTACTGCTTGTCGTAGTTCGCCTGGGTGTTGAGGTACGCGAAGTTGGCGAACAGCAGCATGATGAACACGATCAGTGCGATAAACAGCACGATGATCTGCGCACGACTGCGCGATGCTTCTGCCGACTTGCCTGTTTTTGCTTTTGTCATCGGTCCTCGCCTTAACCCGCACCTTTGAGGCCTGCTGCAATCCCTGTGGGAGGCAACCTCATGATGAAGAAATTTTGTGGCGAGGGGATTTATCCCCGATGGGTCGCGCAGCGGCCCCAAAAACCTGAGTCGTATCGGCTACATCTCAAATACAGGTCTTGGGTCGGCTTCGCCAACCATCGGGGATAAATCCCCTCGCCACAGGTCTGTCTGACCCACAATTTTCCTGATCACATGGCCCATTCCGCCCAATGGGTTCTGTATTGTTCGTGCTAAAGAGCCACGCCCATAAACACCGGAGATCTGGCCAGTGCGAACAGGCTGAACACCCGCCAGTTCTGTTCGCGGCGGAAATAGCCTTTGACGAATTCGGCCTTGGAGCCCTGGCGCTTGCTGATCGACAGCGGCTCGAAACTGCCCTGTTCGAAATGCTGCAAGCCGATGACTTCGTCGACCATTACCCCGGCGAACACGTCTTCATGCTCCACCACCAATACCCGCCGCTGTTTGCGCAACGGCGACAGTTCATGGCCGAAGAAGCCGCACAGGTCCATGATCGGCAGCAGCCGCCCGCGCAGGTTAGCCACACCCTTGACCCACGGCTTGACCCCGGGCAACTGGGTGAAGCGCGGCTCATGCAGGACTTCGCTGACTTCGCCCATCGGCGCCACATACCAATGCTCGCCGAGGCGAAAGCCGATGCCGCTCCAGCGATCCGCGCGCGCCGCTTGCGACGGCAGGTCGGCTGCCAGCAGGCGGCAGCGCTGGTCGATCTGCCAGAGCAGTTCGAACGCGGTCAGCGATTCGCTCATGATTGCGCGATCAGCCTTTGAGGACGTTGTTCAGGGTCTTGATCAGGGTGTCCTCGTCGACCGGTTTGGTCAGGTAATCCTTGGCGCCCTGGCGGGTGCCCCAGACCTTGTCGGTTTCCTGATCCTTGGTGGTGATGATGATCACCGGGATGTGCGCAGTGTCGGCATCCTTGGTCAACTGCCGGGTCGCCTGAAAACCGTTGAGGCCGGGCATGACGATGTCCATCAGCACCGCGTCGGGTTTTTCCTGACGGGCCAGGGCCACGCCGTCGGCGCCGTTCTCGGCCTTGAGCACTTCATGGCCGTGCTTTTCGAGCATGCCGGTGAGTTTGTACATTTCAGTCGGCGAATCATCGACGATCAGGATACGTGCCATGGTCTTCCCCATTTTTCTGGTCGACTGCCGGCCCGCTGGCCGAGCGTCACTGTGCGTGTCTTACTGCGGCAAAACGGCGGCGAAGCCCGGAACATGGGCCTGGATCGCGTTGAGCAGTTCTTCTTTGCTGAACGGCTTGGTCAGAAATTGATCAGAACCGACAATCCGCCCCTTGGCCTTGTCGAACAGACCGTCCCTGGACGACAGCATGATCACCGGCGTCGCCTTGAAGGCGCTGTTGTTCTTGATCAGGGCGCAGGTCTGATAACCGTCCAGACGCGGCATCATGATGTCGACAAAGATGATCCCGGGATGGTGGTCGGCGATCTTCGCCAGCGCATCGAAACCGTCGATGGCGGTGATCACTTCGCAACCGACATTCTTCAACAATGTTTCGGCGGTGCGGCGAATCGTTTTCGAGTCGTCGATCACCATGACCTTCAAGGCGCTGGACTGCTGTTCCATAAGAGGGTTCTACCGTCGCCTTTGCGAATCAAATTGTCCGTTTTGCTGTGAATAATGGCCTGAAACCCTTGAAACCCATGGGGCGGCGCGATCTGCCAGCCTTTTTAGCACAGTCTCCAGATGCAATCTATCGACGGGTTTTTCCTTGACCCGAAACCCGCCCGGCGCCACTCTGGCGGCACTTTTTCAATACCGATCCGGTAGCCAAATTTCGAGGAAAACCCAATGAGCGTTCGCGTCGGGATTGTCATGGACCCTATCGCCAGCATCTCCTATAAAAAGGATAGCTCGCTGGCCATGCTGCTGGCCGCGCAGAAGCGTGGCTGGGAACTGTTCTACATGGAACAGAAAGACCTGTATCAGGCCGAAGGCCAGGCGCGGGCGCGGATGAGCCCGCTGAAAGTCTTCGCCAACCCGGACAAATGGTTCGAACTGGACGCCGAGCAGGACAAGCTGCTGAGCGACCTGGACGTGATCCTCATGCGCAAGGATCCGCCGTTCGACATGGAATTCGTCTATTCCACTTATCTGCTGGAACAGGCCGAAGCCGCCGGCGTGCTGGTGGTGAACAAGCCGCAGAGCCTGCGCGACTGCAATGAAAAGCTGTTCGCCACGCTGTTTCCGCACTGCACGCCGCCGACCATCGTCAGCCGCCGCCCGGACGTATTGCGTCAGTTCGCCGACCATCACGGTGACGTGATCCTCAAGCCGCTGGACGGCATGGGCGGTTCGTCGATCTTCCGCCACACCGCCGGGCACCCGAACCTCTCGGTGATCCTCGAAACCCTGACCCTGCACGGCAAGCAGCAGATCATGATTCAGGGCTACCTGCCGGCGATCGTCGACGGCGACAAGCGCATTTTGATGATCGATGGCGAGCCGGTGGATTACTGCCTGGCGCGTATCCCGGCCATGGGCGAAACCCGTGGCAACCTCGCCGCCGGTGGCCGTGGCGAAGCACGTCCGCTGACCGAAAAGGATCGCTGGATCGCCGCCCAGGTCGGACCGACCCTGCGCGAGAAAGGCCTGCTGTTCGTCGGCCTCGACGTGATCGGCGAGCACCTGACCGAAATCAACGTCACCAGCCCGACCTGCATCCGCGAAATCGACAATGCGTTCGGCACTGATATCGGCGGCATGCTGATGGATGCTATCGAAAAGCAGCTGCAAGCTTCGAGCCGCAAGCCACAAGCTTGAAGCCGGCCCGCGTCAGCTTGAAGCTTGAAGCTTGAAGCTGCCCCTATGCAGCTTGTCGCTTGAAGCTCGTCGCTTGCAGCTAAAAACCAACATTGCGTTATCATGCCGAGCCCAAAAAAATGCGATGTTGGTTTTTCTACGATGACTCTGCCGTCCGATCTGCCCGCTGAACTCGCCCATCGTGGCGTGCGCCCGGCCGATCGCCTCGGTTTTACCCTGTTTCTCGCGGCGCTGATTCACCTGGCGCTGCTGCTCGGCGTCGGTTTCACCATGGTCGAGCCGCAGCAGATCAGCAAAACCCTGGAAATCACCCTGGCCACCTTCAAGGCCGAGAAGAAGCCGGAAAAGGCAGATTTTCTCGCTCAGGAAAACCAGGAAGGCAGCGGCACGCTGGACAAGAAAGCCCTGCCCAAGACCACCGAAATCGCGCCGTTCCAGGACAATCAGGTCAAAAAGGTCACCCCGCCGCCCGCCGCCAAGCCAGTGGTGCAGGAAGCCGCCCCGAAGGCAGCGGTGACCACCGTTGCGCCGAAACCGAAAAAGGCGCCGACCAAGAAAGAAGAAAGCAAAACCGAAGTCAAACCGACCGTCGACGCGCCAGCGTTCGACAGCTCGCAGCTGTCCAGCGACATCGCCAGCCTCGAAGCGGAACTGGCCAAGGAACAACAGCTGTACGCCAAACGCCCGCGCATCCACCGCTTGAGCGCGGCATCGACCATGCGCGACAAGGGCGCTTGGTACAAGGATGACTGGCGCAAGAAGGTCGAGCGCATCGGCAACCTCAACTACCCCGAAGAAGCCCGACGCAAGCAGATCTACGGCAATTTGCGCCTGATGGTCTCGATCAATCGCGACGGCTCGCTGTATGAAGTGCTGGTGCTGGAATCCTCCGGCCAGCCGCTGCTCGATCAGGCGGCGCAGCGCATCGTCCGCCTGGCCGCGCCGTTTGCACCGTTTACCGGTGATCTGTCGGACATCGACCGCCTGGAAATCATCCGCACCTGGAAATTTGCCCGGGGCGACAAGCTCTCAAGCAACTGAATATTTATGTGGCGAGGGGATTTATCCCCGCTCGGCTGCGCAGCAGCCGCAAAACCATTCCATACGGAGTGTCAGGCAGAACCTATCAAGCGATTCAGGGGCGCTTCGCGCCCCAACGGGGATAAATCCCCTCGCCACAGATAAATCCCCTAACCACAGATAAATCCCCTAACCACAGATAAATCCCTTCACCACAGATAAATTCCCTGAGCACAGATAAATCCCCTAACCACAGATAAACTCCCTCACCACAGCAAATCCCCTCGCCACAAAAGCTCTGTTTCAATAATGGATCTGTGTTGTTGTCAGCATCTCCAGCTTGTCAGTTCGCCCCTCGAACGCCACACTAGCGCTCATGAAAAACGTCAGCCCCAGCTACCTCAAGCATCACTTCCTGATCGCCATGCCACACATGGCCGACCCGAACTTTGCCCACACCTTGACCTACATCGTCGAGCACACGGCCAATGGCGCGATGGGGCTGGTGGTCAACAGGCCGCAAGACTTGAACCTGGCCGACATCCTCGAACAGCTGCGCCCGGACATCGAGCCGCCGGCGCGTTGCCAGGATGTGCCGATCTTCATCGGCGGGCCGGTGCAGACCGATCGCGGTTTTGTCCTGCACCCGGCGGGCCAGACCTTCCAGGCCACGGCGCAGCTGGACGGCGACCTGGCCCTGTCGACTTCGCAGGACGTGCTGTTCGCCATCGCTGACGGCGTCGGCCCCGCGCAGAGCCTGATCACCCTCGGTTACGCCGGCTGGGAAGCCGGGCAACTGGAAGCCGAACTGGCCGACAACGCCTGGCTGACCTGCCCGTTCAATGCCGACATCCTCTTCAACACCCGCAGCGAATTGCGCCTGGAAGCGGCAGCGCGGCATTTGGGCATCGACCTCAATCTGCTCACCAGCCAGGCGGGTCACGCCTGATGGCCCTGCGCCTGATTCTCGGCTTCGACTACGGCACCAAACAGATCGGCGTCGCGGTCGGCCAGGTCATCACCGGCCAGGCCCGCGAGCTGTGCACCCTGAAAGCGCAGAACGGCGTGCCGAACTGGGATCAGGTCGAAGCGCTGATAAAAGAATGGAAACCCGACGCCGTGGTGGTCGGCCTGCCGCTGAACATGGACGGCACGCCCAGCGAGATGTGCGTGCGCGCCGAGAAATTCGCCCGCCGCCTCAACGGCCGCTACAACCTGCCCTTCTATACCCACGACGAACGCCTGACCACTTTCGAAGCCAAGGGCGAGCGGCTGGTGCGTGGCGGGCAGAAAGGCAGTTACCGCGACAACCCGGTGGACGCCATCGCCGCCGCCCTGCTGCTGCAGGGCTGGCTCGATGAAAACACTGCATTGTTTGAATCCTGACAAGCGCTTCGGCGCTTTTCTTTTGGTTATAAACCGAGCTTCGTCCGGCAGGACGCAGCGCGGAATCACGAAGGAGCAACCATGAGCCTGCCCAATCCCGCCGATCTGATCAGCCAGATGGCGACCCGCCTCAAGGCGCACCTTGCCCAGCGTGACATCAGCGAACCGCGTTACATCGGCATCCGCACCGGCGGCATCTGGGTCGCGCAGGCGCTGCTCAAGGAACTGAACAGCGATGCGCCACTGGGCACGCTGGATGTGTCCTTCTACCGCGACGACTTCAGCCAGAACGGCCTGCACCCACAAGTGCGCCCGTCCGCCCTGCCCTTCGAGATCGAAGGCCAGCATCTGGTGCTGATCGACGACGTGCTGATGAGCGGTCGGACCATCCGCGCCGCCATGAATGAACTGTTCGATTATGGCCGTCCGGCCAGCGTCACCCTGGTCTGCCTGCTGGACCTGGACGCCGGTGAGCTGCCGATCCGCCCGAACGTGGTCGGCGCCACCCTGACCCTGGCCGGCAACCAGCGGGTCAAGTTGTCCGGCCCCGAGCCGCTGACGCTCGAACTGCAAGACGTCACCCTTTAATCCGCCCTATTGAGAGTCCCCCTCGCGATGACGCCTCTAGATACCAAGCGCCCGCTGCAGCTCAATGATCAGGGCCAGCTGCGCCACTTCCTCTCGCTCGACGGCCTGCGCCGCGAGTTGCTGACGGAAATCCTCGACACTGCCGACTCGTTCCTTGAAGTCGGTGCCCGGGCGGTGAAGAAAGTCCCGTTGCTGCGCGGCAAGACCGTGTGCAACGTGTTCTTCGAGAACTCCACGCGCACCCGCACCACGTTTGAACTGGCGGCCCAACGGTTGTCGGCAGACGTGATCACCCTGAACGTGTCGACATCGTCGGCGAGCAAGGGTGAAACGCTGCTCGATACCCTGCGCAACCTTGAAGCGATGGCCGCCGACATGTTCGTCGTGCGCCACGGCGACTCGGGCGCGGCGCACTTCATCGCCGAGCATGTCTGTCCGCAGGTGGCGATCATCAACGGCGGCGACGGCCGGCATGCGCACCCGACCCAGGGCATGCTCGACATGCTCACCATCCGTCGGCACAAGGGCGGTTTCGAAAACCTCTCGGTGGCGATCGTCGGCGACATCCTGCATTCGCGGGTGGCGCGCTCGAACATGCTCGCGCTGAAAACCCTTGGCTGCCCGGACATCCGCGTGATCGCGCCGAAAACCCTGCTGCCGATCGGCATCGAGCAATACGGCGTCAAGGTCTACACCGACATGGCTGAAGGCCTGAAAGACGTCGACGTGGTAATCATGCTGCGTCTGCAACGTGAGCGCATGACCGGCGGCCTGCTGCCCAGCGAAGGCGAGTTCTACCGCCTGTTCGGCCTGACCACCGCACGTCTGGCCGGAGCTAAACCCGATTGCATCGTCATGCACCCGGGGCCGATCAACCGTGGCGTGGAGATCGAGTCGGCGGTGGCCGACGGCCCGCACTCGGTGATCCTCAACCAAGTGACCTACGGCATCGCGATTCGTATGGCTGTGCTGTCCATGGCCATGAGCGGGCAGACTGCGCAACGTCAATTCGAGCAGGAGAACGCCCAGTGAAGCTCAGCATTCTCGGCGCACGCGTCATCGATCCCAGCAGCGGCCTGGATCAAATCACCGACATCCACGTTGAAGCCTGCAAGATCGTCGCGCTCGGCGCCGCACCGGCCGGTTTCAGCGCAGTGGAAACCATCGATGCCCAAGGTCTGGTCGCCGCGCCTGGCCTGGTCGACCTCAACGTTGCCCTGCGCGAGCCGGGCTACAGCCGCAAAGGCTCGATCGTCAGCGAAACCCGCGCCGCCGCTGCCGGTGGCGTGACCAGCCTGTGCTGCCCGCCGAAGACCAAACCGGTGCTCGACACATCCGCCGTGGCCGAACTGATCCTCGACCGCGCCCGCGAGGCGGGCAACACCAAGGTGTTCCCGATTGGCGCGCTGAGCAAAGGTCTTGATGGCGAGCAATTGGCCGAACTGGTCGCGCTGCGCGACGCCGGTTGCGTGGCGTTCGGCAACGGTCTGGAGAGCTTCCGCAACAGCCGCACCCTGTGCCGGGCGCTGGAATACGCGGCGACGTTCGACCTGACGGTGATCTTCAACTCGCAGGATCACGATCTGGCCGAGGGCGGTCTCGCTCACGAAGGCGCGGTCGCCAGTTTCCTCGGCCTGCCGGGCATCCCGGAAACCGCCGAAACCGTGGCGCTCGCTCGCGATCTGCTGCTGGTCGAGCAGACCGGCGTGCGTGCGCACTTCAGCCAGCTGACCAGTGCGCGCGGTGTTGCCCTGATTGCCCAGGCGCAGGCCCGAGGTCTGAAAGTCACTGCCGATGTCGCGCTGTATCAGCTGATCCTGACTGACGAAGCGCTGATCGACTTCAACAGCCTCTATCATGTGCAACCGCCGCTGCGCACCCGCGCCGACCGCGATGGCCTGCGTGAGGCAGTGAAGTCCGGGGTGGTTTCGGCGATCTCCAGCCATCACCAGCCCCACGAGCGCGACGCCAAACTGGCACCGTTCGGCGCCACCGAGCCGGGCATCAGCAGTGTTGAGTTGCTGCTGCCGCTGGCGATGACGCTGGTCGAGGATGGTTTGCTCGACTTGCCGACGCTGCTGGCACGTCTCAGCGCAGGCCCGGCCGAAGCCCTCCGCCTGCCGGCGGGCAAACTGGCGGTAGGTGGTGCGGCGGATATCGTGCTGTTCGATCCGAAGGCATCGACGGTGGCCGGTGAGCACTGGCTGTCGAAGGGCGAGAACTGCCCGTTCATCGGGCACAGTCTGCCGGGTGTCGTTCGCTATACGCTGGTGGATGGGCGGATTACTCACCAGGCCTAAAAAGCAAAAGATCGCAGCCTGCGGCAGCTCCTACTTTGGAATGCATTTCCCTTTAGGAGCTGCCGCAGGCTGCGATCTTTTGATCTGGCAAAAACTTACTGAAAGGCGCCGCGATTCTGCGCGTTGCGCACCGACACCTGATCGTTCAGGGTCCAGAAGTCATACAGCACACCAATAAAGAACAACCCGCCGGTCAGCAGATACAGCAAGCCGCTGATCCATTTGCCCTGATACATCCGGTGTACGCCGAACACACCGAGGAAAGTCAGCAGAATCCACGCGACGTTGTACTCGATCGGCCCGGCAGCAAAGCGCAAATCCGCTTCGCGATCCATCGCCGGGATCAGAAACAGGTCGATCAGCCAGCCAATCCCCAGCAAACCGAAGGTGAAGAACCAGATCGTTCCGGTCACCGGCTTGCCGTAATAAAAGCGGTGCGCGCCGGTGAATCCGAAAATCCACAGCAGGTAGCCGATGACTTTGCTGTGAGTGTCTTTTTCTTTCACGCGGGGTAGCTGATAGCTGTTCATTAAGACCTCATTGCACTCGATAGATAAATATTCTTCATTTCTTTGTGACTTTTTTACAGGTGGCCGACGTATGGCAAATGTTACCGTTGCTAGCGCGAAACCCTTGTAAAACCTGACTTCTGTCGGACAATTGCGTACTTTTTGAGCGTTTTTGGTTCCGTAGCCGGCGGAATGAATCGATGAACGGCCTCGGAACGGCAAAAAAAGCTGTTATAAAGTTGCGCGCTATCACTTATGAGCCACGCCTAATGCGACCATTTTTCAAGACATGGCTGACTATTTGCCTATTAATGCCACTGGCCGCCCACGCCACCAATCGTGAGCAACGTCTTCCCAACGTCAACGGCTTCACCCCTAAATCCCATGCTTCGGCTCCATCGAGCAAAAGCAGCAAGAGCAAGACCACCACGCTGAGCAGCAAGAGCCGCAGCAAGCTGGTGCCACCGATGGCGAGCAAGGAAAGCAGCAATGTGCTGAGCCGTGCGGTAAACGTCCTCGGTACACCTTATCGTTGGGGCGGCAGCAGCCCAAGTAAAGGCTTCGATTGCAGCGGCCTGGTGAAATATGCGTTCAACGACGCTACGTTCGACCTGCCACGCACCTCCAACGCCATGGCCAGCGGTCACGGCGAGAAAGTCGAGCGCAAGGATCTGAAGCCGGGCGATCTGATTTTCTTCAACATCAAGAGCCGTCGGGTGAACCACGTTGCCATCTACCTGGGCAACGACCGCTTCATCCACGCCCCGCGCCGTGGCAAAGCGGTGAGCATCGACACGCTGAACAAGCCGTACTGGGAAAAGCATTACGTCGTGGCCAAGCGCGTATTGCCGAAAGAGCAACAGCAGCTGCGCGTAGTCCAGCGCTAACACCATACCGATCGTTCCCACGCTCCACGTGGGAATGACTCAATGGACGCTCCGCGTCCGCTTCGGCAGGGACGCAGAGCGTCCCGGGCTGCATTCCCACGCAGAGCGTGGGAACGATCACTCCCTCAAAAATTATCCGGCGTACGCGCTTTCTCGCGTGCATGCTCGCGGCTGATCAAGCCCTTGGTCACCAGATCCTTCAGGCACATATCGAGTGTCTGCATCCCCAACGACCCACCGGTCTGAATCGCTGAATACATCTGCGCCACCTTGTCCTCGCGAATGAGGTTACGGATCGCCGATGTCCCGAGCATGATTTCATGCGCCGCCACCCGCCCGCCGCCGATCTTCTTGATCAACGTCTGCGACACCACCGCCAGCAACGACTCTGACAGCATCGAACGCACCATCGATTTCTCGTCGCCGGGAAACACGTCGACCACGCGGTCGATGGTCTTCGCCGCCGAGGTCGTGTGCAGCGTGCCGAACACCAGATGCCCGGTCTCAGCGGCGGTCAGCGCCAGGCGAATGGTTTCCAGATCACGCATCTCGCCGACCAGAATCACGTCCGGGTCTTCACGCAGGGCCGAGCGCAGCGCGGTGGCGAAGCTGCGGGTATCGCGATGGACTTCGCGCTGATTGATCAGGCATTTGCGCGATTCATGGACGAACTCGATGGGGTCCTCAATGGTGAGGATGTGGTGATGGCGATGGGTGTTGAGGTAATCGATCATCGCCGCCAGCGTGGTCGATTTGCCGGAGCCGGTCGGCCCGGTGACCAGCACCAAACCGCGCGGCGCATCGGTGATCTTGCGGAAAACATCGCCCATGGCGAGGTCTTCCATGCTCAGCACTTTCGACGGAATAGTGCGGAACACCGCGCCGGCACCACGATTCTGGTTAAAGGCGTTGACCCGAAAGCGCGCCACGCCGGGTACATCGAAGGAAAAATCCGTTTCCAGATTTTTCTCGAATTCGATGCGCTGGGTGTCGTTCATGATGTCGTAGATCAGATCGTGCACTTGCTTGTGATCCAGCGCCGGCAGATTGATCCGTCGCACGTCGCCATCGACGCGAATCATCGGCGGCAGGCCGGCCGACAGGTGCAGGTCGGAAGCGCCCTGTTTGGCGCTGAAGGCCAGCAGTTCAGTGATATCCATAGCGTCCCTCAATTCCAGTAGAATGCCGCGAACCTACAGACCGCCGGCGCCTCTTGATGTCCACGATAGCAGACAACATCCTTCAGGTTAGTTCGCGCATCCAGGCAGCGGCGAAAGCTGCGCACCGCGACGAAAACAGCATCCATTTGCTCGCCGTGAGCAAGACCAAACCCGCCCAGGCCCTGCGGGAGGCCTACGCCGCCGGCCTGCGCGACTTCGGCGAGAACTACTTGCAGGAAGCCTTGGGCAAACAGCTGGAGCTGGCCGACCTGCCCTTGATCTGGCACTTCATCGGCCCCATTCAATCGAACAAGACTCGCGCGATTGCCGAGCATTTCGACTGGGTGCACTCCGTGGATCGTCTGAAAATTGCCCAACGCCTGTCCGAGCAGCGCCCGGCCGAACTGCCGCCCCTGAACATCTGCATTCAGGTCAATGTCAGCGGCGAGGCGAGCAAATCCGGTTGCACCCCGGCCGATCTGCCAGCGCTGGCCGAGGCCATCAGCGCGTTGCCCCGTTTGAAACTGCGCGGACTGATGGCGATTCCCGAGCCGACCGAAGAGCGCGCTGAACAGGACGCTGCCTTCGCCGCCGTGCAGACATTGCAGGCGAGCCTCGCTCTGCCGCTCGACACACTGTCCATGGGCATGAGCCACGACCTCGAGTCGGCCATCGCCCAAGGCGCCACCTGGGTGCGGATCGGTACCGCGCTGTTTGGCGCCAGAGATTATTCCCAGTCTTGAACGTTTCCAGATAAGGACCACACATGAGCAACACACGTATTGCGTTTATCGGTGCGGGCAACATGGCGGCCAGTCTGATTGGCGGCTTGCGCGCCAAAGGTCTGGAAGCGGCGCAGATCCGCGCCAGTGATCCGGGCGAAGACACCCGTGCCAAGGTCAGCGCCGAACACGGCATCGAAACCTTCGCTGACAACGCCCAGGCCATCGACAGCGTCGATGTCATCGTGCTGGCGGTCAAGCCACAGGCGATGAAAGCCGTGTGCGAGGCGATTCGCCCGAGCCTCAAGCCTAATCAACTGGTGGTGTCGATCGCCGCTGGCATCACCTGCGCGAGCATGACCGCGTGGCTCGGCGAACAACCGATCGTGCGCTGCATGCCCAATACTCCGGCGCTGCTGCGTCAGGGTGTCAGCGGTCTGTACGCGACCAGCGAAGTGAGCGCCGAGCAACGCCAGCAAGCCGAAGAGCTGCTGTCCGCCGTCGGCATCGCCCTGTGGCTGGAAGAAGAACAGCAACTGGACGCAGTCACCGCAGTGTCCGGCTCCGGCCCGGCGTACTTCTTCCTGCTGATCGAAGCGATGACCGCCGCCGGCGTCAAACTTGGCCTGCCAAAAGAGATCGCTGAGCAACTGACCGTGCAGACTGCTCTGGGCGCCGCGCACATGGCGGTGTCCAGCGATGTCGATGCAGCCGAACTGCGCCGCCGCGTGACCTCGCCGAATGGCACCACGGAAGCTGCGATCAAATCATTCCAGGCTGGCGGCTTCGAAGCGCTGGTTGAAACCGCACTCGGCGCCGCCGCGCACCGCTCGGCCGAAATGGCCGAACAACTGGGCAAATAAAGGAGCCTTACATGATCGGATTGAACACCGCAGCGGTTTACGTGCTGCAAACCCTCGGCAGCCTGTACCTGCTGATCGTGCTGCTGCGCTTCGTCCTGCAACTGGTGCGGGCGAACTTCTACAACCCGCTGTGCCAGTTCGTGGTCAAGGCCACCCAGCCGCTGCTCAAGCCTTTGCGCCGGATCATCCCGAGCCTGTTCGGCCTCGACATGTCGTCGCTGGTACTGGCGATTCTGGTGCAACTGCTGCTGATGGCGCTGACCCTGCTGCTGACCTACGGCACCACCGGCAACCCGCTGCAACTGGTGATCTGGTCGCTGATCGGCGTCACCGCGCTGTTCCTGAAGATCTTCTTCTTTGCCCTGATCATCAGCGTGATCCTGTCGTGGGTCGCGCCGGGCAGCCACAACCCGGGCGCTGAACTGGTCAACCAGATCTGTGAACCGGCGCTGGCACCGTTCCGTCGTTTCCTGCCGAACCTCGGCGGCCTGGACCTGTCGCCGATCTTCGCCTTCCTTGCGCTGAAATTGATCGACATGCTGGTGATCAACAATCTGGCGGCGATGACGATGATGCCGGAGATTCTGCGTTTGCTGATGTGAGGTGAGAGGGATCGGCGCTCGGCTTGATATGGCGTCGTCTGCGCCCCTCACCCCAGCCCTCTCCCAAGGGAGAGGGAGCCGATTTGTGTTGAGCTCAAGATTGGAGTTCGACTCGCAATTATCAGGTCGGCGCAGTTCGACAGAACACCTTGGTCAGTCCCCTCTCCCTCTGGGAGAGGGTTAGGGTGAGGGCTGCTTGCCGCTAACCCCCCCGGTCTTTAGACTTACGCCTCATTTCAACGAGAGCAGGGTCGATGCCAACTGCCTTTCCCGCCGATTCTGTTGGTCTGGTAACGCCGCAAACCGCGCATTTCAGCGAACCGCTGGCGCTGGCTTGTGGCCGTTCGCTGGCCGCTTATGACCTGATTTATGAAACCTACGGCACGCTGAACGCCCAGGCGAGCAACGCCGTGCTGATCTGCCACGCGCTGTCCGGTCATCATCACGCCGCTGGTTATCACAGCGTCGACGACCGCAAGCCCGGTTGGTGGGACAGCTGCATCGGCCCCGGCAAGCCGATCGACACCAACAAGTTCTTTGTGGTCAGCCTGAACAACCTCGGCGGCTGCAACGGTTCCACCGGCCCGAGCAGCGTCAATCCGGAGACCGGCAAGCCGTTCGGCGCCGATTTCCCGGTGCTCACCGTGGAAGACTGGGTGCACAGCCAGGCGCGTCTGGCTGACCTGCTCGGCATCGGCCAGTGGGCAGCGGTGATCGGCGGCAGCCTCGGCGGCATGCAAGCCCTGCAATGGACCATCACCTACCCGGATCGCGTGCGGCACTGCCTGGCGATCGCCTCGGCGCCTAAATTGTCGGCGCAGAACATCGCCTTCAACGAAGTCGCGCGTCAGGCGATCCTCACCGATCCGGAATTCCACGGCGGCTCGTTCCAGGAAGCCGGCGTGATCCCCAAGCGCGGGCTGATGCTGGCGCGCATGGTCGGCCACATTACCTATCTGTCCGACGACTCCATGGGTGAGAAATTCGGCCGTGGCCTGAAGAGCGAAAAGCTCAACTACGACTTCCACAGTGTCGAGTTCCAGGTCGAAAGCTACCTGCGTTATCAGGGCGAAGAGTTCTCCGGGCGCTTCGATGCCAACACTTATCTGTTGATGACCAAAGCGCTGGATTACTTCGATCCTGCGGCTAACTTCGACGATGACCTGGCGAAAACCTTCGAAAACGCCACGGCCAAGTTCTGCGTGATGTCGTTCACCACCGACTGGCGCTTTTCTCCTGCGCGTTCGCGGGAACTGGTGGATGCGCTGATGGCCGCGCGCAAGGACGTCAGTTATCTGGAAATTGACGCACCGCAGGGCCACGACGCCTTCCTGATTCCGATCCCGCGTTACTTGCAGGCGTTCGGCAATTACATGAACCGCATTTCGTTGTGAGAAAGCCATGAGAGCTGATCTGGAAATCATCCAGGAATGGATCCCCGCCGGCAGCCGCGTCCTCGACCTGGGTTGCGGTGACGGCGAGCTGCTGACCTGGCTGCGCGACAACAAGAACGTCACCGGTTATGGCCTGGAAAACGACGCCGACAATATTGCCGAGTGCGTGGCCAAGGGCATTAATGTCATCGAGCAGGATCTGGACAAGGGCCTGGGCAACTTCGCCAGCAACAGTTTCGACATCGTCGTCATGACCCAGGCCCTGCAAGCGGTGCATTACCCGGACAAGATCCTCGACGAAATGCTCCGGGTCGGCCGTCAGTGCATCATCACCTTCCCCAACTTCGGCCACTGGCGCTGCCGCTGGTATCTGGCGAGCAAGGGCCGCATGCCGGTCTCGGAATTCCTGCCCTACACCTGGTACAACACGCCGAACATCCACTTCTGCACCTTCGAGGATTTCGAAGAACTGTGCCGCGAACGTGATGCGAAGGTCATTGATCGGCTTGCCGTGGATCAACAGCACCGGCACGGGTGGGCCAGTAAGCTATGGCCTAATCTGTTAGGTGAAATCGGTATCTACCGCGTCAGCAGTCCGCAGTTGGCGGACCACCGAGTCGCGGTCTGAGCCTGGGCATTTGAAGGAGCACGAACATGAGTCGTCTAGCGTTGCTGTTACTCACCGCCTGCCTGAGCGCCAGCGCCGTGGCGGCGGACGTCATCAAAGGTGAACGCAAGGAAACCTTCGGCGACATCACGGTGCACTACAACACTTTCAACTCGACGTTCCTGCAACCGGACATCGCCAAGGCTGCCGAGCTGATCCGCAGCAAGAACCAGGGCGTGATCAACGTCTCGGTGGTCAAGGACGGCAAACCGGTGATCGCCAGCGTCACCGGCACGATCAAGGACCTGACCAGCAACAGCGTGGCGCTGAAATTCCGCCAGGTCACCGAACAGGGCGCAATCTACTACATCGCCCAGTACCCGGTGCCGCAGCAGGAAACCCGCACCTTTGAAATCAAGGTGCAGAACGGCGACAAGATCAACACCATCAATTTCAACCAAGAACTCTTTCCCGGCGAATGATGAACTTCAAGCAGCTCGTACTGGCCAGCCATAACGCCGGCAAACTCAAAGAACTCCAGGCCATGCTCGGCGACTCGGTGCAACTGCGCTCGATTGGCGAGTGGAGCAAGGTCGAACCGGAAGAAACCGGCCTGTCGTTTGTCGAAAACGCGATCCTCAAGGCCCGCAATGCCGCACGCATTTCCGGGCTGCCGGCACTGGCCGACGATTCCGGGCTGGCAGTGGACTTCCTCGGCGGCGCACCGGGCATCTATTCGGCGCGTTACGCCGACGGCCAGGGCGACGCGGCGAACAACGCCAAACTGCTCGATGCGCTGAAGGACGTGCCGCAAGCCGAGCGCGGCGCGCAGTTCGTCTGCGTGCTGGCACTGGTGCGCCACGCCGATGATCCGCTGCCGATCCTCTGCGAAGGCCTGTGGCACGGGCGCATCCTCACCGCTGCCAGCGGCGAGCACGGCTTCGGTTATGACCCACTGTTCTGGGTGCCGGAGCGCGACTGCTCCAGCGCCGAACTGAGTCCGGCCGACAAGAACCAGATCAGCCACCGCGCCCGTGCAATGGATCTGCTGCGCCAGCGCCTGGGCTTGAAATGACCACTGATTCTTGCGCGTCGTCGCTGATCATCGGCGGCGCCGCGTCCTCGCCTCGGGCACCGCTGCCAACCCTGCCGCCCCTGGCGCTGTACATCCACATTCCGTGGTGTGTGCGCAAATGCCCGTATTGCGATTTCAACTCGCACACCGCCAGCCCGGTGCTGCCGGAGCAGGAATACGTCGACGCGCTGCTGGCCGATCTCGATCAGGATCTGCATGCGGTGTATGGCCGTGAGCTGACCTCGATTTTCTTTGGTGGCGGGACGCCGAGCCTGTTCAGCGCCGAAGCCCTCGGGGGGTTGTTGCAGGGTGTCGAGCAGCGCATCCCGTTCGCCGCCGACATCGAAATCACCCTTGAGGCCAATCCGGGCACCTTCGAGCAAGAGAAGTTTGTTGCTTATCGCAAGCTGGGGATCAATCGCCTGTCGATCGGCATCCAGAGTTTCCAGCAGGAAAAGCTAGAAGCCCTCGGCCGCATCCACAACGGTGACGAAGCCGTGCGTGCGGCAGGCATGGCGCGGCAGGCCGGGTTCGATAACTTCAACTTGGACTTGATGCACGGTTTGCCCGATCAGTCGCTGGACGATGCCTTGAGCGATCTGCGCCAGGCCATCGCGCTGAAGCCGACGCACATTTCCTGGTATCAGCTGACGCTGGAGCCGAACACGGTGTTCTGGAATCAGCCGCCAGTGCTGCCGGAAGACGACACCCTGTGGGACATTCAGGAAGCTGGGCAGGCGCTGCTGGCCGAGCACGGTTACGCGCAGTACGAAGTGTCGGCGTATGCCCAGGCCGGTCGCCCGGCGCGGCATAACCTCAATTACTGGAGTTTTGGCGACTTCATCGGCATCGGCGCCGGCGCCCATGGCAAGCTGAGTCACCCGGACGGGCGCATCGTGCGCACATGGAAAACCCGCCTGCCGAAGGACTATCTGAACCCGGCGAAAAGCTTTCAGGCCGGCGAGAAATCGCTGAGCAATGACGAGATGCCGTTCGAGTTCCTGATGAACGCCCTGCGCCTGACTGCCGGGGTCGAATCGCGCCTGTATCCGGAGCGCACCGGCCTGTCGCTGGAGACCCTCGCCGAAGGCCGGCGCCAGGCCGAACAAAGCGGCCTGTTGCAGGTCGAACCGTCACGCCTGGCGGCGACCGAACGCGGCCAGCTGTTCCTCAACGACTTGCTGCAACAATTTCTGAACTGACTTCAGCTCAAAGGGAAAACGCATGGATTTGATACTCGACCTGCTGGCCACCGTCTCCCGCTGGAGCCGCAGCAATCTCTCGGAAATCGCTCTGGCGCTGGTCGGTTGCCTGCTGGTGCTGTTCGGCGCTGACTTCAAAGGCTGGGTCGAGCAACGCCTGGGCAGCATCGCCGGCGCCCTGCGCGTGCCCCTGATGGCCCTGCTCTGCCTGATCGGCAGCGGCGCCGCGCTGATCTACGCCACGCCGTGGGTGATCAAAGGCCTGAGCCAGTTCAACAACTACAGCCTGGCGCCGGTGCTGCTGGTGGTACTGGTACTGATCGGCGTGGTTGCCGACCGCCGCTGATCCCGCAAGCACCCCGAAACAAAATGTGGGAGCGAGCCTGCTCGCGAAGGCGTCTTAACATCCAACATCATCGTTGATTGTCAGACCGCTTTCGCGAGCAGGCTCGCTCCCACAGTTGATTGCAATGAAAGGGAAGTTCATGAGTAAAAAACTACTGGATGAGACGAGCAAATTTCTCAGCTTCGTGTTGCGTCACGAGCCTCAGGCGATTGGTCTTACGCTGGATTCGGATGGCTGGGCAAATATCGACGCACTGATCAGCGGCGCGGCGCGTGATGGCAGGCATTTAAGTCGTGAGCTGATTGAAAACGTCGTGACCAGCAGTGACAAGAAGCGTTTTACGATTTCCGCTGATGGCCACTGTATACGCGCTGCTCAAGGCCACTCGACGAAAAGCGTTGACCTGCAATTCGAGCAGAAACAGCCACCGCAAACGCTCTACCACGGAACAGCGACGCGTTTTCTCGACTCGATCCACGAACAAGGCTTGATTCCAGGACAACGCCATCAGGTGCATCTGTCCGACGAGATCGCCACCGCGTCGGCCGTGGGTCAACGCTACGGAACGCCAGTCGTTCTGAAGGTTGCCGCGAAGCAGATGGAAGAACAGGGCTTCAAGTTCTATCAGGCCGAAAATGGCGTCTGGTTGACAGAGCAGGTGCCCGCTCGATTTCTTGCCCCCCTGTAATCTCCTCATACACAAAACAATTGTGGGAGCGAGCCTGCTCGCGAAGGCGTCATGACATCCAACATCATCGTTGATTGTCAGACCGCTTTCGCGGGCAGGCTCGCTCCCACAGTTTTTATTGCGTGATGCTTAAGCGATCTTTTCGAACTTCAGATCCCACACGCCATGGCCAAGACGTTCGCCGCGGCGTTCGAACTTGGTGATCGGGCGTTCGGCCGGGCGTGGGACGCATTTGCCGTCTTCGGCAAGGTTGCGGTAGCCGGGGGCGACGTTCATCACTTCCAGCATGTACTCGGCGTACGGTTCCCAGTCGGTGGCCATGTGCAGAATGCCGCCAACCTTCAACTTGCTACGCACCAGTTCGGCGAACGAGGACTGGACGATGCGGCGCTTGTGGTGGCGGCTCTTGTGCCACGGATCCGGGAAAAACAGCATCAGGCGATCGAGGCTGTTGTCGGCGATGCAGCGGTTGAGCACTTCGATCGCGTCGCAATCGTAGACCCGCAGGTTGGTCAGCCCTTGGGTCAGCACGCCATTGAGCAGCGCGCCGACACCCGGACGGTGTACTTCAACACCGATGAAATCCTGCTCTGGAGCAGCAGCGGCCATTTCCAGCAGCGAGTGGCCCATGCCGAAACCGATTTCCAGCGAGCGCGGCGCCGAGCGGCCGAACACCTGGTCGTAATCGACCGGCGCATCGGCCAGCGGCAGCACGTACAGCGGCGCGCCCTGGTCCAGGCCGCGTTGCTGGCCTTCGGTCATGCGCCCGGCGCGCATCACGAAGCTCTTGATGCGGCGGTGTTGGCGCTCGTCGCCTTCGTCCGGCTGGACAGGCGTGTCGTTCGATTCAGTCATCAATGGCTCTTACTTGATCAGACCATCCAGCGGCGAAGAGGCGCTGGCATAGAGTTTTTTCGGCATGCGACCGGCGAGGTACGCCAGGCGACCGGCGACGATGGCGTGTTGCATGGCTTGCGCCATCATCACCGGTTGCTGGGCGTGGGCGATGGCCGAGTTCATCAGTACGGCGTCGCAACCCAGTTCCATGGCGATGGTCGCGTCGGAAGCGGTACCGACACCGGCATCCACCAGCACCGGGATCTTGGCTTCTTCGAGGATGATCTGCAGGTTGTACGGATTGCAGATACCCAGACCGGAGCCGATCAGACCGGCCAGCGGCATGACGGCGATGCAGCCGATTTCCGCCAGTTGCCGGGCGATGATCGGGTCATCGCTGGTGTAGACCATCACGTCGAAGCCTTCCTTGACCAGGGTTTCGGCGGCCTTGAGGGTTTCGATCACGTTGGGGAACAGGGTTTTCTGGTCGGCCAGCACTTCCAGCTTCACCAGATTGTGGCCATCGAGCAGCTCACGCGCCAGGCGGCAGGTGCGCACGGCTTCGATGGCGTCGTAGCAACCGGCGGTGTTCGGCAGAAAGGTGTAGCGATCCGGCGACAACACTTCAAGCAGGTTCGGCTCGCCTTCGATCTGGCCCAGGTTGGTGCGGCGTACGGCGAAGGTGACGATCTCGGCACCCGAGGCTTCGATGGCCTGGCGGGTTTCTTCCATGTCACGGTACTTGCCGGTACCGACCAGCAAACGCGACTGGTAAGTACGACCGGCCAGCACAAAAGGCTTGTCGCTACGAACGATGCTCATGGGGAATCCTCTTTAAGGGTGAGGGTCTTGCAGAATTCTGTGCCCTTGCGGGCCGGGCGATCAGCCGCCGCCGATGGCGTGGACCACTTCGACGTTGTCGCCGTCGTTCAACGTGGTGTCGGCATGCTGGCTGCGCGGGACGATGTCCAGATTGAGCTCGACCGCCACCCGACGTCCGGCCAGATCCAGACGGGTGATCAGGCCCGCAACGGTTTCACCGTCGGGCAATTCAAAGGACTCACCGTTCAACTGAATGCGCATGCACAACGCCGCCATCATTTTTAGGGGCTGGCATTCTAGCCCGATCATGACCTAAAGGTCAGTACCAAGCGTCAAGCGGTTAGCTGCAAGCGCCAGGCAGCGAGGCCGAGGCAGATCCAACCGACCAGAAATGCCAAGCCACCGAACGGCGTGATGATGCCGAGTTTGCTGATGCCGGTCATGGTCAGCAGATACAGGCTGCCGGAGAACAATACTATGCCGACGGTGAAGGACAGGCCGGCCCAAGTAATCAGGCGCCCCTGAATCTGCGTGGCCAGCAGCGCAACGCCGAACAGCGCGAGTGTGTGCACCAGTTGGTAGGTGACACCCGTGTGGAAAATCGTCAGGTATTCCGGCGTCAGACGGTTTTTCAGGCCGTGGGCGGCGAACGCACCCAGCGCAACACCGGTGAATCCGAAAAAAGCGGCCAGCATCAAAAAGCCACGCAGCATGGGGAACTCCAGTCAGACGCCATCGGCAGGGTCTGTATAATGGCCCGCTCCACGGGTTCGGCCAAGCCATCTCTATGCTGCGTTCAATTTTCCGTCGTCTCACGAAGGCTCTGCTCTGGTTCGCCGGCGGCAGTGTCTTGCTGGTGCTGGTGTTTCGCTTCGTGCCACCGCCGGGCACGGCGCTGATGGTCGAGCGCAAGGTCGAATCCTGGGTCGACGGCGAGCCGATTGATCTGCAGCGCACCTGGAAACCGTGGGACCAGATCTCCGATGACCTGAAAGTGGCGGTAATTGCTGGCGAAGACCAGAAATTCCCCGAGCACTGGGGCTTTGATCTGCGCGCGATTCAGGCCGCTCTGGCCCACAACGAGCTGGGCGGCTCGATTCGCGGCGCCAGCACCTTGAGCCAGCAGGTGTCGAAAAACCTCTTTCTGTGGTCGGGTCGCAGTTATCTGCGCAAAGGCCTGGAAGCGTGGTTTACCGCGCTGATCGAGGTGTTCTGGCCCAAGCAGCGGATTCTTGAGGTGTACCTGAACAGTGTCGAGTGGGATGACGGCGTGTTTGGCGCTGAAGCGGCGGCGCGGCATCACTTTGGCGTGAGCGCGAAGTCATTGTCGCGACAGCAGGCAAGTTATCTGGCTGCCGTACTGCCCAATCCACGGGTGTGGAGCGCGAGTCATCCGACCGGATATGTATCGCGCCGTGCCGGGTGGATTCGGCAGCAGATGAGTCAGTTGGGCGGGGACAGTTACTTGCTCGGGCTGAACGATTCGCGACGGGCGCCTTGGGCTGAATAACACCGAAATACCAATGCGGGAGCGAGCTTGCTCGCGAATGCGGTGGATCATTCAGCAGTGGCGGTGACTGACACTCCGCTTTCGCGAGCAAGCTCGCTCCCACATGGGTTTTGCGTGAAGCCAGAAATGAAAACGCCCCGATCATCGCTGATCGGGGCGTTTTTTATTGCTGATGCGCCGGTTACGCGGCGATCGACAACTTGAGCTTGTTCATCGCGCTCTTTTCGAGCTGACGGATTCGCTCAGCCGACACGTTGTACTTCTGCGCCAGGTCGTGCAGCGTGGCTTTTTCTTCCGCCAGCCAGCGCTGGTAGAGGATGTCGCGGCTACGCTCGTCCAGCACTTCCAGTGCTTCGTGCAGGTTGGTGTTCGAGTTGTCGCTCCAGTCGGCATCTTCCAGTTGACGGGCCGGGTCGTACCGGTGGTCTTCCAGGTAGTTGGCCGGAGACTGGAAAGCACTGTCATCGTCGGCTTCAGCAGCCGGGTCGAAGGCCATGTCGTGGCCGGTCAGGCGGCTTTCCATTTCGCGCACTTCACGTGGTTCGACGCCGAGGCTTTCCGCCACGCGGTGGACTTCCTCGTTGTTCAGCCACGCCAGACGCTTCTTCTGGCTGCGCAGGTTGAAGAACAGCTTGCGCTGAGCCTTGGTGGTCGCGACTTTCACAATGCGCCAGTTGCGCAGGATGAACTCGTGAATTTCCGCCTTGATCCAGTGCACGGCGAACGACACCAGACGCACGCCCATTTCCGGGTTGAAGCGCTTGACGGCCTTCATCAGGCCGACGTTGCCTTCCTGGATCAGGTCAGCCTGAGCCAGACCGTAGCCGGAATAGCTACGGGCAATGTGTACGACAAAACGCAGGTGGGCGAGCACCATCTGCCGAGCCGCCCCCAAATCCTGCTCATAGTAGAGACTCTCGGCCAGTTCACGCTCCTGCTCCGGCGTCAGCAATGGAATGCTGTTGACGGTGTGCACATAGGCTTCCAGGTTCGCACCCGGAACCAGCGCATAAGCAGGTTGCAAAGAATTGGTCATACGAAAAAACCTCCCACTCACATACTCGTGCCTCTCGGCACTGCGAAAAATTGACCGGGAACTCAGGTACAAGTTCCCATAAAAACCGCAAGGTCAATCACGCGCAAAAAAGATTCTACTTCGGCGCCAGCTCCCTGAGATGACGTGCGACTGCAATCCATGCACCGATATAACCCAACAGCACCGCGCCAAGCAAGAGCGACAGACCGTCGGCCACTGGCACGCCGGCCAGGGCGAAATCACTGCCGTACAAGCCGGCCAGTCCGACCACCGCATCGTTCAGCCAGTTCAGGCCGAACGCCAATACGCCCCAGGACAACAGCCCTGCACCGAAGCCATACAACGCGCCCATATAAAGGAAAGGGCGGCGCACATAACTGTCAGTGCCGCCGACGAGTTTAATCACTTCTATCTCGGTGCGGCGGTTTTCAATATGAAGACGAATGGTATTGCCTATCACCAAAAGTAATGCAGACACCAACAACACCGTCAGACCGAAGACAAAGCGGTCGCCAAGCTTGAGGATGGCGGCCAGACGCTCGACCCAGACTAGATCAAGTTGCGCCTGTTGTACCTTCGGCAGCTCGGAAAGTTTTTGTCTTAATGCTTCGAGTGTCGGCTTGTCGACTTCGTTCGGTGTCACCAGCACCACACCCGGCAACGGGTTGTCAGGCAGCTCACGCAGGGCTTCGCCCAGGCCGGACTGCTGCTGGAACTCTTCCAGCGCCTGATCGCGGCCGACATATTCGGCATCAGCGACGCCGGGCATGCCTTTGATCTGCTCACGCAGTGCTTCACCCTGCTCCGGGCTGGCGTCGAGTTGCAGGTACAGGGAAATCTGCGCCGCGCGCTGCCAGGAACCGCCAAGACGCTCGACATTGTTGAGCAACAGCGACAATCCCATCGGCAGACTCAACGCCACGGCCATCACCATGCAGGTGAAGAAGCTGCCGATCGGCTGCTTGCCGAGGCGGCGCAGGCTGTCGAGAAGGCTGGCGCGATGGCTTTCGATCCAGGCGCGAAACAGCGTGGCGAAGTCCGGGCCGTCGTCATCGTCGTGCTTTTTCTTTTTCTGCGGTTGCGGATCGGCGGCCTTCGGGGCCACGCGCTCGGAAACCTTCGGACTGCGTGTCGCACTCATACCCCGGCCTCCCCGTCGCCGATCAGGCGGCCGCGTTGCAGGGTCAGCATGCGATGACGCATGCGCGCGATCAGTGCCAGGTCGTGACTGGCGATCAGCACGCTGGTGCCCAAACGGTTGATGTCTTCGAACACGCCCATGATCTCCGCCGCCAGACGCGGGTCGAGGTTACCGGTCGGTTCGTCCGCCAGCAGCAAGGCCGGGCGATGGACGATGGCGCGGGCGATGCCGACGCGCTGTTGCTGACCGGTGGACAGGTCGCCCGGGTACAGATCGGATTTGTCCGACAGTGCCACGCGCTCCAGCGCCGAATCGACGCGCTTGGCGATCTCGACCTTGGACAGGCCGAGGATCTGCAGCGGCAAGGCGACGTTGTTGAACACCGTACGATCGAACAGCAACTGGTGATTCTGGAACACCACGCCGATCTGTCGGCGCAGGAACGGAATCTGCGCGTTGCTGATGGTGCTCAGGTCTTGCCCGGCGAGCAGCAGCTTGCCGCTGGTCGGCCGTTCCATCGCCAGCAACAGGCGCAACAGCGTGGATTTACCGGCACCGGAGTGACCGGTGACAAACAAGAACTCGCCACGACGGACTCGAAAGCTCAGCTCATGCAAGCCGACGTGACCGTTCGGGTAGCGTTTACCGACCTGTTCGAAACGAATCATGAACGCTCCCGCTCGGCAAACAGCGCCTGGACAAAGGGTTCGGCTTCAAAGGTGCGCAAATCGTCGATGCCTTCACCGACGCCGATGTAGCGGATCGGCAGGCCGAACTGCTTGGCCAGGGCGAAAATCACCCCGCCCTTGGCGGTGCCGTCGAGCTTGGTCAGCGCCAGGCCGGTCAGTTCGACGGTCTGGTTGAACTGCTTGGCCTGGTTGATGGCGTTCTGGCCAGTGCCGGCGTCGAGCACCAGCAGCACTTCGTGCGGCGCGTCGGCGTCGAGCTTGCCGATCACCCGGCGAACCTTTTTCAGCTCTTCCATCAGGTTGTCTTTGGTGTGCAGGCGACCGGCGGTGTCGGCGATCAGCACATCGATGCCACGGGCCTTGGCCGCTTGCACCGCATCGAAGATCACCGAAGCGGAATCAGCGCCGGTGTGCTGGGCGATCACCGGTATCTTGTTGCGCTCGCCCCAGACCTGCAATTGCTCTACCGCCGCTGCACGGAAGGTGTCACCAGCGGCCAGCATGACTTTCTTGCCTTCCAGTTGCAGCTTCTTCGCCAGTTTGCCGATGGTGGTGGTTTTGCCGGCGCCGTTGACGCCGACCACCAGGATCACGAAAGGCTTGTTCTGCGAGGCGATTTTCAGTGGCTGTTCAACCGGTTTGAGCATCGCTGCCAATTCGGCCTGCAGAGATTTGTACAGGGCGTCGGCGTCTGCCAGTTCCTTGCGTGCGACCTTCTGGGTCAGGCGCTGGATGATCTGCGTAGTGGCTTCGACGCCGACGTCGGCGGTGAGCAGACGGGTTTCGAGGTCGTCGAGCAGGTCATCATCAATGGTCTTGCGCCCGAGGAACAGACTGGCCATGCCCTCGCCGATGCTGGCGCTGGTCTTCGACAGGCCTTGCTTGAGGCGGGCGAAGAAACCGGCTTTGGTTTCTTCGGTGCGCGGGGTTTCGACGGGCGTTTCTACAGGCGCTTCGACCGGCACGATCGGAGCGACAACCGGCGCAGCGGCAAGCGGTGCGGGCTCAGGCTCGGATGGCTGGACGATCGGAGCAACCGGCTCGGTAACGACCGGCTCAGGCACAGGCTGCGCCGCAACCTCGGCAACCGGCGCAGGAATCACTGGCGTCACATGCGGCGCTGCTTCTTCAACCAGCGCGACCGGCTCTTCTGCCACCGGCAAGGTCAGCCACGGCTCGGCGGCGGGCGTCAGCGGCAGTTCGGGAGCGGCGGGCGCTTCCGGCTCGGCTTCAGCCTCCGGTTGCAGCACCGGCTCGGCGATCGGCAGCACAATCGGCGCCGGCTCTTCTTCTATTACAGGTGCTAGCGCGGGGGCCGGCTCAGGAATCGCGGGCGGCTGTTCGACGACGGGTTCCTGCGGTTTCTTCCGCAGCCATCCGAACAGGCTTTTCTTCTCGCCAGCCGCAGCTGGGCTCTTCTTGTCGTCGTTGGAACCAAACATGGAGGACGGCTATCTCACGGTAGCGACGCGCCAACAGGGCGCCCCGGCAAATAAATATTCGATGCAGAACAGACTGTGTTTCACCCAGCTTGTTCACGCGCAACATTTTGTCGAGGCACCGAAGGCACCTCAAACTTCAATTAACACGAAGGACTGGAGCGGCATCGTCGGCGAAAACGCGCAGTACAGATGAAAAACTGCTGTTATCCGCGACAAACCCATACAGCCTGACCGGGTATCGAAACCTGATAGGCGTGGCCGCCAGTAAAACGGATCAGTATCCTAGCACCCTCTCGCCCGCCGACGCTAAGACCAAGCGGGCAGCCCAACAGGTTGAAAAACGAATGAATGCTCTAGCCCGCCGCGCTGCTGGCCTGCTGCTCAGCGCAGTCTGCCTGCCCCTTTCGGCCCTGGCGGCCGACCCGCAACCGACCCATGAATTCACCCTCGACAACGGCCTCAAGGTCGTTGTGCGCGAAGACCATCGTGCGCCGGTGGTCGTTTCGCAGATCTGGTACAAGGTCGGCTCCAGCTACGAGACTCCGGGCCAGACTGGTCTGTCCCACGCGCTCGAGCACATGATGTTCAAGGGCAGCGAAAAGGTCGGCCCCGGCGAAGCTTCGCTGATCCTGCGCGACCTTGGCGCCGAAGAGAACGCGTTCACCAGCGACGACTTCACGGCTTATTACCAGGTGCTGGCCCGTGATCGTCTTGGCGTGGCCTTCGAGCTGGAAGCCGACCGCATGTCCAACCTGCGCCTGCCGGCCGACGAATTCGCCAAGGAAATCGAAGTCATCAAGGAAGAGCGCCGCCTGCGCACCGATGACAAGCCGATGTCCAAGGCCTACGAGCGCTACAAGGCCATGGCCTACCCGGCCAGCGGTTACCACACGCCGACCATCGGCTGGATGGCTGACCTCGACCGCATGAAAGTCGAGGAACTGCGCCACTGGTACCAATCCTGGTACGCGCCGAACAACGCCACGCTGGTGGTGGTCGGTGACGTCACTCCGGACGAAGTGAAAACCCTCGCCCAGCGCTATTTCGGCCCGGTCGCCAGACGCGACGTGCCACCGGCGAAAAAACCGCTGGAACTGGCCGAGCCCGGCGAACGCCAGATCACCCTGCGCGTGCAGACCCAACTGCCGAGCCTGATGCTTGGCTTCAACGTGCCGAGCATTGCTACCGCCGAAGACAAACGCTCGGTCAACGCCCTGCGCCTGATCTCGGCGCTGCTCGACGGCGGCTACAGCGGACGCATCCCGACGCAGCTGGAACGCGGCGAAGAGCTGGTCTCCGGCGGCTCGTCGGACTATGACGCCTACACCCGTGGCGACAGCCTGTTCACCCTGTCGGCCACGCCGAATACGCAGAAGAAAAAGACCATCGCCCAGGCCGAAGCCGGCTTGTGGAAACTGCTTGAGCAACTGAAAACCACCGCGCCGTCTGCCGAAGAGCTGGAACGCGTCCGCGCTCAAGTCATCGCCGGCCTGGTCTACGAGCGTGACTCGATCACCAGCCAGGCCACCGCGATCGGTCAACTGGAGACGGTCGGTCTGTCGTGGAAACTGATGGACACCGAACTGGCCGATCTGGAAAGCGTGACTCCGCAAGACATCCAGAATGCCGCGAAAAAGTACTTCACCCGCGAACGTCTCAGCGTCGCCCACGTCCTGCCTTTGGAGACGACTCATGAGTGAGCGCAAAACCCCACGCCTGATGCTGCTTGGCCTGATTGCTGTCGCGGTGATCGGCTCCGCAGCGGTTTATTTGTCGCCAAGCGCTGACAGCAAGGCCAGCGAAGCACTGGATAACGCCAAGTCCAGCCAGAAACTGCAATCGCTGGCCGAACTCGACGGCAAGGCCCCGGCCAGCCGCAAGCTTGATGTGCAGACCTGGAACACTGCTGAAGGCGCGAAAGTGCTGTTCGTCGAAGCCCATGAGTTGCCGATGTTCGATATGCGCCTGATCTTCGCCGCTGGCAGCAGCCAGGACGGCAACGTCCCCGGCCTCGCGGTGCTGACCAACGCCATGCTCAACGAAGGCATCGCCGGCAAAGACGTCGGCGCCATCGCTCAAGGGTTTGAAGGCCTCGGCGCCGACTTCGGCAACGGTGCGTTCAAGGACATGGCGCTGGCTTCGCTGCGCAGCCTGAGCGCACCTGAGCAGCGTGAACCGGCGTTGAAGCTGTTCGCCGATGTGGTCGGCAAACCGACCTTCCCCGCCGACTCCTTCGCGCGCATCAAGAACCAACTGCTCGCCGGTTTCGAATACCAGAAACAGAACCCCGGCAAACTGGCCAGCCTGGAGCTGATGAAGCGTCTGTACGGCGAGCACCCGTACGCGCATTCCAGCGATGGCAATGCGCAGAGCGTGCCGAAGATCACCGTCGCGCAATTGCGCGAGTTTCATGCCAAGGCCTACGCCGCAGGCAACGCTGTGATTGCACTGGTCGGCGACCTGTCGCGAGCCGAAGCCGAGGCGATCGCCAATCAGGTCTCCTCTGCCCTGCCGAAAGGCCCGGCACTGGCGAAAATCGCCGCACCGCAGGAACCGCAAGCCAGCGTCAACCACATCGAGTTTCCGTCGAAACAGACCAACCTGATGCTCGCGCAACTGGGCATCGATCGCGACGATCCGGATTACGCCGCGCTGTCGCTGGGCAATCAGATCCTCGGCGGCGGTGGTTTCGGTACGCGCCTGATGAGCGAAGTGCGCGAGAAGCGTGGCCTGACCTACGGTGTTTATTCGGCGTTCAGTCCGATGCAGGCCCGTGGCCCGTTCATGATCAACCTGCAGACCCGCGCCGAGATGAGCGAAGGCACCCTGAAACTGGTGCAGGACGTGCTCGCCGACTACCTGAAAACCGGGCCGACGCAGAAAGAACTCGACGATGCCAAGCGCGAACTGGCCGGCAGCTTCCCGCTGTCCACCGCGAGCAACGCCGACATCGTTGGCCAGCTCGGCGCGATGGGCTTCTATAATCTGCCGCTGAGCTATCTCGACGACTTCATGCGTCAGTCGCAGAGTCTGACTGTGGAGCAGGTCCGCGCTGCGCTGAACAAACACCTGAGCACGGAGAAAATGGTCATCGTCACCGCTGGCCCGACCGTGCCGCAAAAGCCGTTACCGGCCCCATCTGATAAACCTGCCGAGCAACCGCTCGGGGTTCCGGAGCATTAATGGCCACTCGAGCACCGAAAAAACCCGTGCAAAACGTGCACAACGGCGTGAACCAGCTGCGCATCATTGGCGGCCAGTGGCGCAGCCGCAAGCTGAGCTTCCCAGACGCACCGGGCCTGCGCCCGACCCCGGATCGCGTGCGTGAAACCTTGTTCAACTGGCTCGCGCCGTATGTCGAAGGGGCGAAAGTGCTCGACCCGTTCGCCGGCAGCGGCGCGCTGTTTCTCGAAGCCCTGTCCCGTGGCGCGGCCACGGCCCAGGCGCTGGACGCCAGCAACGTTGCGGTTTCCAGCCTGAAAGAACACCTCGGCACCCTGCGTTGCAGCAACGGCCAGGTGCAAACCGCCGATGCGCTGCGCTACCTGGAAACCCAGACCGCGACGCCGTTCGACCTGGTGTTCCTCGACCCGCCGTTCAACCAGAACCTGTTGCCAGCGGTTTGTACCTTGCTGGAAGAGCGCCAATGGCTGGCGGCCGATTCGTGGATCTACACTGAAAGCGAAACAGCGCCATCGACGCTGGGCCTGCCGGGCAACTGGCGCCTGCATCGTGAACAGAAATCCGGTCGGGTTTTTTACGCGCTGTGGCAGCGCACGGCGGACATCGCCGGCTGACAAGGTCGCAAGCAACCTGCGGCGAGGGGGCGAGCTTCCTCGCCACAAGCCCATCGAGAATCATCGTGCCCCCTTCGCCAGAACGCTTCATCCCCGCCTTCGGCCTCGGCAATCCGCATCTGCAAACCCTGTGGGGGCCGCTGTGGCGCAAGACCGTGCACATCGAGCGCGAACGCGAACGCCTGTGGCTCGAGGACGGCGACTTCCTCGACCTCGACTGGCACGGCCCGCACAGCGCCGAGGCGCCGTTGGTACTGGTGCTGCACGGTTTGACCGGCTCATCCAATTCGCCCTATGTGGCGGGCATTCAAAAGGCCTTGGCCGAGCAGGGCTGGGCCAGCGTCGCGCTGAACTGGCGCGGTTGTTCCGGCGATCCGAATCTGTTGCCGCGCAGCTACCACTCCGGCGCCAGCGAAGACCTTGCCGAAGCCATCCAGCACCTGCGCGCGAAACGACCGTTGGCGCCGTTGTACGCGGTCGGCTATTCACTGGGCGGCAACGTGCTGCTCAAGCATCTGGGTGAAACCGGCAGCAACAGCGGTGTGCTCGGCGCGGTGGCGGTGTCGGTACCGTTCCGTCTCGATCAATGTGCCGATCGTATCGGCCAAGGGTTTTCGCGGGTGTATCAGGCGCACTTCATGCGAGAGATGGTCGCCTACATCAGGAACAAGCAGCGTCAGTTCCAGCATGACGGGCGCGAAGACGGCCTGGCGAAACTGGCCGCGCTCGGCTCGCTGGAGAACATGCGTACGTTTTGGGATTTCGACGGCCGGGTTACCGCGCCATTGCACGGTTTCAATGACGCCGAGGATTACTACCGCCGCGCCTCGAGCCGCTACTACCTCGGCGAGATCCGCACGCCGACGCTGATCATTCAGGCAGCGGATGATCCGTTCGTATTTCCCCACAGCCTGCCGCAAGCCGACGAGTTGTCAGCCTGCACCCGGTTCGAATTGCAGGCGCGTGGCGGTCATGTCGGTTTCGTCGACGGCTCGGTGCGCAGGCCCGGGTATTACCTCGAGCGGCGTATCCCGCAATGGCTGGCCGCACTCGGTCAATGAGCGCCGCATATCCCTTGCAGGAGTGAGCCTGCTCACGATGGCGCTGTCTCAGTCGACACGATGCTGGATGTGCCGGCGCCATCGCGAGCAGGCTCACTCCTACAGGAGATCGCTGTGTTTATTCGCCGGTGGCAATGCCGCGCGACGGTTCGTTGATCCACTCGCTCCACGATCCGGCATACAGCGCACCCAGCGGGTAGCCGGCCAGGCAAAGTGCAAACAGGTTGTGACAAGCCGTCACCCCGGAGCCGCAGTAAGCGACCAGTTCCGACGGTGAGCGATCACCCAGTTTCTCGGCAAAGCGCTGCTTGAGCTGCTCCGCCGGCAAAAAACGTCCATCACTGCCGAGGTTGTCGGTGAACGCCGCGCACTGCGCGCCGGGAATGTGCCCGGCGACCGGATCGATCGGTTCCATTTCGCCCTTGAAGCGCGGCAAGGCGCGGGCGTCGAGCAGGGTCAGCGTTGGCTGGCCGAGGCGCTGCTGCAATTGCTCGGCGCTGAGCAGCAGGCTCATGTCCGGCTGACCGCTGAAGTGGCCCGGGGTCATGCTCGGCGGATCCAGGCTCAGCGGCAGGCCGGCCGCGTGCCAGGCCTTGAGCCCGCCATCGAGAATGAACACGCCGTCGCGCTTGCCCAGCCATGCCAGCAACCACCACGCCCGCGCCGCGTATGCACCCGGGCCGTCGTCGTACAAAACCACATCGCTGTCGTTGCTGATGCCCCAGGCTTGCAGGCGTTCGATCAGCGCCGCCGGCTCGGGCAACGGATGACGCCCGGTCACGCCCTTCTCGACTTTACCGCTCAGATCCCGTTCCAGATCGGCGAAACTCGCTCCGGCAATGTGCCCTTCGGCGTAGCTGCGCTGACCGTAATCCGGATCTTCGAGGGCAAAACGACAATCGAGAATCACCAGCCCCGGCTGCTCTTTGCGAGCGTCCAGTGCTTGTGGGCTGATCAACTGCGCAATCGACATAACGGGCTCCTGTGGAATTCGGCTGAACGGTTTATTTCACGTCTTCAAGGGCCTGCGCCAGCGGCACGTAGAACTCGTCGAACAGTGCGTTGACTTCATCCCGCGCCTGATCGGTAACAAACCCTGCTTCCAGCACCAGCACCTGATACACGCCACGCTTCACGGCCTGTTCGCTGAGGTGGTTGGAGTTTTCCCGGGTGGTGCACAGAAAACGCACCCACGAGGTCAGGATGATCCACGCGTTGAGGGTCAGCGACTCGATCTGCACGCGATCCATTTTCAGAATGCCGGCGGCGACAAAACCTTCGTAAATTGCGGCCCCCTGGATCACGCAGCGCTGGGAAAAACGCCGATAACGCGCGGCCAGTTCCGCATCGCTGTCGAGCAGATGCTCGAGGTCGCGGTGCAGAAAGCGGTAGCGCCACATGGCCGAAAGCAGTTCCTTCAAATAGAAACGCTTGTCCTCGACGGTCGCCGGGCGGCCCTGAGGCGGACGCAAAAAGCTGTCCACCAGGGCTTCGTACTCACTGAACAACACGGCGATGATCGCCTGCTTGTTGGGGAAGTGGTAGTACAGGTTGCCCGGAGAAATCTCCATGTGCGCGGCGATGTGGTTGGTGCTGACGCTGCGCTCGCCCTGCTGATTGAACAGCTCCAGGCTGTTCTGAACGATGCGCTCGCTGGTTTTTATTCGTGGGGCCATGGCTTGAGCTTTAATTCAGAGTGCGTTGACGGCGCATCTTACGACCTAACCGGAAATGGATAAAACACTGACGTGCGCGGAAGTCGTTTGACTTTCTAGAGCTTGGACTCTAAAAAGTGCCCACTACAATAAAATCCGGAGCCCGCGATGACTGCCGACATTGCCTACCTGCAAACGCTGCAACAGCCTCTTGAAACCCTCGATCGGCAGTTCCAGGCACAACGGGCCGCGTACGCCGCCAACCCGATGCCGCCGGCCGCGCAACGTCAGCAATGGCTCAAGGCTTTGCGCGATCTGCTCAGCGCTGAGCGGCAGGCATTGATCGAGGCGATCAGCGCCGATTTCAGTCACCGCAGCGCCGACGAAACCCTGCTCGCCGAACTGATGCCGAGCCTGCACGGCATTCACTACGCCAGTCGTCACCTGAAAAACTGGATGAAGCCCTCGCGGCGCAAGGTAGGCATGGCGTTCCAGCCTGCTTCGGCGAAGGTGGTTTATCAGCCGCTGGGCGTGGTCGGCGTGATCGTGCCGTGGAACTACCCGCTGTATCTGGCCGTGGGGCCGATGGTCGGCGCCCTGGCTGCCGGCAATCGGGTGATGCTCAAGCTCAGCGAATCGACCCCGGCTACCGGCCTGCTGCTCAAAGAACTGCTGGCGCGGATCTTTCCCGAAGACTTGGTTTGCGTGGTGCTGGGCGAAGCGGATGTCGGCGTGGCGTTCTCGCGTCTACCTTTCGATCATCTGCTGTTCACCGGCTCCACCAGCGTCGGCAAGCACGTCATGCGCGCTGCCGCGGAAAACCTCACGCCGGTCACCTTGGAACTGGGCGGCAAGTCGCCGGCCATCGTCTCCAGAGACGTACCGCTCAAGGACGCCGCCGAACGCATCGCCTTCGGCAAGACCCTGAACGCCGGGCAGACCTGCGTCGCGCCTGACTATGTGCTGGTGCCGGAAGACCGCGTCGGCGCTTTCGTCGAGGCCTATCGTCAGGCTGTGAAAGGCTTCTACCCGACCCTGGCCGACAACGCCGACTACACCGCGATCATCAACGAACGCCAACTGGCCCGGCTGAACGGATACGTCAGCGACGCGACCAGCAAGGGCGCGCTACTGATCCCGCTGTTCGAACAAGGCCAGGGCCGACGCATGCCGCACAGCGTGCTGCTCAATGTCAGCGATGAGATGACCGTGATGCAGGACGAAATCTTCGGCCCGTTGCTGCCAATCGTGCCTTATCGCGATCTGGAGCAGGCATTCGCTTACATCAATCAGCGGCCTCGTCCTCTGGCTCTTTACTACTTTGGCTACGACAAACGCGAACAGCATCGCGTACTGCACGAGACCCATTCCGGCGGCGTATGCCTGAACGACACTTTGTTGCATGTCGCTCAGGACGATATGCCCTTCGGTGGCATCGGCCCCTCGGGCATGGGCCATTACCACGGCCACGAAGGTTTCCTGACCTTCAGCAAGGCCAAGGGTGTGCTGATCAAACAGCGCTTCAACGCGGCCCGGCTGATCTACCCGCCCTACGGCAGATCGATTCAGAAACTGATTCAGAAGCTGTTCATTCGCTAAACGTTCGTCGACGCCGGGTAATAAAAACAATGCACCCAATCCTGACCGAAACACCTGCGCTGTCGCGCCGTGGCCTGCTGAAATTCAGCCTCGGCGCCAGCGCGTTTCTCGCCACCGCCGGCCTTGGCGCCAGCCTCACTGGCTGCTCGTCGAGCGTCAGCGCCAACGGCTTTGTCGTTTTGCGCGACGGCGATCTGCTGTTCCTGCGCGCGCTGATCCCGGTGATGCTCGACGGCGCCGTCGCCGCCGGGGAAATGCCCGCAGCGGTCGACGGCACGCTGAAGTCGCTGGACTACAGCCTCGATCACGTGTCGCCGGAAATGCTCAAGCTCACTCGGCAACTGTTCGACGTGCTGGGCATGGCCGTGACCCGTGGCCCGCTTACCGGCATCTGGGGCAGTTGGGAAAACGCCAGCGCTGAAGCGATGGGGCATTTCCTCGAACGCTGGGAGAACAGTTCATTGAGCTTGCTGCGCATGGGCCATAGCTCATTGCAGCAGATGGTGATGATGGCCTGGTACACCCGCGCCGAATCCTGGGCGCATTGCGGTTATCCCGGGCCGCCTAAGGTCTGAAACCGGGGCGCGGCCTTCGCGAGCAGGCTCGCTCCCACATTTGAAATGCATGTCCCTGTGGGAGCGAGCCTGCTCGCGAAGGGGCCAACTGCATCACCTCAGCATCCAGAATAATAAAGAGAACCTGACCGATGCCCGTACCCGATCCCTTCCGCGAAGGCCTCGCCCGAGGCTGGAAAACCTACAACGGCGCGCAACTGAGCGACAACCTCACCCTCGAAGCCGACGTGGCGATCATCGGCAGTGGCGCCGGCGGCGGCACCACGGCGGAGATCCTCAGCGCGGCCGGCTACAAAGTCCTGCTGATCGAAGAAGGCCCGCTGAAGACCAGTTCGGATTTCAAACTGCTCGAAGACGAGGCCTACAGCAGCCTCTACCAGGAAGGCATCGGGCGCATGAGCAAGGACGCCGCGATCACTATCCTGCAGGGCCGCGCGGTCGGCGGCACGACGCTGATCAACTGGACCTCGAGCTTCCGCACTCCCGAGCCGACCCTCGAACACTGGGCCAGCGAGCACAACGTCAAAGGCCATAGTCCGGCAGAGATGGCGCCTTGGTTCGAAAAAATGGAGCAGCGCCTCGGGGTCGCGCCGTGGATGGTGCCGCCCAATGCCAACAACGATGTGATCCGCAAAGGCTGCGAGCAACTCGGCTACAGCTGGCACGTGATCCCGCGCAACGTGCGCGGCTGCTGGAATCTCGGCTATTGCGGCATGGGCTGCCCGAGCAATGCCAAGCAATCGATGATGGTCACGACCATCCCGGCGACGCTGGAAAAGGGCGGCGAGCTGCTGTATCTCGCGCGGGTGGAGAAACTGCTGATCAGTGGCGACAAGGTTACCGGGCTGCATTGCGTGGCGATGGACGAACGCTGCGTCGAGCCGACCGGGCGCAGCGTCAGCGTCAAGGCGCGGCATTACGTGCTGGCCGGCGGCGGCATCAACAGCCCGGCGCTGTTGCTGCGCTCCGACGCGCCGGATCCGCATGAGCGCGTGGGCAAGCGTACTTTTCTGCATCCGGTGAACATGTCCGCCGCGCGTTTCGCCGAGGTGGTCAATCCGTTTTACGGCGCGCCGCAGTCGATCTATTCCGACCATTTTCAGTGGAAGGACGGCACCACCGGGCCGATGGCTTTCAAACTCGAAGTGCCGCCGCTGCACCCGGCGCTGGCTGCCACACTGCTCGGTGGTTTCGGCAAGGAAAACGCCCAGCATATGGCCGACCTGCCCCACACCCACGCGATGCTGGCGCTGCTGCGCGATGGCTTTCACCCGGACAGCAGCGGTGGCTCGGTGGAGCTGCGCGGTGATGGCTCGCCGGTGCTCGACTATCAGGTTTCGCAGTACGCCTGGGACGGTTTGCGCCGAGCCTTTCACGTCATGGCCGACATTCAGTTCGCCGGCGGCGCGCAATCGGTGATGCCGATGCACGCCGACGGCCGCTATGTGAAGACCCTGGCCGAGGCGCGCTCAATGATCGATGGACTGAGCCTGGAGCTGTACAGCACGCGACTCGGTAGCGCCCATGTGATGGGTGGCTGTGCGATGGGTGAAGATCCGCAAAGCGCGGTCGCTGACAGCCTCGGTCGCCATCATCAACTGCGCAATCTGTCGATTCACGACGGCTCGCTGTTCCCCACCAGCATCGGCGCCAACCCGCAGCTGTCGGTGTATGGCCTGACCGCGCAACTGGCGACAGCCTTGGCTGATCGGCTGAAAAATCCATGAAAAAGCAGAATATTCCTATCGTCTATAGTGCTTTCTTACCCAACAGGCGACTTGGCCGACCGGGAAGGCTGCGATACCATCCGACTCCCCAACGGACTCCCGCCAGGACGACGCGATGAACCGAGTGTTGTACCCAGGTACCTTCGACCCTATTACCAAGGGCCATGGCGATCTGGTCGAACGCGCCTCGCGCCTGTTCGATCACGTGATCATTGCGGTCGCCGCCAGCCCGAAAAAGAACCCGCTGTTCCCGCTGGAACAACGGGTCGAACTGGCTCGCGAGGTCACCAAACACCTGCCTAACGTGGAAGTGGTCGGTTTCTCGACGCTGCTCGCGCATTTCGCCAAAGAGCAGAACGCCAATGTGTTCCTGCGTGGTCTGCGTGCGGTGTCGGACTTCGAATACGAATTCCAGCTGGCCAATATGAACCGCCAACTGGCACCGGATGTGGAGAGCCTGTTTCTCACGCCGTCGGAGCGTTATTCGTTCATTTCCTCGACGCTGGTGCGGGAAATTGCTGCGCTGGGCGGCGATATCAGCAAGTTCGTCCACCCGGCCGTGGCCGACGCGCTGACCCTGCGCTTCAAGAAGTAGGAGCTGCCGCAGGCTGCGATCTTTGCTTTTAAAGATTGCAGTCTCGTGCCCTTGATCGCCCCCGCGTGCACTGCGCTCGCCAATGCGGCACAATTGCGCGCATTGATTTATAGCGCCCGGGCCTGCCGCCCCGGCTGGAGTTAGCATGTCCCTGATCATCACCGACGATTGCATCAACTGCGACGTCTGCGAACCCGAGTGCCCGAACGCCGCCATTTCCCAAGGCGAAGAGATCTACGTGATCGACCCGAACCTGTGCACCCAGTGCGTCGGCCACTACGACGAGCCGCAGTGCCAGCAGGTCTGCCCGGTGGATTGCATTCCACTGGACGAAGCCCATCCGGAGACTGAAGAACAGTTGATGGAGAAGTACCGCAAGATCACCGGCAAGGCCTGATCACATCAGCGCCAGTACCGAAGCCATCGCGGGCAAGCCCGCTCCCACAGAGTCTGTGGTGAAACACAAATTTGTGTGAACACCAAAACCCAAGTGGGAGCGAGCCTGCTCGCGAATGGGCCATCAGCCACACCACTGAAACCCGATCAGCTCACTCGCGCTGCTCAAACCCCTCCCCTGTACACCCCAGACACCGCACAAACGCCGCTTTCGCCGGGTCGACCACCAGCGCCTGACCGGCATCGCCAACACCGCCGCCCAGCGCGGTAAACGGCAACGACACCACAAACGCTCCCGCACCGATCACCGTGGCCACCACCAGCAAGGGCCGGGCAATCAGCAGGTCGCCAAGCATGGCGTAGGCCGGGGGATTCTGGATGGTGTAACGCGGATCACCGCTGCCGGTTTCCGAGGCCTGCGAGGCCTGAACGGCCAGGCTGGAACACAACAGCAGCGTGACGAAGAAGACTTGCAGGACTTTCATGGCACGATCCTTCGGGCTGAGCAGTAAGACTTCTCACTATAGACCGAAGGATTTTTTCAGGTCTGGCAGCGCGGGCAAAACACGCTGGCGCGCTGGCCCAGCTTCACTTCGCGTAGGCCGCTACCGCAGACCTTGCAGTGCTGCCCTCCCCGGCCGTAGACAAACAGCTCCTGCTGGAAATAGCCCGGCTGACCGTCGCCGCCAATGAAATCGCGCAATGTCGTGCCGCCACGCTCAATGGCGGCGGCAAGGATGCGTTTGATCTCGATTGCCAGTTTCAAGTAACGCCCGCGAGAAATGCTCCCGGCTTCGCGGCGCGGGTCGATGCCGGCGGCGAACAGCGCTTCGGTCGCGTAGATATTGCCGACCCCGACCACCACCGCGTTGTCCATGATGAACGGCTTGACCGCCATCGAGCGCCCGCGTGACAGCTGGAACAGGCGCTCGCCATCGAACAGATCGGTCAGCGGCTCCGGCCCGAGGCGAATCAGTAATTCGTGATTAAGCGGGTCGTTGCTCCACAGCATCGCGCCGAACCGTCGCGGGTCGGTGTAGCGCAGGGCCAGACCCGATTCCAGTTCGATATCGACGTGCTCGTGCTTCAACGCCGGCAACCCGGCCTCGACCAGACGCAGATTGCCCGACATGCCCAGATGGCTGATCAGTGTGCCGATCTCGGCGTTGATCAACAGGTACTTGGCGCGCCGCTCCACCAGCACGATGCGCTGCCCGGACAGGCGCACATCGAGATCTTCGGGGATCGGCCAGCGCAGGCGCCGGTCGCGGACGATGACCCGGCTGACCCGCTGGCCTTCCAGGTGCGGGGCGATCCCGCGACGGGTGGTTTCGACTTCCGGCAGTTCAGGCATGGTGTCCTCGGATCAATGCGCGCCGAGGTCGCGAATCGTTTGTTTGAGTGTTTCGAAGTCGTAGTCCGACAGACCGACGTAATCGAGCACCAGCGGGCCGACCGCGTTCCACTCGAAATCTTCGCTCTGGTTGCCCAGCACGCGAAAAGAGGCGCAGATGTGCTCGGCCATTTTCAGAATCGCCAGCAAGTTTTTCAGTTGGCTGTTCTTCGACGATTCGTCGCTGAAAATCGCCAGCGCGTTGTGGTGGTTGGCAATGGCGGCGCTGACATGCTCCGGCAGGCGCCAGGACTTGGCGGTGTAGTAACCGACCACAGCGTGGTTGGTGTTGAACACACGGTTTTCCGTATCGACCACGCGGCATTCCGGGCTGGCGCTGGCGTAGGCCTCTTCCAGCACGGTCATGTAATTGGGGAAACGCTGCAGCATCAATGGCACGCCGCAATCGTGGAACAGGCCCAACGCATAGGCTTCGTCACCGGCCTGGGTGCCGATGCGCTTGGCCAGGGTCAGGCAGGTCATCGCCACATCCTGCGCGGTGTCCCAGAAACGGTTGAGGGTGACGATGGTGTCGTCGTTCATCTCGCCCTTGATCGACTGCGCGTTGATCAGGTTGATGATCGAACGGCTGCCCAACAGGTTCACCGCACGCTGGATCGAGGTGATCTTGTTGCTCAGGCCGTAATACGGCGAGTTGACGATTTTCAGCAGCGCGCCGGACAGACCGGGGTCCTGGGAGATCAGTTTGGCGATCACCTCCAGGTCCGGGTCGGGCATGTACTGCTCCATTTGCAGATCCACCATGATCTGCGGTTGCGCCGGCACACTGATGCCTTGCAGCGATTGTTGAATCTGTTCGGTGGTCAGCTCTTGGGACATAAGTACACACTCCGGGGCAGGCGGCGATTCTAACCGCTGAAACGGCAGGGCGACACACCGATGGGCACATCGTCGGAACTTTCATCTGTGCCCAGGCTTCGGAATCTGTAGGGCGCATCGGACCTCATAGGTCCGCTGCGAAGGCAAAATCTCCACAGACTCAGGAGCTTACCGATGGCAACTTCCCTCAATGGCAAACGCGTCGCTATTTTGGTTACCGATGGTTTCGAACAGGTCGAAATGACCGGCCCCAAGGATGCCCTGGAGCAGGCCGGCGTGCAGGTCGATATCCTCTCGGCCGAGGCCGGCACCGTCAAAGGCTGGAACCATGACAAACCGGCCGACGACTTCCCCGTCACCAACACTTTCCAGGCTGTGAGCGTCGATCAATACGATGCCGTGCTGCTGCCGGGCGGTGTGCAGAATTCCGACACCATCCGTATCGATCAGGATGCTCAGCATCTGGTCAAGACTGCCGCTTCGGCGGGCAAGCCGATTGCCGTGATCTGCCACGGCAGCTGGCTGCTGATCTCGGCAGGACTGGTCAATGGCAAGACCATGACCAGCTACAAGACGGTCAAGGACGATCTGGTCAATGCCGGGGTCAACTGGGTCGACCAGGAAGTGGTCAAGGACGGCAACCTGATCAGCAGCCGCCAGCCGGATGATGTGCCGGCGTTCAGTCAGGCCCTGATTGACGCACTGGCTGCGTAAGCGCCGAAATCCTTTCGCGAGCAGGCTCGCTCCCACAATGGTTTGGTGTTCACCTGTGGGAGCGAGCCTGCTCGCGAAGGCATCATCAGCGTTTCATCGCATCCTCAGCCCTGCGCAAACCTCAACACGCTATACTCCCGCTCTTTTTTCCGGAGCGACGTCATGTCCCTGCCTAGCCTGCGCCTCAAAGCCAACGCCGACCGTCGCCTGCGCAACGGCCACTTGTGGGTCTACAGCAACGAAATCGACGTGGCCGCCACGCCTCTGCACGGCTTCAAGGCCGGCGATCAGGCGGTGCTCGAAGCCGCTGGCGGCAAGCCGTTGGGCATCGTCGCCATGAGCCCGAACAACCTGATCTGCGCGCGCCTGCTGTCGCGCGACATCAAACTGGCCCTCGACAAGTCGCTGCTGGTGCATCGCCTGAATGTCGCACTGTCGTTGCGCGAGCGTCTGTTCGACAAGCCGTTCTATCGTCTGGTCTACGGCGACTCCGACCTGCTGCCGGGTCTGGTGGTCGATCGTTTCGGCGACATTCTTGTGGTGCAGATCGCCTCGGCGACCATGGAAGCGCATAAAGACGACGTGATCGCCGCGTTGACCCAGGTGCTCAAGCCAAGCGGCATCCTGTTCAAGAACGACTCCGCCGCCCGCGACGCCGAAGGCCTCAACCGCTACGTCGAAACCGTGTTCGGTCTGGTACCGGAATGGGTCGCGCTGGAAGAGAACGGCGTCAAGTTCGAAGCGCCGGTCATTCAAGGGCAGAAAACCGGCTGGTTTTACGATCACCGCATGAACCGCGCGCGCCTGGCACCCTACGCCAAGGGCAAACGCGTACTTGATCTCTATAGCTACATCGGTGGCTGGGGCGTGCAGGCCGCTGCGTTCGGCGCCAGCGAAGTGTTCTGCGTCGACGCCTCTGCATTCGCCCTCGACGGCGTCGAGCGCAACGCCGCGCTGAACGGCTTCGCTGACAAGATGACCTGCATCGAAGGCGACGTCTTCGAAGCCTTGAAGGAACTCAAAGCCAGCGAAGAACGCTTCGACGTGATCGTTGCCGATCCGCCGGCCTTCATCAAACGCAAGAAAGACATGAAGAACGGCGAAGGCGCCTACCGTCGTCTCAACGAGCAAGCCATGCGCCTGCTGACCAAGGACGGCATTCTGGTCAGTGCTTCGTGCTCCATGCACCTGCCGGAAGACGATCTGCAGAACATCCTGCTGACCAGCGCCCGTCATCTGGACCGCAACATCCAGATGCTCGAACGTGGCGGTCAGGGTCCGGATCATCCGGTGCATCCGGCCATCGCTGAAACCCGCTACATCAAAAGCATCACCTGCCGTCTACTGCCCAACAGCTGATTGCGCTTGAACACCGGGGAGCCACTGAGCTCCCCGTTTTTTTGCGCCCCCCCGCCCGTTTTTTTCACACTCGACATGAGTGCCTTGCTCTCTTCCTACAACTTCTTTCTCGCCGCCTTGCAGGAAGTTTCGTCATGCCTGTAAAACATGGAAACTAAACCTACACAGTAAGTCTCCTGCAAAAGATCACTCCGACAAAATTACTGGAATATTCCTACCTAATATCCGCTTGCCAATATTCGATTACAAACTAATATGAAGTTGTCGCAACGAAGCGACTCCAACTACCAACGAACAAGGAGTTCACATCATGAAAACCATTTATCTCGAAACAGACAAACTCGCCAACCTGGCCTTTCTGGTTGCAGCCACCGGCCGCTAAGTAGCCTGGACGCTGGAGAGTGCCGGCACTCTGGCGTCCATCAGACTTTTCCTGAGTGATCTGAACCCATGTATATCAATCCTTTTCTTTTTATATTGCCGCGCCCGCCCGGACAAGTAGTCTGGAACTACAAGAACCATACTCAACACGAACTTGATCTTGAATACTCCCATCGCCTCGCCAGCCTTATACACAACCCTGATATATTTGACCCGAACAACGTAATAGACAGACAACTTCTGGATGCAGGCATTCTAACAACTTCAAAAATAGACACCCCGGATTGGGGCTGGGATGAACTATCGAAGATTTATCACATCGGCACACAAAATATACCTTGCGCACATACGCCTCGGAATATTCACGAGTGGTCCAGGCAATATCTGGCGCACTGCAGCGAAGTGCTGGCGAAGCCGGAACCTGCGAACACCCCGGCGCCGCGATCAGTGCAGCCCTTGATTACCCTGCCCGTACCAGGCGCCATTAATGATGACAGCCTGACTCAGGCCCTGATGAGGCGCAAAACCTGTCGTTCCTACACCGGTGCGGCGGTGACACTGAACGAGGTCGGCACGCTGCTCTATCTGACCCTCGGCTATCTTCCCCCGCGCGAAGATGCCCACGCCGATCCGGTCGCGCCGGGTCTCGAGGCCCGCCGGAGCTGCCCGTCCGGCGGCGGATTGAACGCCTGTGAGGGATTTGTCCTGGCGCAAAATGTCAGCGGGCTGGAACCCGGCATCTACGCCTACCACCCTGCCGAACACGCTCTGAGTCGGATCAATGCGCTGCCGGATCCGGAACTGGGCCAACTGCTCGGCGGCCAGCACTTCATCAACAACCTGCCGCTGGGCGTGTTCATCACCGCCAGGTTTGATCGTCTCTGGTGGAAGTACGAACACTCGCGCGCCTATCGCATGGCATTCATCGAGGCCGGTCATCTCTCGCAAACCTTTCAACTGGTAGCAACAACGCTGGGGCTGAACACCTGGCTGACCGGCGCATTTGCCGACGCACAGGTTGAAACCCTGCTCGGCATCGCGGGCAGCGCCGAGCAACCGCTGTTCTTTGTCGGTTGCGGCGAAAGCGATGGTCACGCCATGTGCCAGGAAATGCGTGATCTGCTCAGCGGAGCACAGTCATGATTCCCACGGCGATGGACGAGAGCGAAGCCCCGGTGTCATGGTCGCTGAAATTCACGCTTCCAGACTGGGAGAGCCGTGCATCGGTACGCAGCAGTACCCATGACTACCGGTTACCGGGCGATGTCGAGCAGCAATTGCAAACCCGCTACTGGTTCCCCCCGGCCTTCGTGCCCTATCTGGCGCATCCGGCCATCCAGGCCAAAGGGCGCGAAACCCTGCACCGCCTTACCGCCAATCATCTGGTGTATTTCCTCGACTACACCACCCTGCTCGAACACCGCATCGTCAACCGCGCCGTGGAAGTCATCGCGCACCGCGAACTGCCCATCTACATACCGCTGCCGATGAAACATGCGGCACTGCAGCTGTATACCGACGAGGGCTACCACGCGCTGTTTTCCAACCAGATTGCCGAGCAGATCGCTGCGTATTACAGCATCACCCGGCGTCCGGTCATTCCGAAGCGGATCAGCCGCATGAACGCCTTGATCGCGCGCACGCCGGAGAAAAACCGCGCTCTGGCCTGGTTCCTGCTGGGATTTGTCTCGGAAACGATCATTGCCCGCGAGTTGCTGGAGGTCTGTCGCGACACGCTGGTGTCCAGCGTGAACGACATGCTGCGTGATCACCTTGCCGACGAAGCCCGGCACAGCCGTTATTTCGCCGAAGCCTTCCATTACTTCTGGATTGCGATGAACAGTCGTCAGCGCCTGTTCGCCAGCAAGACCCTCGTGGAGATCATTTCCATTTTCTTCGAAGCAGATGAAAGCTGGCTGCAACAAAGCCTGCGTTCGGCCGGCATTGCCGAGATCGACGTGATGGAGATTGTCGGCAGCACGGTAACGGTGCAGGCCAACCGCGCTCGTGCACGCGCTGGCTGCAAACCTACGGTGGAGGCCTTGCACAAGGCCGGCTTCTTTGCATTGCCCCACAACCAGACACTCTTCGCCAAAGCAGGATTGATCGATGGATAAACACAGCCGTGCAACCACCCGCCGACAACAGCGCGGAGCAATCAGCCTGTTGTTGGCGATGATCCTGCTTGGCGTGTTTCCGCTGGATGTGCTGCTGCCTTCCTTTCCGGCATTGGCAGCCCACTTTGGCCGATCGTCAAACGACATCGCGCTGTCAATCAGTCTGTTTGCCGTGGGCATCGCATTTGCCCAGTTATTGATCGGCCCGTTGTCCGATGTGATCGGGCGCAAAGGTCTGCTGCTCGCCGGCATGAGCGTGTCGCTGCTCGGCGCACTGGGCTGCGTGCTGAGCAATGACTACACGCTGTTCCTGATTTTCCGGGTGATGCAGGCGCTGGGATGCGGTTGCTTCGTGTTGTCCCAGGCACTGGTGCAGGATCTGTTCGAAGGCAACGAGCGTGATCGCCTGCGGATCCTGATGGTCACCGCCACGGGCATCTTCATTTCGGTATCACCATTGGCGGGCACGTTTCTGCAGGCCACGCTCGGCTGGCGCGGCAGCTTTTGGGTGTTCATCGCCCTGGCCGCAGCAGTTCTGATCAAGACCTGGCGATTGCTCGATAACAGCCGTCCTCCTCATGATCCCAGCCGCCTTGGCTTCATCCAGTCCTATCAGCGCGTCCTGGGCAATTTCGAATTCGTCGGCTGCTGGCTGATTTCTGCATTCGCTTTCGCCTGCCACTTTTCCTTCATTGTCATTTCCCCGCTGATCTTCATGGAGCAGCTGCAGATGGCACCTTACGATTTCGCCTTGATCCTGCTGATCTACGGCGCCGCCTATGTCTTTGGCGGCCTGTTCGCCAGCGTGCTGAATCGGCATATCAATGCGCAACAGCAGATTTTCACCGGGCTGAGTCTGATCCTGCTCTCGGGGCTGGTGATGCTCTATCTGGCGGCCAGTCATGATCTGTCAGCGGCGACGGTGCTGATTCCGATGCTGATCTGCACGGTAGGCACGACCATTTCACGCCCGCCGGCTACCTCCCGCGCCATGAGCCTGTTCGCCGAAAATGCCGGCGCATCGGCGTCCGCCGGCAGCACCATCATCTTTATCTGTGGCGGGCTGGTCAGCGCCTTGATCAGCCTCGGCCCGGCCAACCTGCAAGCGACGCTGGGTTACGGCTTCGTGGTGTTGAGCGGCGTATCGCTGTTGCTCAACAGCGTGATTGGCCGTCGCGTCAGCAACCTGCGCAGCAATCCGGTGATGCCGGGAGGCGACCACTGATCCTGCCAGTCGTCATCCCGCGTGCCTCTTCAGCGGGGGAACAACGCTTTGCGCCATTCCCTCGCGACGCCAGCGGTGTAGAATCGCCTCATTCATCGCCATTCATCCCCGGCGGGTTTATGAGCTCAGGCTGAGACCAGCGGCGATCCCGCAACGTCATCGGCAGCTTCCGGACACACGGCCATTTTTCGGGTGTTTCAGAGGTCAACAGAAGCTCACTCCCCTTTAGTACGTGATTAGCCGCCCGGAGTGCTCCATGCCAGATTACCGCTCGAAAACATCCACCCACGGCCGCAACATGGCCGGCGCCCGCGCACTGTGGCGCGCCACCGGCATGAAAGATGACGACTTCAAGAAGCCGATCATTGCCATCGCCAACTCGTTCACCCAGTTCGTCCCGGGGCATGTGCACCTGAAGGACCTGGGTCAACTGGTCGCCCGCGAAATCGAACGCGCCGGTGGCGTGGCCAAGGAATTCAACACCATTGCTGTCGATGACGGCATTGCCATGGGCCACGACGGCATGCTGTATTCGCTGCCGAGTCGCGAGATCATCGCCGACTCCGTCGAGTACATGGTCAATGCCCACTGCGCCGACGCCATCGTGTGCATTTCCAACTGCGACAAGATCACCCCGGGCATGCTGATGGCTGCACTGCGCCTGAACATCCCGGTGATCTTCGTTTCCGGTGGCCCGATGGAAGCCGGCAAGACCAAACTCGCTTCCCACGGCCTCGACCTCGTCGACGCCATGGTGATCGCTGCCGACTCCAGCGCTTCTGACGAGAAAGTCGCCGAGTACGAGCGCAGCGCCTGCCCGACCTGCGGTTCGTGCTCCGGCATGTTCACCGCCAACTCGATGAACTGCCTGACCGAAGCACTGGGTCTGGCCTTGCCGGGCAACGGTTCGACTCTGGCCACCCACAGCGACCGCGAACAGCTGTTCCTCCAGGCCGGTCGCACCATCGTCGAGCTGTGCAAGCGTTACTACGGCGAGAACGATGACTCCGTGCTGCCGCGCAACATCGCCAACTTCAAGGCGTTCGAAAACGCGATGATGCTCGACATCGCCATGGGCGGTTCGACCAACACCATCCTGCACTTGCTCGCAGCTGCCCAGGAAGCCGAGATCGATTTCGACCTGCGCGACATCGACCGTCTCTCGCGCAGCGTGCCGCAGCTGTGCAAAGTCGCACCGAACATCCAGAAGTACCACATGGAAGACGTGCACCGCGCCGGCGGCATTTTCAGCATCCTCGGTTCGCTGGCCCGTGGCGGCCTGCTGCACACCGACCTGCCGACCGTGCACAGCCGCAGCATGGAAGAAGCCATCGCCAAGTGGGACATCACCCAGACCAGCGACGAAGCCGTGCATCAATTCTTCAAGGCAGGCCCTGCGGGCATTCCGACCCAGACTGCGTTCAGCCAGTCGACCCGTTGGGAAACCCTCGACGACGACCGTGAAAACGGCTGCATCCGCAGCTTCGAGCACGCCTATTCGAAAGAAGGCGGCCTCGCCGTGCTGTACGGCAACATCGCGCAGGACGGCTGCGTGGTGAAAACCGCCGGGGTCGATGAGTCGATCCACGTCTTCGAAGGCAACGCGAAGATTTTCGAAAGCCAGGACAGCGCCGTGCGCGGCATCCTCGCCGACGAAGTGAAGGAAGGCGACATCGTAATCATTCGCTACGAAGGCCCGAAAGGCGGCCCGGGCATGCAGGAAATGCTCTACCCGACGTCCTACCTGAAATCCAAAGGTCTGGGCAAAGCCTGTGCGCTGCTCACCGACGGGCGTTTCTCCGGCGGTACTTCCGGCCTGTCGATCGGTCACGCTTCGCCAGAGGCTGCGGCCGGTGGCGCGATCGGTCTGGTGCAGGATGGCGACAAGGTGCTGATCGACATTCCGAACCGCTCGATCAACCTGTTGGTCAGCGACGAAGAACTGGCGGCACGCCGCGCCGAGCAGGACAAGAAAGGCTGGAAACCGGTCGAGGTGCGCCCACGCAAAGTGACCACCGCCCTCAAGGCCTACGCCCTGCTGGCGACCAGTGCAGATAAAGGCGCGGTGCGCAACAAGGCGATGCTCGACGGGCTGTAACCGTCAAATCACCGACGCAAAAATGCCCCGCCAAGTGCGGGGCTGATCGTTCCCACGCTCTGCGTGGGAATGTCTCAAGGGACGCTCCGCGTCCAGTGACGCGGAGCGTCACGGGCTGCATTCCCACGCAGAGCGTGGGAACGATCAGCCTGTAGAGTGAGCCTGCTCGCGATGGGAGCAACCCGGGTTTACTGGATTTCCTCAGGCTTGACGATCACCCAGTTCTTGTCCGCCGTCACCGGCAAGCCTTCCTTGGCCTGGGCCGCTGCGTGTTTGGCCATCATGCCGTTGATTTGTGTCATGTACTTGTCCTTGCGGTTGATCCACAAGTGAATGCCGCCCTTGGCCACGTCGACATCGTGGAACAGCATGTAACCGTCGCTCGTCGGGGTATCGCCGCCGACCAGTACCGGTTTTTTCCATTCATCGATATAGGTCAGGATCGCCGCGTGCTTGCCGGCCATCCAGGTTGCCGGGGTCCACAGGTACGGCGTCAGCTCCAGGCCGAGGTTGGCCTTCTCGTCATATTTGCCGGCAGTGATCTGTTTGCGCGCGGTGGTCAGCTCGCCGGTCTTCTGATCCTTGAGCAGCAGTGAAACGCCAATGACGTTCTGCGGTTTGACGTTGTAGCCATACTTGGGATCCGCCGCGACCATACGCACCAGCTCCTCTGAAGCGGCGGTCATCACGTAAACCTCGATGCCGTTCTCCATCAGCTTGTTGTACAGCTCCTGCTGGCCAGTGAAGATCTTCGGCGGATTGACATCGAGCTTCTTCACCACATCGCCTTCGTAATACGTCGCCGGCACCGGTTTGCCCGAAGCCATCAGTTCGTCAACGTAGCCCTTGAGCTCCTTGAGGGTGAAGCCGGAGAACACCTGCGCCACCCATGGGTAGCAGACCATGTCGTCGACTTCGCAGAGCCGGTAGTAATAACTGAACAGGCTTTCCTTGTGCTCGGCGGTGTCCTTGAACGGCATCAGTTTCAGCGAGGGGTCGAGCTTGTCGCGGGTAATAAGGCCCTTGTTTTCCATGAACGGCAGCAAGGATTCTTCGAGGTCGTAGCGGTAACTGGTGTTGTCCATGTCGAACACCGCGTAATTACCCTTGTTGGCGTTGGCAGCGATCATCGCGTCCAGCGCCTTGGCCTGATCTGCCGGCCAATGCTTGAGGTCCGTGGCCAATGCATGGCCGGCGAGGCCAGCCGCCAGTGCTACAGCCAACAACGTGCGTGCAATTCTCATAGCGCTACTCCCCGATGCAAAGAGTTCGACGCTAACAAATCAGTGTGACAACCCTCGTCTGTCAGCGACCGCTTGCGTCCCCTGCGCGTCAGTTACATTGCCGACAGCGACACGCGCTTATTCCAAAAACGACGGACGCCCTGCCATTTCGGTATTAAATCATTGCAAATCAAGCTGTTAGGCTTGCCGGTTCGCAGCAGCCCCGGATGGCTGTTGGCACAGTCTTTACTGGAGTTCTCATGAATCTACCGCTGATTCTCAACTTGCTGGTGTTCCTCGCCTTGCTCTTCGGTCTGGCGCAGACGCGCCACACCACCTGGAGCCTGGCGAAAAAAGTCCTGCTTGCACTGGTCCTCGGCGTGGCGTTCGGCGTTGCGCTGCACACGATTTACGGTGCCGGCAACCCGGTGCTGAAAGCCTCGATCGGCTGGTTCGATCTGGTGGGTAACGGTTACGTGCAGTTGCTGCAAATGATCGTGATCCCGCTGGTGTTTGCTTCGATCCTCAGCGCCGTGGCCCGCCTGCACAACGCTTCATCGCTGGGCAAAATCAGTTTCCTGACCATCGGCACGCTGCTGTTCACCACCGCCATCGCGGCGTTGATCGGCATCGGCCTGACCAACCTGTTCGGCCTTACCGCTGAAGGTCTGGTCGCCGGCACTCAGGAAATGGCGCGCCTGCAAACCATTCAGAACGACTACGCCGGCAAGGTTGCCGACCTGAATGTGCCGCAATTGCTGCTGTCGTTCATTCCGCAGAACCCGTTCGCCGACCTGGCCCGGGCCAAGCCGACCTCGATCATCAGTGTGGTGATCTTCGCCGCGTTCCTCGGGGTCGCCGCACTGCAACTGCTCAAGGACGACGTCGAGAAGGGTCAGAAAGTGATCAACGCCATCGACACCCTGCAAGCCTGGGTGATGCGTCTGGTGCGTCTGGTGATGAAGCTGACCCCGTACGGCGTGCTGGCGCTGATGACCAAAGTGGTCGCCGGTTCCAACCTGCAGGACATCATCAAGCTCGGCAGTTTTGTCGTGGTCTCGTATATCGGCCTGGGCCTGATGTTCGTCGTGCACGGCGTGCTGGTGTCGGCAGCCGGGATCAACCCGCTGCGCTTCTTCCGCAAGATCTGGCCGGTGCTGACGTTTGCTTTCACCAGTCGCTCCAGCGCGGCGACCATCCCGCTGAGCATTGAAGCGCAGACCCGCCGCCTGGGTATTCCGTCGTCGGTCGCCAGTTTCGCTGCCTCGTTTGGTGCGACCATCGGCCAGAACGGGTGTGCCGGCCTGTACCCGGCGATGTTGGCCGTGATGGTCGCGCCAACGGTCGGCATCAACCCGCTGGATCCGTTGTGGATAGCGACGCTGGTGGCGATTGTCACGTTGAGTTCGGCCGGTGTCGCCGGAGTTGGCGGCGGCGCAACGTTCGCCGCACTGATCGTGCTGCCGGCGATGGGCCTGCCGGTGTCACTGGTGGCCCTGCTGATTTCGGTCGAACCGCTGATCGATATGGGCCGCACCGCGTTGAACGTGAGTGGCTCGATTACCGCCGGGGCGATTACCAGTCAGGTCATGCAGCAGACGGATAAAGCGCTGCTGGATGCCGATGAGCACGCAGAGTTGGCCCAGGCATAGTTTCAAAGGATCGTTCCCACGCTCTGCGTGGGAATGCAGCCCGTGACGCTCCGCGTCACTGGACGCGGAGCGTCCCTTGAGGCGTTACCACGCAGAGCGTGGGAACGATCATGCGCGCTCCCAGACTTCGAAGTTGTACGCGGGTTTATCTTCAACCGCCGGGTTTTCAACATCCGACACCAGCTTCCATTCGCTCAGATCAAACTCCGGAAACCACGCATCCCCTTGCGGGCTCAGCGCCACGCGGGTCAGGTACAGACGATCGGCCTGCGCCAGTCCCTGCGCATACAACTGCGCGCCGCCAATCAGCATCAGCTCATCAACGCCCTGGGCTTTCGCCCATTCCTCGGCGCGGGCCACGGCGGCTTCCAGCGACGGATAGACCTCGGCACCTTCGAGCTGCAGATCGGTCTGGCGGCTGACCACGATGTTCAAGCGCCCCGGCAGCGGCCGGCCGAGCGAATCCCAGGTCTTGCGACCCATGATGATCGGCTTGCCGAGCGTGGTCGCCTTGAAGTATTTGAAGTCCCCCGGCAGGTGCCAGGGCATGCTGTTGTCGACGCCGATCACGCGGTTTTCACCGAGGGCTGCGATCAGGCTGAGGGGCAGTGATTTAGTCATGCCAGCGAGGATACCAGAGCCGCGCTTACCCCGATAAGCGCCACAGCGGTTATGCTCAGCGCTCGATTTAGCGACGGGACGCCGCGTGACTGAACTGACTCCACTGCAAAACCTCTGGCTCACCGAAACCATCCGCCTGCGCGAAGAACACGCGGGGCCGCTGGATGACCTGGAAGCCAATCGTCTGGCCCGCGCCGCTGGCGGCGATCTGCCGAGCCGCATTGCGCGCCGGGCGCTATGGCTGGCCGAGCGCGACGGGCTCACCGCCGCCCTCAAGCACTGGCTGCAAGGCGCGCGCCTGGCGCTGGTGCTGTTGATGATTTTCGCCGTGCTCAGCGGCGCCGGCCTGGCTTTCGCCGCACTTGGCCAAACGCCGGTGAATGTCTTCTGGGCGCTGGGCAGTCTGCTCGGGATCAATCTGATTTTGCTGCTGAGTTGGGCGCTGGGCTTGATTTTCGCTGGCGAACACGGCGCCACCCTTGGGCGCTTGTGGCTGTGGCTCAGCGAAAAATTCGCCCGCGACGCCAAAGCCGCGCAACTGGCGCCGGCCCTGCTGTTGCTGCTGCAACGCAAGAAACTCAACCGCTGGGCACTCGGCGCGTTGGTCAATGGCCTGTGGCTGCTGGCGATGCTCAGCGCGCTGATTCTGTTGCTGACGCTGATGGCCACGCGACGCTACGGCTTTGTCTGGGAAACCACGATCCTCGGTGCCGACACCTTTATCCATGTCACCCAGGCCCTTGGCTATCTGCCCTCGCTGCTCGGCTTCAACGTGCCGACCGAGGAAATGATCCGCGCCAGCGGCGCCGGCGCACTGGATATCGAAAGCGCACGACAGGCCTGGGCGACCTGGCTGGTCGGCGTGCTGGTGGTCTACGGCGTGCTGCCGCGCCTGCTGCTCGCGCTGTTCTGCCTGTGGCGCTGGAACAGCGGCAAAGCCGCGCTGCGCCTGGATCTGAATCTGCCCGGCTACGCGCAACTGCGCGAACGGTTGATGCCAACCAGCGAGCGCCTTGGTGTCAACGACCCGGAGCCGGCGCAACTGCATCGCGTCGAAAGCAACGTCGGCGAACTGGCCAGTGAAGGCGCGCTGCTGGTGGCGATCGAGTTGGACGAACAGCGCCCATGGCCACCCGCGCTGCCGAAAAACGTCAGCAACGCGGGCATCCTCGACAGCCGCGAATCGCGGCACAAGCTGCTCGAACAACTCAGTCGTTTCCCGCCGGCGCGGCTGGCCATCGCCTGTGATCCGCGACGTTCGCCGGATCGCGGCAGCCTTGCGCTGATCGCCGAACTCGCGCGCAACGCTGGCGCCACTCGCATCTGGCTGCTGCAAGCGCCGCCTGGCGAAGCGCTGGACGGGCAACGTCTGGGTGACTGGCACGCGGCGCTGCAACAACTGAACCTGCCGTTTGCCGATTGCGCGCCGATGAACTGGCTGGAGAGCGGACATGACTGATGCACGCAAAGCCCCGCTGAAACTCGCGGTGGTCGGCCACACCAACGTCGGCAAGACCTCGCTGCTGCGCACGCTGACCCGAGACGTCGGCTTCGGCGAAGTCTCGCACCGGCCGAGCACCACCCGGCATGTCGAAGGCGCGCGGTTGTCGGTGGATGGCGAGCCGTTGCTCGATCTGTACGACACGCCGGGGCTGGAAGATGCGATCGCCCTGCTGGATTTTCTCGAGCGTCTGGAACGCCCCGGCGAACGCCTCGACGGCCCGGCACGGCTGGCACGGTTTCTCGACGGCAGCGAGGCGCGCCAGCGGTTCGAACAGGAAGCCAAGGTACTGCGGCAGTTGCTCGCCTCCGACGCTGGTCTGTATGTGATCGACGCCCGCGAACCGGTGCTGGCCAAGTACCGCGACGAACTGGAAGTGCTCGCCAGTTGCGGCAAACCGCTGCTGCCAGTGCTGAATTTCGTCAGCAGCGCCAACCATCGCGAACCCGATTGGCGCGAGGCGCTGGCGCGGTTGGGGCTGCATGCGTTGGTACGTTTCGACAGCGTCGCACCGCCCGAGGATGGCGAGCGGCGCTTGTACGAGAGCCTCGCCCTGCTATTGGAAAACGCCCGGCCGCAGCTGGAGCGGTTGATCGCCGACCAGCAGGCGCAACGCCTCGCCCGTCAGCAAAGCGCCGCACGCCTGATTGCCGAATTGCTCATCGACTGCGCTGCGTGCCGGCGCAGTGTGGTCAGCGAAGCCGAGCAGGAACAGCAGGCGATCAGCGAGCTGCGCAAAGCCGTGCGCCAGCGTGAGCAGAAGTGCGTTGAGGCGCTGCTCAAGCTCTACGCGTTTCGCCCGCAGGACGCGGCGGCCAGTGATTTGCCGTTGCTCGACGGGCGCTGGGGCGATGACCTGTTCAACCCGGAAACCCTGAAGCAACTCGGCGTGCGCGTCGGCGGCGGCATTGCTGCCGGTGCAGCGGCTGGGGCTGGTGTGGATTTGCTGGTCGGCGGAATTACCCTCGGCGCGGCAGCACTGGCCGGCGCGATTGCCGGTGGCGCACTGCAAACCGCGCGCAGTTATGGCAGTCGCCTGCTCGGCAAGATCAAAGGCCAGCGGGAATTGACAGTGGATGACGCCGTGCTGCGCCTGTTGGCGTTGCGCCAGCGCCAGTTGTTGCTGGCGCTGGATCAGCGTGGGCATGCGGCGATGGACAGCATTCAGGTGGCCACACCTGTGGACAAGACCTGGCGCGAAGGCAAATTGCCGGAAGCGCTGAACAAGGCCCGTGCGCATCCGCAGTGGTCGTCGCTCAATCCGCAGGCGAAGTTGGATCAGGCGGAAAGGCAGGAGCAGGTTGAGGCGTTGGTTGATCGGGTGCTTGAGCTTTAGATCGCTACCCCCTCACCCCAGCCCTCTCCCGGAGGGAGAGGGGGCCGACTGTGTTGCTCTTGGGTCATACACCGACCTGAGATATCCAGTCGAACTCAGGTTTGAAAAGCATGGAGATCAGCTCCCTCTCCCTCCGGGAGAGGGCTGGGGTGAGGGCTGCAATCACTCAGCCGACAACAATTTCTCAGCCTTGCGCTTTAACACACTCAGATCCACCAGCGGCACCGCAACCTCCTTCGCCAACTCATCCCAGCGCCGCATGCGCAAACTCAGCGCACACAACGGATCAGCCCCGAACGCATCCGCCTCAGCCGCGCTCATTATCCCGCCCTGATATTCCAGCGTCCGCCGACTCGCCTCACTCAACCGCGCGTAATAGCCTGGCTCGCGCAAGGTCAGATAGCGTTTAGCCTGAACGTGATACTCCACCAGTCGCGCCAGCCGTTCGCTGAAACCTGCCTCACGCAGATAATCGGCACCGAGCCGTTCATGGCTGACCACGCCATAACCGCCCATGTTTTCCGCGCCCTCGGCACACAAATGGCCGATGTCATGAAAGAACGCCGCCAGCACCACTTCATCGTCACAGCCTTCAGCCATGGCCAGTTCTGCGGCCTGGGACATGTGCTCGAGTTGCGACACCGGTTCGCCGATGTAATCGCTGGCGCCGAAGCGTTCATACAGGCCGAACACCCGGGCGATCACCTGTTCTTGATTCATGCTTGCTCCAGTAACTGCGCGATGTTGCGTTCGGCCAGCGCCGGCCCGACGCTCATGCCGACGCCGGTGTGCATCAGCGCCACGCTCAGGCCCGGTGCCGGGCGCAGGAATGAAAACGGCCCTGGCCCCCGAGAACCATAGACGCCCTGCCAGCGTTCGACCACCTGCACCTGGCAGCCCAGCGTCTGCTCGGCAAGTTCGAGCATCCAGTTGTCGACCTGTTCGGCGTTGAACGGTGACGCATCGCTGCCGTAATGATGCGAATCGCCAATGATCAGTTCGCCATACGGCGTCGGGCTGATCAGCAGGTGAATGCCGTTGGCGTGCAGGTGCGGTTGCTCACGGAGGATCTGCGCCTGCACCGCTGCGGCTTGCGGCAGATCGGCGAAAGCGCCGTAGTGCACGCAGCTCAGGCCGGTGAGCACGGCGTGTTGCAGATCGAGATTGATCTGCGGTCTGGCCCGCAGCATTTGCAAGCGGCAGACTTGCGGCTCAAGCGCAGCAATCGGCTCGGCCAGCAGGGTCTGATAATCGTGGCCGGAGCAGACGATGATCTGCTTGCCGGTAAAACTGCCAGCGGTGCTGTGCAAATGCCCCGGCTCGACGTCGCGCACCAGCGTGGAAAAATGAAACTCGACACCAAGGTCGCGGCGCAGATAGTCGATCAGCGCCGGAATCGCTTCGCGCGAGTACAGCTGCTGATCATCGACACCGTGCAGCGCGGCACGGTGATGGCTGAACTGGCCGCCATACAGATCACGCAACGCTGCGCCGCGCAGCAGCTCGACGTTGTAGCCATGCTCGACCGCGCGGCCGGCGCAGAAGGCTTCGAGCAGGTGTTCTTCGGCCTCGCTGCGGGCGAACAGGTATGAGCCGTTGCGCTTGACCTGCAGGCCGGCAAGTTGCGCCCAGTCACCCCAGATCTCGCGGCTGGCCTTGGCCAGTTCGAGCATGATGCCGGGCGGCTGACCGGTGACCAGCGCCTGGCCGAAGTTGCGCACCGAAGCGCCAAGGGGCGTGGCGGTGCGTTCGAATACCGCGACTTTCAGGCCGCGTTTGGCAGCGGCATAGGCGTGGGACAGACCGAGGATGCCGGCGCCGATGATGAGCAGGTCTTTGGGTTGTGTCATGTAGAGGTGCTCTGAATGAGAAACCGCTTTCGCGAGCAGGCTCGCTCCCACAGGGGACAGCATTGCAACTGTGGGAGCGAGCCTGCTCGCGAAGGGGCCTTGTCAGTCGATAAAGATCTTACTTGGCGACAACTTTTTCGGACTTGCCGTCATACCGCTTGCGCCATTCAGCCAGGATCTCGTCGCGATTCTTCGAGGCCCAGGCAAAGTCGTTCTTGATCAGACGCTGCTCATAGTCGGCTGGCAATTCGGTTTGTGGCTTGGCAATCCCCGGCTGCGCAAGAACAGCGAAGTTCTCCTTGTACAGATCCATCGCCTCGGCGCTGGCGGAGAAATCAGCGAGTTTCTTCGCCGCTTCTTCATGCGGTGTGCCTTTGATCACCGCTGTCGCTTCGATCTCCCAGCCCAGGCCTTCCTTCGGCAGGATGATGTCCAGTGGCGCGCCCTGGCGCTTCAGCTGTACGGCTGGATATTCAAAGGAAATCCCGATCGGAAACTCCCCCGCCGCCGCCAGCTTGCAAGGCTTGGAACCGGAGTGAACGTACTGGCCGATGTTCTGGTGCAGACCGTCCATATACGCCCAGCCCTGCTTCTCGCCGAAGGTTTGCAGCCAGGCGCTGACGTCAAGGAAACCGGTGCCGGACGACGCCGGATTGGGCATGACGATCTTGCCCTTGTACTCCGGCTTGGTCAGGTCCTGCCAACTGACCGGTTTGCTCAGCCCCTGCTTCTCGGCTTCGACAGTGTTGAAGCAAATGGTCGCGGCCCAGACGTCCATGCCGACCCAGGCTGGCGGGTTGGCGGCGTCGCGGTAGTTCGCGCCGATCTTGCCGAGATCCTTCGGTGCATAGCTTTGCAGCATGCCTTGCTGATCGAGAATCGCCAGGCTCGACGCGGCGAGGCCCCACACCGCGTCAGCCTGCGGACGAGCCTTTTCGGCGAGCAGCTTGGCGGTGATGATCCCGGTCGAATCGCGCACCCATTTGATCTCGACGTCCGGGTTGGCCTTTTCGAAGGCGTCCTTGTAGGACTTCAGTTGCTCGGCTTCGAGGGCGGTGTACACCGTCAACTCGGTTTTTGCCGCGAAGGCATTCAGGCTGAAAGTCGCGAGCACAGCAGCGGCCAGGGCCATAGGCTTGAACATGAGCGTTTTCCTGTAGATGAGTTGATCGGGTTTGCAATCAGTGACCTGGCGCGGTTTGCCGCCAGGCCTGGGAACGGCGCAACAGGCCGCGCGAAGCCCACGCCAGCAACAGCGACACGCCGGCCGAAGTGAACAGGATCAGGGTCGACATCGCCGCCGCGCCGCCAACGTTGCCGGCGTCATCCATGTTCAGCACCGCCACCGCCGCGAGGATGGTGTCGGGGCTGTAAAGGAAGATCGCAGCGGAAACCGTGGTCATCGCCGAGACGAACAGGTAGCGCACGATGTCCAGCAGCGCCGGCAGGCAGATCGGCACGGTGACGCGCAGGTAATGCCGGTACAGCGGCGCCTTCAACGACAGCGCGGCGGCTTCGAATTCAGCATCGAGCTGGCGCAGCGCGGTGGTCGCGGTCATTTGTGCGGTGGTCAGGTAGTGCGCAATGGTGCAGACGATCAGCAGCGTCATCGTCCCGTACAGCACGTGCAGCGGATTGCCGCTGAGGTTGAAGAAGAAGACGTAGCCCAGGCCCAGCACCAGCCCCGGCACCGCCATCGGCACGAAGCTGAGCATACGCAAAGCCAGGTTGAGCCCGCGCTGAGTGCGGGTTTTCTCCATCAGATAGGCGCCAGTGAAAATCAGCACGCTGCCGATCAACGCGGTGCCCAGCGCCATCTTCAGACTGTTGCCGTAGGCGAGCCAGCCACCGCCGGCGGTCTCGTTGAACTGATAGTGGTTGAGCGACAGCGACAGGTTGTACGGCCAGAACTTCACCAGCGACGAAAACACCGCCATGCCGAACACCAGGATCAACGCCGCACTGATCAGCAAAACGATCGCCAGATAGCAGCCGTCGCGCAGCCTGGACGGCAGCGGTTTGAACACCTGCGCGCGCCCGCTCATGGAGTCGCCGTGACGCCGACGCAGCCAGGCATCGACACCAAAGCTGAACAGCGCCGGCAGCAACAACACCATGCCGATCAACGCGCCGCGACCGAATTGCTGCTGGCCGACCACGGCTTTGTAGGCTTCCAGCGCCAGCACTTGATAGTCGCCACCGACCACCACCGGCACACCGAAATCAGTGATGGTCAGGGTGAATACCAGACAGAACGCAGCGAATACCGCCTGGCGGGTCGCCGGCCAAGTGATGCTGCGAAACGCTTTGGCCGGACTGGCGCCCATGCTCGATGCGGCGTCGAACAGCCGCGCATCGGCCAGCGACAATGCCGAGAGCAAAATCATCAGCGCATGGGGAAAGGTGTAGATCACCTCGCCCAGCACAATGCCCCAGAAGCCATAGATATTGTCCGAGAGCAGCCCACGCAGCATGCCCTGGTTGCCGAACAGATAAACCAGCGCAATCCCCGGCAGCATCGACGGCGCCATCAGTGGCAGCAGGGAGATTCCGCGCCAGATGCCTTTGCCCGGAATCAGCGTGCGTTGCAGTGCGTAGGCAAACAGGTAGGCCAGCGGTACGACAATGGCCGCAACGCTGAGGGACACTTTCAGGCTGTTGCCGAGCAGCCAATGGAAATTGGCACTGGTCACCAACTCTTTCGCCGCGAGCCAGCCGCCGCCCTGCCCGGCGTCGTTGCTGAAGCCGCGCCAGAAGATCGCCAGCAACGGCAGCAGCACCGCGAGGCCGAGCAACACCAGCAGGAGGACTTTGCCGCCGAGCACGAACAGGCGATCGCCGATCTCGGCTTTCGAGGACTGTCGCACCTGCTTGTGCGGTAGCGGCAGCGCGAGGTTGCTGTTCATCAGGCGAACACCTGCAAACTGCGCGGCGGCAAGGCGACCATGATCTGCTGGGCGCCGAGGCGCGGCATGGCTTCTGGAGCGATTTCGGCGAGCAGTGCGTGGCCCGGCAATTGATCAAGTTCGAAGCTCATCCGGCAGCGGTTGCCGAGAAAAGTGATTTCGCGAACCCTGGCCGGGAACAAGTTCTCTTCGTGCACCAGCGGGTTGACGTTGATCGCCTCCGGGCGGCAGAACAGTCGACCCGAAGCGCTGTGTACGCTGCCCTCGGCCAAGCGCAGATTCATCCCGCCAACCTTGGCGTGACTGTCGCTGCTGCGCTGAAACGGCAGCCAGTTGCCCTGACCGACAAACTCGGCCACGAACGGCGTGGCCGGGCGGTTGTAGATTTCCTGCGGGGTGGCGTACTGCTCGACGCGGCCGTTATTCATGACCGCGATGCGATCGGCCATCAGCATCGCTTCGTCCTGATTGTGCGTGACCATCAGCGTGGTGATGCCGAGGTTGCGTTGCAGCTGACGCAGCTCGGTGCACAGATGCTCGCGCACCCGCGCGTCGAGGGCCGACATCGGTTCGTCGAGCAACAGCAGCGACGGTGCCGGCGCCAATGCCCGAGCCAGCGCCACCCGCTGTTGCTGACCGCCGGACAATTGACCGGGGTACTTTTTCTCACTGCCGGTGAGACCGACCAGTTCCAGCATCTGACCGACACGCCGGCGCACTTCATCGCGCCCGCTGCCGGCGAGGCCGTAGGCAATGTTCGCCTCGACCGTCAGATTGGGAAACAACGCGTAGGACTGGAACAGAATCCCGTAATCCCGCGCTTGCGGGGCAAGATGCGAGACATCGCGATCGCCCAGATACAACTCGCCGCTGTCCTGCTGCTCCAGCCCGGCAATGCAGCGCAACAATGTGGTCTTGCCACAGCCCGACGGGCCGAGCAGGCACACCAGTTCGCCGGCGGCGACATCGAGGGAAACGTTATCCAGCGCATTGAACGCGCCGAAACGCTTGTGCACGCCGCGCACTTTCATCGGCGCGCCGGGGTTGGTCAGGGCAGTTGCGATGGCAGGATTCATGGACGGACCTCAGCAAACGGATGAGGCCAATCCTAGAGTTGTAATGCGTCCGTCATGTGGCAGCGAGGCAAAAACCGCTGATAGTGGTATTCGAGGATTTTGGTTCACTGCAGATCGTTCCCACGCTCCGCGTGGGAATGCCTCATCGGACGCTCCGCGTTCGGCTTTTGGGACGCAGAGCGTCCCGGGCTGCATTCCCACGCGGAGCGTGGGAACGATCATTACGCAGGAGACATCTCTTGTGCCAAGCCGAGGAACGCCGCCGGCAACCGCGCACCCTTCCTCTCTTTGAGGCAATACAGATACTCCGGAATCTGCGGCGCATTCTCGATGGTCAGCACCCTCAGTTGCGGATCATGCGGCACCTCCTGCCGCGCAATGATGCTGATACCGATATTGCGCAGCACGGCTTCACGAATGGACTCACGGCTGCCGATCTCCAGCAACGGCCCGAAACTGACCCCGGCGCTGGCCAGCAACTCTTCGGTCAACCGCCGCGTGGTCGAACCCGGCTCGCGCATCAGCAATGTATGCCCGGCCAGCGCATTCAACGTCACATGTTCCTGCGCCGCCAACGGATGATTGCGATGCACCGCCAGCACCAGCGGATCGGTGCCGAGCACCCGGCGAATCAACCGCGCATCGTCGAGCAACTGCGACGATGCCGCGACATCCACGCGGTAATCCTCCAGCGCTTCCAGCACTTGCTGCGAATTGCCGATTTCCACCGACACTTCCACCTGCGGCAAACGCTCGCGGAAGGTCTTCACCAGATCGAGGATGTAATATGGCGCCGTCGCGGCAATGCGCAGCGTGCCCTGCACCTGACCGCTGTTGCGCAGGAAGAACTCGATGTCGGCCTCTTGCTGCAACAGGGTCTTGACCATCGGCAGCAGCCGCGCGCCTTCGTCACTGACGCTTAAACGGCGCCCGCCACGGTAGAACAGTTCCACCGAATACTGACTCTCCAGATTGCGGATTTGCGTGGTCACGGTCGGTTGGCTGAGGCCGAGCTTTTTCGCCGCCAGCGTGATGCTGCCCAGGCGGGCGACCATGTAAAACGCTTTCAGCTCGGCACTCAGCACAACCTTCCCTCACGTTTACTTGCGCAGCAGGCGCAAACCGTTGAACACCACCAGCAGGCTCACGCCCATATCGGCAAACACCGCCATCCACATGGTGGCAAGCCCGGCAAAGGTTACCGCAAGAAATATCGCCTTGATCACCAGCGCCAGTGCGATGTTCTGTTTGAGGATGCTCGCGGTATTGCGCGACAGGCTGATGAACGCAGGAATCTTGCGCAGATCGTCGTCCATCAGGGCGACATCGGCGGTTTCGATCGCGGTGTCGGTGCCGGCGGCGGCCATGGCGAAACCGATCTCGGCGCGGGCCAGTGCCGGGGCGTCGTTGATGCCATCGCCGACCATACCGACCCGGTGGCCCTGCTTGTACAGATCTTCAATGGCTTGCAGCTTGTCGGTCGGCAGCAAGTCGCCGCGCGCCTCGTCGATGCCGACCTGGGCGGCAATCGCTTGCGCGGTGTGGACGTTGTCGCCGGTCAGCATCAGGGTTTTCACCCCGAGTTCATGCAACTGACGAATCGCTTCGCGGCTGGTTTCCTTGACCGTGTCGGCCACGGCGAACAGCGCCAGCGGGCCTGATTTGTCGAGCAGCAACACCACGGATTTGCCCTGCTTTTCCAGCGCGAACAGCTTCTCTTCCAGCTGCGGTGAGCACAGGCCAAGCTCTTCGACCAGACGATGGTTGCCCAAATGATAAGTCTGGCCGTTGATGTCGCCTTTGACGCCCCGCCCGCCCAACGCGGCGAAGTTATCCACAGTCGGCGCGGCGAAGTTTTTATCCACAGCGGCACTGGCAATCGCCAGCGACACCGGGTGATCGGAGCGCCCGGCCAGCGCGGCGGCGATGGCCGGTGCCGTGGCGTCTGCGGTCGGCTCGAGCGAAAGGTAATCGGTCTGCACTGGTTTGCCGTGGGTGATCGTGCCGGTCTTGTCCAGCGCCAGATAATCGAGCTTGAAGCCGCCTTCCAGGTACACGCCGCCCTTGACCAGAATGCCCTTGCGCGCCGCCGCCGCGAGGCCGCTGACGATGGTCACCGGGGTGGAAATCACCAGTGCGCACGGGCAGGCAACCACCAGCAACACCAGCGCGCGGTAGATCCAGTCGAACCACGCCGCGCCCATGAACAACGGCGGGATGATCGCCACGGCCAAGGCGAAGACGAAGACCGCCGGGGTGTAGATTTTCGAGAATTGGTCAACGAAACGCTGCGTGGGTGCCCGCGCGCCCTGGGCCTGTTCGACGGCGTGAATGATCCGCGCCAGGGTCGAGTTGTTCGCCGCAGCGGTGACCGTGTATTCCAGCGAGCCGGCCTGATTGATGGTGCCAGCGAAGACTTTATCGCCGACAGCTTTTTCCACCGGCAGGCTTTCACCGGTGATCGGCGCCTGGTCGATGGTCGAATTGCCGCTGACCACCGCGCCGTCCAGCGCGATGCGCTCGCCTGGCTTCACCCGCACGCGGGCGCCGAGTTCGACGCTTTTCACCTCTTGTTCGCGCCAGTTGCCGTCAGCCTGCAAGACCGTGGCTTGCTCGGGGGTCATCTGCATCAAGCCGCTGATCGCATTGCGCGCGCGGTCCAGCGAGCGTGCCTCGATCAACTCGGCGACGGTGAAAAGGAACATCACCATCGCCGCTTCCGGCCACTGACCGATGAGGATGGCGCCGGTTACGGCGATGCTCATCAGCGCATTGATGTTGAGGTTAAGGTTCTTCAGGGCAATCCAGCCCTTTTTGTAGGTGCCGAGGCCGCCGCTGAGGATCGACACCAGCGCAACAATCGCCACCACCCAGTCGGGGGCAGCGCTGGTGAAGTGGATGACTTCGGCGCCCAGCGCGGTCACACCGGACAGCGCCAGTGGCCACCAGTGTTTTTTCACCGCAGCCGGGGCCGGAGCATCGACACCCGCCTCTAGCGGCTCGGCGTGCATGCCGAGGGATTTGATCGCCTCGGTGATCGGCTCGGTGCCCGGCAGATTATGGGTCACGCCAAGCACGCGATTGATCAGATTGAATTCCAGCTGCTGCACGCCGGCCAGTTTGCCGAGCTTGTTCTGGATCAGCGTCTGCTCGGTCGGGCAGTCCATTGCCTCGATGCGGAAGCTGCTCAGGCGCGCGTCGGCGCTGGTCTTTTCGCTCAGTTGCACCAGGGCAGGCGCTGCGGCTTTCGACGAGCAGCAGGAATCTTCGTGCGAATGAACCGGGGCCGGCGCAGCTTTCGAAGCGCAGCAGGAATCGCCGCCGTGCGAATGTTTATGCACCGGCTGCAATTCATGACTGTGATCGTGGCCGTCGCCGGGCTTGTGGGTGTGCAGGGAATCACTCATTGGTCGCGTCCATGAAGGTGCCTGTTGCCAAGTAAAGACCCTGTAGCCACTATAGGGTCAAGCACCCTTTTGGAGATGGCCGTCATGAAGATCGGCGAACTGGCGAAACTCACCGACTGCGCCGTGGAAACCATCCGCTACTACGAGCGCGAAAACCTCCTGCCGGAACCGGCGCGCAGCGACGGCAACTACCGCGTCTACACCCAGGCCCACGCCGAGCGCCTGACCTTCATCCGCAACTGCCGCACCCTCGACATGACCCTCGAAGAAATCCGCAGCCTCCTCGCCCTGCGCGACAGCCCGCAGGATCAGTGCGAGAGCGTCAATGCGCTGATCGACGAACATATTCAGCACGTGAAGGCGCGAATTGATGGGTTATTGGCGTTGCAGACACAACTGCTCGACCTGCGCCAACGCTGTGGCGAAGGGCCGGAGGCGGATCAATGCGGAATCTTGCAACGGCTGGAGGTGAGTGGCGGGGTTGTCGCGGCCGAAGTCGAACACTCCCATGTGGGCCGCAGCCACGGCCACTGACGGGCGAAGCTCGTTCCCACGCTCCGCGTGGGAATGCCGCCATGGACGCTCCGCGTCCAAAGTGACGCAGAGCGTCACGGGATTCATTCCCACGCGGAGCGTGGGAACGATCAATGGTGACTAGACCGCCATCGGCGCGGTCATCGGCGGATGGTGCTCATAGCCTTCCAGCGAGAAATCGCTCGGCTCGACCAATTCCAGCCACTCCGGCTGATATACGCCAGTCTTGGCAAACTCCGGCACGCGATCGGAGATCTTCAGTTTCGGCATGGCAAACGGCTCGCGCTTGAGCTGTTCGTTGAGCATGTCCAGGTGGTTTTCGTAGACGTGCGCATCGCCGATGAAATAGGTGAACCAGCGCGGCGTGTAGCCGGTCAGGCGACCGATCAGGCTCAGCAGTGCGGCGCCTTCGGTGAGGTTGAACGGCGTGCCCAGTCCCAGATCATTGGAGCGGATGTACAGGGTCAGCGAGATCTCTTTGGTCTCGACGTTCGGGTGGAACTGGTACAGCAGATGGCATGGCGGCAGGGCCATTTCATCGAGCTGGGCGACGTTCCAGCCGTGGAACAGAATGCGCCGGCTGCCCGGATCGTTGATGATCGTGTCGACGCACTGGCGCACCTGATCGATGGCTTTGTACAGCACCACGTAGGCCTGGCCGTCTTCTTCGCCCTGAGCGATCTGCTTGTAGCCGTTGGCCAGGGTCTGTTCGATGGCGGCGGTGTTGCTCAGCGGGATCTGCTTGTACGCCGGCCACTTGCGCCACTGCACGCCGTAGATTTCACCGAGGTCGTCGTCGCCCTGACGGAACGGGTTGGCCAGCCATTGTGCGTTTTCGTTGGCGTTCTGGTCCCAGACCTTGCAGCCCAGCGCGCGGAATTCAGCGGCGTTGTTCACGCCACGCAGAAACCCGCACATCTCGCCGATGGCCGATTTGAAAGCCATTTTGCGCGTGGTGATCGCCGGGAAACCTTCCTGCAGATCGAAACGCAGCATTGCTCCCGGAAAACTGATGGTGTTGATGCCGGTGCGGTTGGCCTGCTTGGTGCCGTTCTTTATGACGTGCGAGACCAGTTCGAGATATTGCTTCATGAGTTACCTGTGTCCTTGGAGCCCCGGCGTCGCGCGCCGGGGTTCGTAGTTTAAGCCGTCGGCGCGAGCGGTGCTGCCGGGGCGCGACGATAGGCCAGCCAGATCAGCAACAGCCCGCCGACAATCATCGGCACGCAGAGCACCTGACCCATGGTCAGCCAGTTCCACGCCAAGTAGCCCAACTGCGCATCCGGGACGCGAACGAACTCGACGATGAAACGGAAGATGCCGTAGAACAACGCGAACATGCCGGAGACCGCCATGGTCGGACGCGGTTTGCGCGAGAAGATCCACAGGATCAGGAACAGCGCCACGCCTTCGAGGGCAAACTGATACAGCTGCGACGGGTGGCGCGGCAACTGCGCCGGATCGCTGAACGGCGGGAACACCATCGCCCATGGCACGTCGGTGGCCTTGCCCCACAGCTCGGCGTTGATGAAATTGCCGATGCGCCCGGCGCCCAGACCGATCGGCACCATCGGCGCGACGAAGTCCATCAGCTGGAAGAACGACTTGCCATTGCGCTTGCCGAACCACAAGGCCGCGAGCATCACGCCGATGAATCCGCCGTGGAACGACATGCCGCCCTTCCACACTTCGAAAATCAGCGTCGGGTTGGCCAGGTACGCGCTCAGGTCATAGAACAGCACGTAACCCAGACGGCCGCCGACGATCACGCCCATCGATAGCCAGAACACCAGATCGGAGAGTTTCTCCTTGGTCCAGGTCGGGTCGAAGCGGTTGAGCCGGCGCGACGCCAACAGCCACGCGCCGCCGATGCCGATCAGGTACATCAGACCGTACCAGTGGATTTTCAGCGGACCGATGGCCAGGGCCACCGGGTCGATCTGCGGGTAAGGCAGCATTGCGACTCCTTGTTAGAGTTGAAAGCGAAATTCCCGGGCGACGCTGCCACCTCAGGATTAAGCCAGGATTGCCACGCGGTCAGAGCAGAAAGCTCAAACCCACGCAGAACAGCAAAGCGGCGAACAGCCTTTTCAGCAAGCGCGGCGACAACCTGTGTGCCAGACGCGCGCCGAGCCGGGCGAAGACCATGCTGGTCAGGGCGATGCCCAACAATGCCGGCAAATACACAAAACCGAGACTATGGGCCGGCAACAACGGATCGTGCCACCCCAGAATCATGAAACTTGCTGCACTGGCCAGAGCGATCGGCAAGCCACAGGCCGACGAGGTCGCCACCGCCTGCTGCATCGGCACGCTGCGCCAGGTCAGAAACGGCACGGTCAGCGAGCCGCCGCCAATGCCGAAAATCGCCGAGGCCCAGCCAATCACCGTACCGGCAGCGGTCAGACCGAGTTTGCCCGGCACCGTTCGGCTGGCCTTGGGTTTGACATCCAGCGCCAGTTGCACGGCGATCACCAGGGCAAATACGCCGATGATCTTTTGCAGGTTCGGCCCGGAGATCGCTTCTGCGGTCAGCGCCCCGAAACCGGCACCGAGCAGGATACCCACGGTCATCCAGCGAAAAATCGCCCAGCGCACCGCGCCACGGCGGTGATGCTCACGCACGGCGTTGACCGAGGTGAAAATGATCGTCGCCAGCGACGTGCCCACCGCCAAGTGCGTAAGAATCGACTGATCGAAACCCTGCAGGGTGAAGCTGAACACCAGCACCGGGACGATGATGATCCCGCCGCCAACGCCAAACAGCCCGGCGAGCACGCCCGCACAGGCGCCGAGCGCCAGGTAGAGCAGAAATTCCATGACCGTCTCCAGCACGCATCGGCAAAACAGGAGCGGCATGTTAACGGATGCGCAGCGTTCTGCTCCACTGGCGATGGATGCACGGACGCCGGATGCGTAGAGTGGGCAAAAAACACACAAGGACCACCTTATGTGCCTGATTGTTTTCGCCTGGCGCCCGGACCATGCCCAGCCGCTGATCGTCGCGGCCAACCGCGACGAATTCTACGCCCGCCCCAGCCTGCCATTGGCGCAGTGGCCCGAGGCGCCGCACGTACATGCCGGGCGCGATCTTGAGGCTGGCGGCACCTGGCTGGGGATCGGCGCCAACAGACGCTTCGCCGCACTGACCAATATTCGCGATCCGCAACAGCCGCCGGCCACCAAATCCCGGGGCGAGCTGGTGGCGCGGTTTCTTGCGGGCGATCTGTCGATTGATGATTATTTGAGCGATGTAGTGGCCCGTGCCGCCGAATATGCCGGGTTCAATCTGCTGCTGGGCAATGCCCATGAGTTGTGGCACTTGAATGCGCGGGCGTCAGAGCCGGTGATGTTGCAGCCTGGGGTTTATGGTTTATCCAACGCGGGGCTGGATACGCCTTGGCCGAAACTGCTAAAGGCCAGGGCTGCGTTGAGCGCGGTGCTGGATGATCCGCAGCCTGAGCGTTTGTTGACCTTGCTCAGCGATGCACAGACCGCACCCGAGGCCGAGTTGCCGGATACCGGGGTGGGCATGGCGACGGAGTCGTTGCTGTCGAGCGTGTTTATTGCCAGCCAGAGTTACGGGACGCGGGCGAGTACAGCGTTGGTTGTACAGGCGGACGGCACGCGGCGGATGGTAGAGCGCAGTTTTGGGCCGTATGGTGGGCATCTCGGGGAAGTTGAGGTTTGTGTCTAGCAGCAGCCCCTCACCCCAGCCCTCTCCCGGAGGGAGAGGGGGCCGACCGAAGTGTCTTGCGGTATACATCGACCTGAAAGATCGAGTCGATTATGGATTCAGCAAAGCACTTACAGGTCGACGGAGTTCTGCAGCATCCCCCAATCAGTCGCCTCTCCCTCTGGGAGAGGGGGCCGACCGAGGTGTCTTGCGGTATACATCGACCTGAAAGATCGAGTCGATTATGGATTCAGCAAAGCACTTACAGGTCGACGGAGTT